>DCGG01000171.1:0-5410 GCA_002315455.1 Lentisphaeria bacterium UBA1784
TCGGTACCTTGGCGTAAAGGGATTCAGCGACGTACTGACGGTATTGAAGGCGCTCGTTTTGAGCGTCTTCAAAGCCGTCTCTTTTTTTATTGCTTCAATGGGTCATTGCAGAGAGCATCGGGGAAGGGGCATAAAAAAGGACCGGAGAGTATCCGGTCCTTGGGGCTTCCTCTGACGCTTCAGAGCGTGGCGGCGATTACAGCCTGCCCATGGCGCTTGAAGGTCTCGTCCGGGATGTGGAACTGGACGTTCAACTCCGGGAATTCCCCCTTCAGCACGGCGTTGGCCGTGTCGATGATGATGGAACCGCCGTCGCCCGAGGAAACGCGGCCCAGCAAAAGCAGGTTCTCCAATTGGTAGAACTCCGCATAGTGGGCCACGGCATAACCGAGGTAGGCTCCCACGGTGCGGTAGATGGCCGCGGCCCGGGGATCCTTCTCCGCCATGGCCTTCTGCACCAGCTTCAGCACTTCCGGCAACAGCGTGCCCTTGGGAATGTCGAATCCGGCAGGGGCGACAAGACGGCCCACCGCCTGCTGGGAGAGGTAGGAGGCGCCGACGCCGTCATCTCCGGACCACTCGTCCCGGGGGGCGTTCTCTTCCCGGTAGTCCACGGGGGCGAAGGCCAGTTCATTGAGGTAGTCGGTCAGGTTCCCTTCGGGGGTGACGTAGCCGACGGCTTCGCTGGTCCCCATGGCGAGACCGATGAGGGAATTCTTCTTCAAACTGATGGCTCCCGCGAGCGCGGTGACTTCGCCGTCGTTGAGGACCACGAAGGGAACTCCGGGGAACTCCTTGGCGATTTCCAGAAACACCGGCCGGACCTTGGTGGCGAAATCCGCCGCCGGGATCCCCCGGAAGAGGGAAGCGATCCGGGGCTGGTTGTCCACGTAGACGCCGGCGGCGCTTCCGCCGATGGCATCAATGCGGGGAAGTTTGGCCGCCGCCCTGCGGAGAGAGTCGAGAACTCCTTCCTTATGGTAGTTGATGTCGCTTTGGAAGTAGGGGTCCCAGACCACCTCTTCGCTGTGGAGGACTTTCCCGTCCTGCACGGCGGCGCACTTCCGGTCGGAACCGCCGAGGTCGAAGCCGATGCGGCACCCTTCGAAGTGGCCGCCCAGTTTCATGGAGATCTTCTTCTCTGCTGGCGCGGAGGCGTAATCGGCGCCTTCGATGGTGAACTTGTGGTCATAGACCTGTTCGCCCATGACACCGTAGTCGAAGGCGCGCTCTCCATCGGGAGAGTAGATTTTGCGGAGGGGTTCGATCAGTTCCGGCGCTCCGGCCACGGTGACCTTCCAGCCGCCGCAGGCCCAAAGCAGGAATTTGATGGTCCGCTCCACGTAACGGAGGTTCGCCGCCGCATTGTCCGCAGAGGCGGAGAGCAGTTTGACTTCGTGACGGGAGATGGCTCCGTTGGGGCGTTCCAAGGTGATGGCAACCTGCCGGGCGCCGGGATCCGCCGCGGCGAGGCGGCGGTACTCCCGATGCCACAGGGCGGCGGGAACGAAACCCGGATCCAGTTCCGGAACGAACTTGGGTGCGGTCCTGATGACAGTCATCGGATCCTCCTCCGGATTACCGGTAGGCTTCCCATTTGGGATCGTTCTCGAAGACTTCCTTGTAGAAGTCCTTGAGCTTCAGATTCGCGGCGGCCTCCTCGTCGAGGATCACCACCGTGTCGGGGTGAAGCTGCAGCGCGCTGGAGGAGATCATGGAGGTCATGGGCCCCTCGATGGCGGCGGCGGCGATGGCGGCCTTGCGCTTGCCGGTGATCAGCTGGACCACCTTCTTGGCATCCAGCACGGTGCCGACGCCGGCGGTGAAGGCGCGGCGGGGCATGGATTCCGGCGGATTGAAGTAGATCTTGTTCTGCTCATAGGTGGTCTTGGTCAGATAGGCCACGTGGGTCCGGGAGGAGAAACTGGTGCCGGGATCGTTGAAGCCGACGTGCCCGGAGCATCCGATGCCCACCAGCCACAGATCTATGCCGCCGGCTTCGTCAATGGAATCATCGTAACGATCGGCCTCGGCAACTTCATCGGGAGCCATGCCGTCGGGCAGATGGGTATTGCGCTTGTCGATGTTGACCTTGTTGAAGAGGTTCTTATTCATGTAGTAGCGGTAACTCTGGTCGTGCTCCGGGGGCAGTCCGACATATTCGTCGAGGTTCCAAGAACGGACCTGGGAGAAGTCCACTTTTCCGGCCTTGTTGAGGCGGGCGAGGTCGGCATAGACGTTCTCCATGGTGGCACCGGTGGCCAGGCCCAGTTTGAATTCGGGCTTGTCGTTGATGGCGTCCGCGATGATGCGGGCGGTGAGTTTTTCCGCCTTGGCAGCGGTTTTGCAGATGATGACATCCATGATTTGCACTCCTTACGTTGAGGTTGATGGAACTGTACGGATAAAATATACCCTGTTTTTGCAAAAACGGAAATGGATTTAAAACCATATAACATATCTTTTTTTGCATAAATGAAAATCGGGACGAAATCAACTCCGCAAAGTCACTCCTGTCCGCAGGATGAGGTTCACCGCGGCGGCGAGGGGAAGCAGAGGCAACCAGAGGGCCTGAAGCGTCAGTACGAGCACTGCTGCCAGCAGCAGTCCGAGCAGAAACTGCCCCGTCGCGGTGCCGGGCGGCGTCCATCCCGGACGGGTCTGCCGGAAGCAGGAGTATCCGGCACTCAATGCGCTGAAGATGACGATCGGCGCCGCGATCCGCCAGTCCCCGGGGGCGGCGGGCAGAAGCCAGCAGAGCGGAAAGATCCATCCCGCCGTCAGCAGAAGCACGCCCTTGATCGGAGAGGTCCGGAAGGCGAGGAGCGGCAGCAACAGCATTCCGAAGCCGAGAAAGGCGGGGACCGGCGAGAAAAAGTCCCGGCTCCCCTGCAGAACGGCGGCAAAGACCACGGTCCCGAAACTGATCGCGTTTTCCTGCGCGGCGAAAATTGCGCCGAAGCGCTCCCTCCTGCAGAGCAGCACCCGCAGAAGGCAATAGAGAAACGCCGCTGCCGCCGCATACCGCCACCACCCGGCAGGCAGGACGCGTACAGCCCCTCCGTCCCGTTTCACGGCGGACAGCGTGAATTCCGGTTTTCCGCCGTGATAGAGGGCGGTGAATACTCCCGCCGGGAAAAGTTCGAAGTCGAAGGCGTTCTGATACCGTTGAAGGCGGTCGTCCAGTTGCTCCTGATCCACCGGGAGGTTGGTGCGGAGCGCCGCCGCAAAGTAACGGTTGTCGTCCCACGGCAGGGAAACGGCACCGATGGCGCCTTCGGGAACGGGCGTCCGTCTGCCATTTCCGGGATAGACAAAGACTCCTCCTCCCTTCCGGGTACGGAGCATCCCCTGCCGGAGCGCTTCACACTTGTACGCACCGGAGCGCCCGGGGGCCACGTCCAGAGCCACGAGGTCGTATTGCGCGGATTCCCCGGTGGTGCAGAGCGTGGAAAAGGCCTTCCACGGGAGAACGGTACAGCGGTTCACGTAGGGCAGGGCTTCCAGCGGTTTTTCCTCGTTGGAGAGCCGATTGGAGACCAGCAGAATGTCCACTTTCTCCTCCGCAGTCGGCATCAGCGATGCGGCAAAGAGAGGCGGGGGCGGCAGCACGGAGCAGGCGATGGCGTCGTCTCCCCGGCGACAAAGGATGGCGGCGCTGACCGCCAGCAGCAGGATCAGCGGATACCGCCAGAATTTCAGTTGGGTCCGGCAGGCGATGCGGATGATGCCGCAGAGCGCCGTTGCGACGATCCCGAGAAGGATGAACCTTCCGCAGAGCGGGGAGAGCCATCCTGCGAAAATGAATCCTGCGGAACTCCCGATCAGGAGCAGACGCGTGAGCGCCGTCTTCCGCATCCGGCCGAGAACCGCGAGCATGCCGCCGAGGACGAAGCCCGCCAGCATTTCCGGGATGGGGGTTGGTCTCAGAAGCGGGGAGAGCCAAAGCAGCGGGACTGCCACCGCAAACGCCGTTGGTCCGATCCTGCGGAGAATCAGGAAGAAGCAGAATCCCAGCAGCAGAAAGAAGCAGATAACAAAAATCATCCGCATCGCCGGAAACAATGGGGCGTATGCATCGCCGGGAGTCAGGAAGAGCCGGCAGATCATTCCGCCGGCGTAGAGCCCTCCAAAAAGGGCGCACAAACATTCGCTTCCTTTTTCCCAGCGCTTTTTCATCGTCATCTTCTCCGTATTCCGGGCATGAGCCTCCGGAGCCGTACGGACTAATGGATCTTGCTCAGATCCACGCCGCTGGCCTCCCAGAAGAGAACGTCCTCGACGGGCTTGTTGTCGATCTCCCAGAAGTGGTTCATCACATCCTCTTTGCGAACTCCGGCTTTGGTCTGTGCGGCGAGGTACTCTTTCAGCGCCCCGACGGAGATGGTACGCGCCGTATTCAGCTCATTTGCACCATGGAAGAGCCAGTCGAGCAGGCTTTGCGTCACGGGGGCGGTCTTATCGATCTGCAGGGTGCAGACAACCAGCAGACCATTTCCTGCTTTGATGCTGAAAAGGTGCGAAAAGTTGCGCAGCGTATCCTGATCGATGAACTCCTTGACGCCCTGCAGCAGACCTTTCATGCGGTCGCGGACCGGTTNNCGATCTCCCAGAAGTGGTTCATCACGTCCTCTCGGATCACGCCCCTGGCTGTGGAGGCGATGGCGAACTCACGCAGTGCTTCCGGGGCGATCTCGGCGTCGATCCTGATAGTTGCGGCATTGTTGACCAGCCACGCGAAGGCGGTGGCCGGCGCAGGGCGTTTCAGACGCTCGGTGGAGAAGGTGCAGAAGATCACTTTCCCCTTGCCGCAGCGGAAGGCTCCCAGATGGCAGAAGTCCCGCAGCGTGTCATCCACGATAAAATCCTTGACCTTCTGCACGATGCCCTTCATGCGGTCGCGGACCGGCTTGTCGGCGCCGAAGACCAGTTCGTCGACCTTGCCGGGGAAGTGATCCATGCAGAGTTTGTAACCGCCTTCCAGCAGGTCCCGCATGTTGGCGGCGAAATGGCGTCCGCTGCCCATGACGTTCTGCAGATCGGCGTTGGTGATGGTGCCGCCGAGGTTGCTGCCCCGGTCCCAGATGCAGGGTTTGAAGCGTTCGAGAGCGCCGGGGAGGTAGTAGTTGCCGAGATGTTGACGGTCCCGCTGATAAAAGAGGAGGACGGTCTTGCCCTTTTCCAGCTGCTGGAAGACGAGATCATTGAACTGATCCACGGCGACCACGTCCTTGGATTCCGGCAGCATGGCGGCGTGTTCCGTGATGAACGCCTTCAGCGCGCCGTCGGTGAGGTCGAGGGCGGGACGGAGGTTCAGCACCGGTCGGGGATAGACGTAGAAATCCCACGCGTTTTCAATGGTCACGTCCGCCGACTGGAACTTGGCGCGGAGCGTGATGCGGCGGGTAGC
>DCGG01000171.1:5487-6270 GCA_002315455.1 Lentisphaeria bacterium UBA1784
GGGGAGCCACTCCAGCCGGGCCGCCAACTGAAGACCTCCGGCGAGTTCCAGATGGTGGCCCGAATAGATCACTTCGCATTTGCCGTCGCACTCCATGGCGAGTTCAAGGTCACCGCTGAGCCGGGGCTGTTCCAGAAAGTTGGAGACGTAGATCCCGGCCTTGACGGTCTCGTCCTCGAAGAAAACGTCGTCGGAGAAGTCGGCGATCAGCGCAGCGTCGGTGTTGAATTCCCGCATCCACTGCGCCGGGATGAATTTGTCGTCGTCGAAGCAGTCCACGATGCCGTTCTTGTTTTCGTACTTGAGGCAGTCCGCGAACTGAAGCATCTCGTACCCGCAGAGGCCGGAGAGCCGGAGCCGTTCGATGTAGGTCTTGATGCCCAGCATCTTGAAGATCTCCGAACTCCTGATGTAGTCCGGCATCTTCTCCGTGAGGCCCTTGCGCCGGATCAGTTCCGGGAGTTCGGTAAGGAAGCGGGGCTTTTTGATGTCGTTTGCGGCGAGATATTCCGGGCCGACCTTGGCCGCGAAGTCGTCGAACTTCCGGTTGAGCTTCTCGTAATCGGGGATCTCGATGTAGTGCACGGCCTCGTGGGCCAGCACCGGACGCACCGGCACTGCTTCCCTGCGGATCCTGGCCCGGCCGAGGGTGGTCTTGGATTCCGCCGTCAGCGGCTCGTCAAAACTGGAACCGTTGAGACGCCAGCAGTCGTCGGTACGGAACATCTCCTGATGGTGTTTGTAGGGGAAGTAGTAGGCGATGTGCTGGCTGAAAATATCCGC
>DCGG01000171.1:6324-10785 GCA_002315455.1 Lentisphaeria bacterium UBA1784
CCCAGCCGGAGTTGTCCATGATGAGGGAGCCGGGAGCCAGTTGCTTGCCCAGTTCATAGAGGGCTTTCACCTCGGGATAGTGTCCGGAGTTGTGCATCTCGTTGCCGATGCAGAAGATGGCACAGGAGGGATGGTTCCGGTACTTGAGCAGAGTGTCGTGCCAGTTCTGGTTGTCCATGGAGAGTTTGCGTCCGGGGGTACCCATGGGGCGGTCATAGACGAAGCCGATCTCCATGTGGATCAGCAGACCTTCTTCGTCAGCCGCGTTGACGAAATCCTCGGTGGGGATGGTGCTGTGAAAACGGACGAGGTTGAAGCCGTACTTCTTCGCCTGCCGGATGTTTTTGACGGCGGCATCCTTGAGGGTCCCGCCGGTCATGTTGGGGTGTTCGTGGGCGATGATGCCGCGGATGTATCCCCGCAGGAAAAGAGGACTCCCGTTGAGCAGGATCGCCTGATTAGCGCGGGGGGTGAGGTCCCGGTAGCCGAAACGTTCCGAAACGCCGCCGTCGGCGGTGAGCGTGTAGAGAACGGGATGGTTCGGGGACCAGGTGGTGAGGGCGGCCGCATCCAGAAGCAGGACGGACTTTCCATCCCGGACCGTCTCTTTCAGCACCGGAAGCGCAACGGGCGTACCTTTGCCGTCTTTGACGACCGCGTTCTGCAGGGGTGAGGTGGAGACGATCTCCAACTGCGCGCACTGGACTTTGCTCAGGATCAGGATGTCCGACATGTTGTTCCCTTTCGATATGTATGGTTTGGAGCAATAGCACTGTAATATAACTTGTTTGCGCCTGAAATACAAACGCAGGAGAAGCCGAAATGCCCTCTCTTTCCCGAATTTCAGAAGAAACCCCGTCCTTCCGTCTTCCGGCGGGGCGCTCACTCTTGCAAATCCCTGCGAAAACGTCTATATTATGGGACGAGACATAAAATTGCCGGGTATCATCCCGGAGCGAAAGGAAGGTTTCTTATGATCGAAGTCCAGAAGATGATCCTCGAGGTGATGAAGAAGCAGCGTTTCGCCGCTTCCGAGGAGGAGAACAAGGCGGCACGCAGTGTCCTCGCCGAACTGAAGACCAAGCAGATCGACCTGCGCACGCAGGGCGAGATCACCGCCATGGTGCAGAACAAGGTAATCGGTAAAATGCGTTCCGACCGGGAGAATTCCGCCAAGGAGTATCGTGCCGCCGGACGGGAGGACCTTGCCGCGGCGGAGGAGATCCAGGCGAAGGTCTGCGCCGGATTGCAGGAATATCTCGCACCTGAACTGCCCAAGGCGCTGGGTGAGGCGGAGATCCGCGCCATCGTCGGGAAGGTCATTGCCGAGAATCCCAATGCCAACATGGGCATGGTTATGAAAGCCTTTCAGGGGCAGGAAAACCTCGACCGCAAACTGGTCTCCCAGATCGCCAATGCTCTGTTGAAAAAGTAGTATTTTATTTTTCGCCCTTTGTTGCGAACTTTTGTTTGCGGAAGCGGGCGGAAGGGCGAGCGAGTGGGCGGGGACGCGCCGCTTACCAGATGCGGATGGGCAGGCCCAGCGCTTCGGAGAGCCGGTTCCTGGTGACGTGATCCGGATGGGACCGGTTCAGCCGCTGTTTGGTGAAGCCGATGGCGTATCCGGTCTTTTTGTCGGCGAAGCCTTCCGCTCCGCAGGCGCCGCCGTGGCCGAACATCCGACCCATGTCGTTCAGGGGTCCGCAGAGGGCGTAGCCGTAGCCGAACTTATCCCAGTTCTCCAGCGGCACGGGATCGCCGTCACAGCGGCGCAGGATAGTGGCTTCCGCGATCGTTTCCTCCGTGAGAAGTCTGCGTCCTTCCAATCCGGGAGCGATGAGCGATGCGTAGAGCCGCGCCAGCGACCGGGCGTTGCAGCAGCCGTTGCTGGAAGGATTCAGACCGCCCAGTACCTTCGGCCCGTAAAAGCGGAGCCGGATGTCGTCGGCATCGGCGTTTCCCCGTTCGATGGGGGCGAGGTTGCCGTATTCGGAATCGGGCGTGCCGAAGAAGATGCGGTCCATGCCGAGGGGCCCGAAGAGTTCCTCCTGAAACAACTGGCGGAGCGGTTTGCCGGTCGCGTCTTCGAGGATCTTGCCCAGCAGAAGTCCGTAGGTGTGGGCGTGGTAGTGGTGGTTGCCGCCGATGACGTCTGCAGGGGCTTGCCTGGCCAGTTGATTGGTGGCTTTTTCATAGTCGAAAAAATCTTCAAAGGGATAGTTCTCGGGAAGTTCCCACAGACCCGCGCGGTGGGTGAGAACGTGCCACACCCGGGTTTCCTCCTTGCCTGCCTGACCGTATTCCGGCCAGTATTTGGTCACGAGGTCGTCGGGCGAGAGAAATCCTTTCTGCCGCAGGACGTGGAAGAGGGTGGTGATGACGCCTTTGCCTACGGAGAACACGGGGACCAGCGTATCGCTGTCCATCCTCCGGTGGTGGTCGGCGGAGGTCCAGCCGCTTGTGAGGTCATACAGTTCCTCGCCGTTTTTGTAGATGGTCAGCTGGACGCCCAGTTCCTCGCCGGAGGCTACGGAATCATCCAGAATATTCTGCAGTTTTTTCTCCAGATCCATGGAAAATTCTCCTCTGATGAAAAAGGTTGTTTTCGCTAAACATACCACTTCCGCTTCCGCTTTTCAAGGGAAAGAAATTTTTTTGTTCCGAAATGAAGAGCACCTCTTGACAGCGGAGAAGGCGCGGAGTATATTATTGTTAAATAATTAACAAAGGTGCCGTTGTGACCGATGCCGCAAGAAATGCTTACGTGCTGATTCGACGCCGGTTGGCCGGTTCCCGGGCGGAACTCTCCCGGCAGATGCACGTCAGCCGTCCCACCGCTTCGATGCTGGTGGATTCTCTGCTTCAGGAAGGCCGTGTCAGAGAGAGCGGAACCGGACCGTCCACCGGGGGCAAAGCGCCAACGCTGTTGGAGGCGGTACCGGAGCAGGGGTGCATAATCGGGTTGGACTTGGGATATGCATCCAAAGTCTCCGGGGTACTGATCGACGGATGCGGAAACGTCCTGCGCCAGCAGGAGCGCTTCTGCGAAGGAAGTTCCATGGATGCGCTGGAGGCGGGGTGCGCCGCGCTGATTTCCGTACTCTCCCGGGGGAAAGTTCCGGCGGCGCTTGGAATCGCGCTCTCCGGCGTTGTGGAACCGGGAAGCGGCCGGGTCCTGAAAAGCGTCAATCCGCTCTTCTGCCGCTACGACATGAAGAACGTTTTCAGCCGTCTCAGCGGTTTGCCGGTCCTCGTGGAAAACCGCGCCCGCATGGCTGCTGCGGCCGAGGCCTTCGGAGGTGCGGCGGACCGGGAACGGGATTTCGCACTGATCTCCCTCGGGCGGAGCATCGGCGCGGCCTTCTGGATCGACGGGGCGCCGTGGAGCGGTCCGCGGGGTGCGGCGGGCGAGATCCGGAACCTGCGGCTGGAGTGTGGAATGCGCTTTGAGGAGGGACTGTCTCCGGCGGAGGCCGGCGTGCAGTCCATGGAGGTCCTGCTGGAACGGACCGCCGACGGACTTGGCCAGTTGCTGGACGTGATGGATATGGATCTGCTGGTCCTTGCCGGGCGCTTTGCCGATTGGGGAAAGAATTTTCCGGCTCTGCTTGAACGGAAACTCGCGGAACGTCAGGAACCGTGCCGGGTATTGCTCTCCCGGTTCGGGCGGTACAGCGCGGCGCGGGGCGTTGCCTTCCGTTGTGGCGAGTTGATGTGAGCGAAAGGAAAACGAAAGAAACTGGTTTCGACAAACCTGAAAATATTGAGAACACCTCAAAAAGAAAGGAAAACAACTATGAACGTCAAGATTTCTGCAGACAAGTACATCCTCGGCAAGGAGGCCGCCAAAGTCGGTGCGGCCAAGATCCGCGCCGCCATCGCCGGGAAGGGGTACGCCAACGTGATCCTTGCCACCGGAGCCAGCCAGTTCGAGATGCTGGCCGCTCTGCTTCAGGAGAAGGACATCGACTGGAGCGTGATTAAGTTCTTCCATTTGGACGAGTACGTGGGGCTGCCCATCACCCATCCCGCCAGTTTCCGCAAGTACCTCTGGGAGCGTTTCATCAGCAAGCTGCCGGTGCCGCCGGCCGCGTTCTTCCCCGTGAATGGTTCCGCCGCCGATCTGCCCGCGGAACTGGCCCGGCTGGAGAAAGCCATCACCGAGAATCCCATTGACGTCGCCTTCGTCGGCATCGGTGAGAATGGCCACCTCGCTTTCAACGATCCCCCGGCGGACTTCGATACCGAGCGCTCCTATCTCGTGATCGACCTGGAGGAACGCTGCCGGAAGCAGCAGCTCGGCGAGGGCTGGTTTCCCACTTTCGACGATGTGCCGAAGCAGGCGGTTTCCATGAGCGTCAAGCAGTGCATGAAGGCCAAGTGCATCATCAATTCCGTGCCGGATCTCCGCAAGGCAGAGGCGGTCAAGGCGGCGCTGGAAGGTCCCGTGACCAACATGGT
>DCGG01000171.1:10859-14798 GCA_002315455.1 Lentisphaeria bacterium UBA1784
CCTCGACAAGGATTCCGCGTCTCTGCTGACCAAGCAGTATTGAGCGCGGATCACAGACCGAAGGAGGCTGACCATGGCGGAATGGGGATATGTGGATCTTCAGATCAACGGCAACGTCGGGGTGGAGTTTTCCGCCCCGGACTTGACGGAGGAGCAGTTTCTCCGGGCGGCGGAGCACATCCTCTCCGGCGGGACCGAGCTCTTTCTGCCCACCTTGGTCACCAGTCCCAAAGAGGTCTATCTGCGGAACGTCCCGCTGATCCGGCGCGCCTGCGAGAAGCGGGGGCTCCTGAAGCAGATCCCCGGCGTCCACATGGAGGGGCCCTTCATCTCGCCGGAACCCGGCGCGGTAGGGTCCCATCCCAAGGCGTTTGTCCGGGAGCCTGACCCGGGATTTCTGGAGGAGATCCTCCGGGAGTCCGGGGATTTCGTCCGGATGCTCACGGTGGCCGCCGAGCGTCCCGGAGCGGAGGAGCTGATCCGCTATGCAACGGGGCAGAGGATCGCCGTCTCCTGCGGACATCAGCTGGCGCAGTCCGCCGATCTGAAGCGGGCCGCCGGTGCCGGAGCCACGCTCCTGACCCACCTTGGCAACGGCTGTCCCAACCTCATTGACCGGCATCACAATATGATTTGGTCCGGGATGGCCTGCGACGACCTTACTGCGATGATCATCACTGACGGACACCATCTGCCGGGAGAGGTGGTCAAGTGCATTTTCCGGTGCAAGGGTGTCGATCGCCTGATTGTTACCAGCGATGCGGCGCCCGTGGCGGGAATGCCTCCGGGGCGCTATTCCGCGTGGGGCAACGACGCGGTCTTGGAGCCGGACGGGCTGTATCACAACCCCGAACTGCATTGTCTGGTGGGGTCCTCCGCCTCCATGCGGGACTGCGTGGGGTTCCTGCGCTCGCTGGAACTGCTCACCGAGGAGGAACTGAAGATGGTCTCCCGGACCAATCAGCTGAAAATCCTCGGGATCACCCTCTGAAGTCCGTCGAAGCCGAAGCACGCCTTTCCCATTGCAATTTCGGGAGGGGCGTGCTACGTTACAAACGGGTACCCAAAAGACAATCCCATCACAGAAAGACAGACAATATGGACGGAAAATCGGGCTTCGGAACTTTTCCAAAAGGTTTTCTCTGGGGTAGTGCGACCTCTGCATTTCAGGTGGAGGGGCACCCTCTTGCCGATGGAGCGGGAGAATCCATTTGGACAACGTTTTGCAGGGAACCGGGACGCATTTATAACTCTGACACCGCCGACGTCAGCGCCGATCAGTACTCCCGCTGGAAAGAGGACGTCGCGCTGATGAAACGCCTCGGCCTGCAGGCATACCGTTTTTCATTGTCGTGGTCCCGGATCATGCCGGATGGCGGTACGCGCATCAATCAAAAGGGGGTCGATCATTACAACCGCCTCATCGATGAATTGCTCGCCAATGGGATCGTGCCTTTCGTCACGGTGTTCCATTGGGACCTCCCGCAAGCCTTGCAGGATCGCGGCGGCTGGCAGAACGTGGAGACGGCCCGGCGGCTGGGTGATTTCTCCGAGACGGTCGCCCGCTGCTTTTCGGATCGGGTGGAGAATTTCTTCACGACAAACGAGATCTATTCCTTCTGCCGTAGCGGATATGAGTCCGGCGTACAGGCTCCGGGGATGAGATTGCCGCGCAGACAAGTGGAAAACGTCGTGAAAAACGGCTGTCTGGCCCATGGCTATGCGGCATTGGGATTGCGCTCCGGAGCAAGCCGGGCGATCAAGGTCGGATTCGCGGAGAACTTCCTGACCACGATCCCCGTCATCGAGACTCCGGAGCACGTGGAGGCTGCGAAGAAGGCCTTCCGGATCGTCAACGGTTCCATCGGGACCGTGCTGCGTGAGGGAAATTATCCGGAGGAGTATCTGCGGGAACTCGGAGCCGATGCTCCTGCGCTCTCGGATGAGGAGCGGTGCATCATCACGACTCCCGTCGACATCCTCGGGATCAATATCTACTCCGGGATGTACGTCGTCGCCGATGAGAGTGCCGCCGATGGGTTCCGGTTGGTCAATACTGCGCCGGACCATCCCTATGCGGAAAATCTGGAGTGGCTCCGAATCGCTCCGGAAGCGATCTACTGGTCGGTGCGTTTTCAGCGGGAACTGTGGGGAAACGTCCCGGTGTATATCTCGGAAAACGGATACAGTTCCGTCGATAACGTCACGTCCGCCGGAACGGTGGAAGACACCGGCCGTCTGATGCTGATGCGGAACACTCTGCGGCATCTGCAGCGTGCCATTGGCGAAGGAGCGGACGTCCGCGGCTATCTCCATTGGAGTTTCATCGACAACTTCGAATGGTCATGGGGTTACAAGTGCCGCTTCGGACTTGTCCGCTGTGATTTTGCCACCGGGAAGAGGCTTCCCAAGCGCAGTGCGTTGTACTATTCCGAAGTCATCAAACAGAACCGCGTGCTTTGAGGCCGCGGGGCATCTGTGCGATGCCGCCGCGGTTCCATGCGTCTGAAGATTACAGCCAGGCTCCGGCTTCGGCGAGGCGTCTGCGCAGTTCCGTGCCGTCCAACTGGGCCGGACCGATCCCCCTCTGGACGCAGAGCGCGGCCGCCATTCCCGCCGCCTGCCCGATGGAACAGATGGGGGGCATCACCCGGCAACTGCTGTGCAGCGCCTGATCGAGGGAGATGGAACGGCATCCCATCAGCAGATTCCGGGTGTGTTCCGGGACGATGGTGCCGTAGCGCAGTTCGTACCATTCGTTCTCCGGGAGCCGTTCGATCCGGGTGCCGGAGCCACCGGGATTGTGGATGTCGATGACGTAGTGGACCTTGGCGATGCCGTCCGGGTACTTCGCCGCCCGGAAGAAATCCTCGCTGGTCTGATAGACGATTCCCCGGATGCGGCGGCTCTCCCGCACTCCCACGTGGAGGGCGATGGCGCCCAATGCCGCATGCTCGAAGCCGGGGACCCGTTCCCGCAGAAAGGCGATGAACTGCCGCACCTGTCGCCGGCCTTCGATCTCGGCTTCGGAAAGTTCCACGCCGTTGACGGCGCTCTTTTTAATGATCCGGGTGGTATTGAAGTGGATGGTATCCGGGTCTGGCATATTGAACCACAGAACGTTCTCCCGGAGGCAGTTGATCTTGCCTTCCGCCTTGGCCCGGTCGTAAAGGGCGTTGATCTCCTCCCGCTCCGGGATGCGATCCTTCTCCACGCGGATCATCTTGAAGCAGGTGGTCATGGGCTGGCAGAAGCCCTCTTCGTTGCCGAATTCCGCCGTTGCTCCCGCCAGTACGGCGAGGTCCCCGTCGCCCGTGCCGTCGATGAATACTTTCGCCCGGATGGCGCAGAACCCGCTCTTGGAGTGAAATACCGCTGCAACAATGGTGTCGCCGTCCATAATGACGTCAACGAGGGCGTGGTGGTAGAGCATCCGCACGCCGGAATCCAACAGCATCTCCTCCATGGTCAGCAGCGCATGCTCCTTGTTGAAGAAGCGCCAGGTCTTTTCGGGGTCGAAGGGCTGATCGGTCCATCCGTCTTTGCCGGCCGCTTCATGGAGCCGCTTGGACCATTCCTGAAACAGCGGACGGTCGAGGGTTTTTCCCTCCACGTGGTTCGGCATGAAGGGGGTGACTTCCCCGAATACCGCCATGCCGCCGGGACATCCGTAACGCTCGGCAATGAGCGTATCCGCACCGGAACGGGCGGCCATGACGGCGGCGGAAACTCCACCGGGTCCGGCTCCCACCACAAGCACGTCAGCCTCGGCAATCACCGGGATCTCCCGGTCGAAACGGTAGAAAATCGTCTTCATAAGGTCCTCCATCAAGGAATAGTTGTTCTGCTGTCACCATACAATATAGTCTCTTTTTTTGATTCTTGTATGGAAAAATTTGCTGTTTTGCTGTATTTTATCAGTACTGTCCGGTAAAATTT
>DCGG01000012.1:0-348 GCA_002315455.1 Lentisphaeria bacterium UBA1784
ACCGTCAGGATGGAGAGCAGGGATATGCTCCTTCGGCTCCCTCCATGGGGCAGGGTGCACCCACGTTCCAGAATCCGAGGCCGCAGAACCAGAGCGTTCCTCCCATGCCGGAGGGCGATGTCGGTGGCGGCGATGATGCCATGGTGGACGATATCCCGTTCTGATGCGGGTTTGAGTCCGGCAATTTCCAGTAACGTAATCAGTCATCCAATAAAAATAAAAGGAAGATCCAATCATGATGCAGGGTCAGAAAAGAACTGGTCGCCGTCGTACTGCGGCGAAGCCGAAGGTTTGCCGCTTCTGTGAAGCCAAGGCGAACTACATTGATTTCAAGGATGCGGAAACGCT
>DCGG01000012.1:359-9287 GCA_002315455.1 Lentisphaeria bacterium UBA1784
AGTTCCAGACCGAAAAGGGCAAGATCATGCCCCGCCGGATCACCGGAAACTGCCTTGACCACCAGAAGATGCTGGCCACGGCCGTCAAGCGTGCGCGGATCATCGCGCTGGTGTACTAATTCAGGACAGGAGACAGTATCATGGCTCAAGTCAGTTTGATCCTGCTCGACGACGTCGAAAACCTCGGCCTCGCCGGAGAAGAAGTCCGGGTCGCTCCCGGGTTCGCCCGTAACTATCTGCTGCCCCGCGGTCTGGCCGCAAAAGCCACCGCCGGCGCCCTCCGTTTGGTGGAGTCCCGCAAGGCGATGATCGCCGAGCGCCGCGCCAAGGATCTGGCCAACGCCAAGGATCTGGCCGAGAAGCTGGGCAAGGTGGAGATTTCCATTTCCATGCAGGCCACCGAAGACGATCAGCTCTTCGGTTCCGTCACCACCCGCATGATCGCCGATGAACTGGCGGCGCAGGGCTTTGCCATCGAGCACTCCAAGCTCCGGATCAGCGATCCCATCAAGACCCTTGGCGGTTTCGACGTGGAAGCCAAACTCCATGCCGAAGTCATGGGCAAGTTCAAGGTCTGGGTCGTCCGCGGCTGAGATCGATCAGCGTTTCGCGTCTGTTGCCGGGGGAATTTTCCCCGGCGCGGGCGTGGAAACGATTTTTTGTTTTTATGCTGCCGGCATATTTCGCGGGCAGTCCGGGAATGGCGTGTTCCCGGAAACGTCTGTGAGGATCCGCCGGAGCCTCTGCGGAGACCGAAGCGTTTTTACGCAAGGCCCCGTGCAGGAGAGAAAGAACGAGCATGAGCGACCCCAAGATCAATGAGAGCACCGTGACCGCATCCGCGGCCGCAGGCAGGACGCAGCCCCATGCCGATGGGGTGGAGCGTTCCGTACTCTCCGCCATGCTCCGGGACCCCGTGAACTGCATGGGGATGGCCGCCGAGATCTTCGGACCCCAGGCGGAGATATTCTACTCCGCCATTCACCGGGAGATCTATGCGGTCCTGAAGGAACTGCACGCCGCGGACAAGAACTCCGTGGACATGGTCTCCGTGGCCCAGCGGCTCCGGGAACGGGGAAAACTGGAGGCCGTGGGCGGCGAGGAGTTCTTGGTGGAACTGGAGATGGCCGCTCCCAACACCGTCAATTTTGAATCCTGGTGTCAGGTCCTTCAGAAATACGCCATGCTCCGCCGGATGATCGCGGTCTGCTCCAGCGCGCTCATCAAGTGCTACGATACCGACGCCGACGCCGGCGAACTGGTCAGCGCCATCGAAACGGATATTTTCAACGTCCGGGATCAGGAGACTCGGCCCTCCGCCCGTCTGATCGGTCCCATCATGAACGACGTGTTTCAGGAGCTGCAGCGGGTCTGGCGCGGAGAGACCGAGGTGGGCATCCCCACCGGGTTCGCCAAGTTGGACGAGTTCACCGGCGGTCTGAAGCCGGGGGAGATGTTCGTGCTGGCGGCGCGGCCTTCCATCGGCAAGACGGCGCTGGCGCTCAACGTGATCCGGAACGTCGCCATCAACTGTCCCAATCCCCGCAAGGTGGCGTTCTTCAGTTTGGAAATGACGTCGGAGCAGATCGGTCTGCGTCTGCTCTGCACTGAGACCGGCATCCCGGAAGGGGTGTTCCGGAACAAAGCATTCAATCAGGCGGATCTCGTGAAACTGACCAAGGCCATCGCCAAGCTCCAGAAGGCCCGGCTTTTCATTGATCCCACCGGCGGACTCTCCATCGCGGAGTTCCGCGCCAAGGCCATGCGCCTCAAAAAACAGCATGACATTGATCTGATCGTAGTGGACTACCTTCAGCTCATGCACGACGAAAGCCGCGCCAAGGACGGGCGGCAGAACGAAGTCGCCGGCATTTCCGGCGGCATCAAGAAATTGGCCAAGGACCTGAAGATTCCGATCCTGGTGCTGGCCCAGCTGAACCGGGAAGTGGATAAAGCCGCAGGCAACGTCCCGGTCCGTCCGAAACTGGCCCATCTGCGGGAGTCCGGAACCATCGAGCAGGACGCCGACGTGGTGACTTTCCTGCACCGGGACCGGGAGGAGGCCAAAAACATCGCCGACGGCGTCAGCGTCGAGGCGGAATGGATCGTGGAAAAGAACCGTAACGGACGGATCGGCAGCGTGAAACTGCTCTTCTACCCGTCGCGGATGGAATTTGTGCCGGCGGCCCCCTGCAGCGAAGAATTCGCTCCGGAGACCAGGGTCGGCAACTGAAAACAGGCATCCGGGACCGGCTCCGCAGAACAGGAAGCGAGAAGGGGGCGCCGGAGTTGCAAGCAGGAGAATACATGATGTTCCGAAAACTGAAAACCGTGTCAGCATCGCTGGTATTTCTGGCGATGTGCTGTCTTGGCTTGAGTGCGGCCGAGGTCGGACGGGTGGATTTCCTTCAGGAAGGCTCCCGGAAGCTCCCGGATGAACAGATCCGGTTCAACGTGCAGATGCGGCCCGGTTCGGAATTCAGCCGGAACGTCCTCGACGAGGATACCAAGCGTCTCTACAACACCGGAAACTTCGCCGACGTGGTCTCCGAAGTCGACGTCCAGCCGGACGGCAAAGTCAACGTCACCTTCCGGCTGAAACTCCGGCCCCGGATCTCCAAACTGGAGCTGAAGGGAAACGCCAAACTCAAGACCGAAGAACTTGGCAAACTCATGAAGGTCCATCAGGGCATGCTGCTCAACGACCGGGACCTGCGGGAGACCCTGGAGGCCCTGCGGAAGGCCTACATGGAGCGGGGATACCGCGAAGCCACCATCAGTCCGGTGATCGTTCCGGACGGTCAGGATGCCGTTTTGCTGACGATCCTCGTCGATGAGAAACTCCGGCTCAAGGTCAATGACGTGAACTTCGTCGGCGCCACGGTGTACAGCCAGCGGGAACTGCGGAAGGCCATCGCCAACCGCTACAGCTACCTCAACTGGATCCCCTTCCTCAACGATTACCTCAATCAGGGGCTCTTCGACCGTTCGGAACTCACCGTTGACAAGGCCCGCATCCGGGACCTCTACCACGACAAGGGATATCTGGACTTCAAGATCACCGGCGTGGACGTGGTCCCCGATCCCAAGGACCCGGAGTACGTCAACATCACCTTCAAGGTGGAGGAGGGCAAGCCCTACAAGGTCTCCAACATCAGCGTTTCCGGCAACACCAAGGTCACTTCGGAGGAACTGAACCAAATGCTGATGCTGGCGCCCGGCGACACCTTCAGCCGCGCGGCATCCGATGACATCTGCCGCCGGATCATCCGCCGTTACGAGACCATGGGATACGCCGACGTCCAATGCCGGGCCGACCGCACCGAGAACTTTGCCGATCACACCGTCGGCGTGAAGTATGACATCACCGAAGGACGCAAATACCACGTCCGGGACGTGGTCATCGTGGGCAACACCTCCACCCGGGACAAGGTGATCCGCCGGGAACTGGCGATCCAGCCGGGCGATCCTCTGGACCGGAACCGGATTGAAGTCAGCAAACAGCGGCTCCTCGGCATGGGGTACTTCTCCAAGGTGGAGACCACCGCCGTCAACGCCGATGCGTTGGACGAAAAGGATATCCGGGTCGAGGTGAAAGAGAATGAATCCCGCTATCAGCTCCGCTTGGGCGCCGGTGCGTCAGACGTGAACAGCGTCTTCGGTATGGCTGAGATCTCCACCAACAACTTCGACCTGACCCGGCCGCAGAACTGGTTCTACGGCGGCGGTCAGCGGCTCCGTCTGCAGGGCATCTACGGTGCCGAGAACGCCGGTTTCAATTTGGACTTCGTGGAGCCGTGGCTCTTTGATCTGCCGTTGCGCTTCGAGGCTTCCGGCTTCATGAACGATGCGACCTATGACCAGTGGGATGAGCGGCGCGTGGGATTCCGTTCCTCGCTCCAGCGAAAGTTCTTCGACGACTTCACGTCCGCTACCATCGGATACAAGTTCGAGGCGGTGCGGGTCCGGGACGTCTGCGGCCGTCTGGAGCCTTACGTCGACCAGAACAACCTTGGCGGCACCTCCTACGTGAGTCAGCCGTCCATCACGTTGAGCCGGGATACCCGCGACAGCCTCATTGATCCCACCGAAGGTTACAATCTGACCTTCTATTCCGCGATCTCGCCCAAAATTTTCGGTTCCAGCTACAACTTCTACCGGCTGGAAGGAAAGGGAAGTTACTACATCAACTTCTTCGACAAAGCCATCGTCGCCATGGTCGGTGCCAAGATCGGTACCGTCTCCAACTTTGACCGCAACGACGAAGTGCCGCTCTACGAACGCTACTTCCTCGGCGGCGGCGACAGCCTCCGCGGCTTCGAGTACCGTCAGGTCTCTCCCCAGTACAACGAAGAAAGCATCGGCGGTCTGACCATGTTGCTGACGACGATTGAGATCAGCCATCCCATCTGGGGTCCTCTGCGGGGCGCCGCGTTCTGCGATGCCGGCAACAGCTGGCGCAACAGTTACAGCATGGGATTCAGCCAGATGAACATCGGTGCCGGTTACGGTTTCCGCCTGAAGGTGCCGATCATCAATGCTCCGCTCCGTCTGGACCTCGCCTATCCCGTGCTGAACAACACGGAGAACAGCAGCAAGTTCCGGGTGCACTTCAACGTAGGATTCACCTTCTGAATGACGCAGGAAGAACTGAAAAAAGAGTACCCATACAACGCATCCGGGCTGATGCGGCTCCTCCGGAAACTCCGTTCTCCGGAGGGCTGTCCGTGGGACCGGAAACAGACCCGGGCCTCCCTTGCCGGCCACCTTTCCGGCGAGTGCGCCGAACTGCTGGATGCCATCGACCGGGAAGACCCCCACGACATCTGCGACGAGATGGGCGATACCCTGATGAACCTTTTCTTTCAGGCGATTGTCGCCGAGGAGAAGGGGGAATTCTCGCTGGATGATGTATGGCAAAACGTGATCTGCAAAATGATCCGCCGTCACGAGCACGTGTTCGGAAGCGCCCAGGCCAGGACCCCCGAGGAGGTCCTTGCTCTCTGGCAGAAGATCAAGTCCAAAGAGAAGGGCCACGAACCCAAAAAGGACGGTCTGCTGAAGGGGGTCCCGCACTATCTCTCGGCATTGGACCGGGCGACCGCCCTTCAGAAGAAGGCTTCGGAGGTCGGCTTCGACTGGCCGGATGCCGCCGGCGTCGCGGCCAAGATCGTCGAGGAGGCCGGGGAACTGAAGGAGGCGCTGGATTCCGGGAACGAAGCGCAGGTGGAGGAGGAACTGGGCGATCTGCTCTTTGCCGCCGTCAATCTGGCCCGCTTCCGCAAGGGAGCCTCCGCCGAGGCTCTGCTCCGGGCGGCCAACCGCAAATTTGAACGCCGCTTCGCCCGCGTGGAAGAGAAATCCGCCGCCGCCGGGATCGCGCTTGAAGATGCTGGACTCCAGCGTCTGGAAGCGTTCTGGCAGGAGGCTAAAAGAGAGGAAAAGGATCATGCGTAACGAATTTCTGCCCTTTACCAAGCCGGCCATCACCGAGGCGGATATCGCCGCCGTGACTGCGGTCCTGCGTTCCGGGTGGATCACCAACGGACCCTCCAACGCCGGACTGGAAAGTGAGGTGGCCGCCTATACCGGCAACAAATATGCCGTGGCTCTCTCCAGCGCCACCGCCGGAATGCACCTGTTGCTCAAAGTCATGGGGATCGGTCCCGGAGACGAGGTGATCACACCCTCCATGACCTGGGTCTCCATGATCAACATGATCGTGCTCTGCGGAGCCAAGCCGGTCTTCGCGGAGATCGACCGGGAGACCATGCTGGTCCGCCCGGATGCCGTCAAGGCCGCCATCACGCCCCGGACGAAACTGATTGTGCCGGTGCACTTCGCCGGAGCACCCTGCGATCTGGATGCCATCCGCGCCGTCGCAGGAGAGATCCCGGTGGTGGAGGACGCCGCCCATGCGCTGGGCACCTTCTACAAGGGCCGCCACGTGGGGGCGGGCAACTCCGCCATCTACAGTTTCCACGCCATCAAGAACATCACCTGCGGCGAGGGAGGACTTTTCGTCACCGATGACGAGAAACTGGCGTCCGAGGTCCGGCGCTGGAAATTCCACGGCATCGGCATGGACGCCTTTGACCGGCAGAACCGGGGACGCTCTCCGCAGGCGGAGGTCATCACGCCCGGATTCAAGTACAACCTCACCGACATCTGCGCGGCGCTGGGACTGAGCCAGTTCCACCGTCTGGCGGAGATCAATGCCCGCCGGACCGAACTCGCCATGCAGTACCGGGCGGCCTTCGCGGAGATCCCGGAAATCCGGCCGCTGGCGGACCCGCAGGGATACGACTTCACCCATGCGTGGCATCTTTTCGTGGTGCGGGTGGACTCCCCCAAGATCGACCGCAACGGCTTCATGGCCGCGCTGAAGGAGAAGAACATCGGTTCCGGTTTGCACTTCCGGTGCGCGCATCTGCAGAAGTACTACCGGGAAGCCATGGGATTCCGTCCCGGAAGCCTCCCGGATACCGAATACAACAGCGACCACATCGTTTCTCTGCCGCTTTTCCCCGACATGACCGATGGAGACCTGCAGGATGTGGTGAGCGCCATCAAGGAGGTTTTGGCGTAGTCCAAGACCGCCTTACGACGGAAACGGTTCGAGGGAAATATGAGTTCTGATCTGATGGAGAACAAGACGGGAAGAGCTGCCGGAGAGTGGTTCTTCTGGTTCTGCGCGGTGGTCCTGCTGGGCCTTTTCCTGTGGGTCAACGCTCTCTGGGGTTCCGAAAACCGCTGGGCGGAAGTTGTCCGGGAGATGATCCTCACCGGGGACTATCTGCACCCTGCGATCAACTGGCAGATCTACTTCGACAAACCGCAGTTGAGTTATTGGTTCATCCTGCCCTTCGCGTGGCTCTGGGGCGTCAACGAACTGACGGTGCGGATCCCCAGCGCCATCGCCGCGCTGGTGGCGCTGTACGCGACGCGGGAACTGGCCCGGACGTTCTTCGACGACTGCACCGCCCGGCTGTCCGGCTGGGTCCTGCTGTCCAGTTACGGATTCATCTGGTGGGGCCGCTGCGCCGCCGCCGACATGGAGAACCTTGCGGCGATCGTGCTGGCGGTCTATTGGTTTTTCCGGGTGGAGAAGGCTCCGGGGTTCTGGAAATATTTCGGGTTCTACCTCATCGCTTTCACCGGAGCCCTGGCCAAGGGGTTGCCGGCATTGGTGATGCCCTTTGCGGTGGTGGCTCCCTACGTCCTGTGGAACCGCCGGATTGCCGCTCATCTGCGCTGGTCCGACCTCTTTGCCTTCCTGTTTGCCGCGGCGATCTACGCGGTCCCTCTGGCGCTCGCGGCGAAGATCGCTCCCAATCCGCTCTTCACCTATCCTGACGGAGCCCTTTCCGGGTGGGAACTGGTCTGGCGGGAGAACGTCATCAGAGTCTTTCAGCCCTTCGACCATCAGGACCCCTGGTTCAGTTATCTCTACAATCTGCCCCGGGTGATGCTGCCCTGGACGCCGCTCCTGATCACCGGGATCGTTTCGCTGATCCGCCGGCGCAAGGCGGTGAGCCGGGATGCGGTCCTGCTGGGCGCGGGGGCGGTATTGATGTTTTTGCTGTTCAGTTTTTCCGGGTCCCGGCGCTGGTATTATATTTTGCCGATGATGCCCTTCTGCGCCATATTCGGCGCGGCGGGGATTGCGGATGCCTGCTCCGATGGGAAATGGATGACCAAATGCGTCAGCGGGATGCGTTATCTCGTGCTGATCCTCGGTTCGGTGGCGCTGGTCTCGCCGGTGGGGATCTTCATCTGGCGGATGATTCGGCCAGGAGAAGCGCTCCCCGTAATCACTTTGGCCTCGATCCCCGTGGCGGGTCTGCTCACGCTTCTCGTCATGCTGCTGGATTCCGATCCGCCCCGGGAAGGGTGGGTCTGCCGCCGGACCGGCTGGCCTTCGCAGGTCGCCAGCATGGTTGTCGGGATCACCATTCTGTGTTGCGCCGGATTCAGTTGCGTGTGGCCCTCCTGCACTGTTTTCCGGTCGGAGCGTTCGTTTTTCCAGTCCGTGCGTCGGCTCTGCGATCAGCAGAAGGTCACTCCGGACCGCCTGATTTTCCTGTGGGATGAACCTTATGCGAACGGCGTGTACTACATGGATCTGCGCTCTCCGGCCGTGTGGGTGAAGCCGGCTTCGCCGCAACAGACAGCGGCGGAACTCTCGAAGCTCTTTGCCGCGCATCAGGAGGAGACCTTCGGCATCCTGATGAAGAACCGACGCCGCTACGGTAAGACCTGGCCGGAAACCGTCTCCCTGCTGGGTGTGGATCTGAAGCCCGATATGCCCGCGCTGTCGGAATCCGTTTCGGAGGAGTTCGGCAAGAGGGACCATGCCGGAGACTGGAGGTTCTTCCTTGCGGCCCCGGCTCCGAAAAAAGCGGAGAAGAACCCCATTCTCGCCCCCCTGCAGAAGGTGGGTGCCATCGTGGAAAAAGGACGCCCCGTCAAAAATCTGAAAAAACTCATTGAATCTTCAGGAGATCATAAGCCATGGAAAACAAAAAGATCGAATTCGTCTCGGTGGTCGTCCCCGTCTATAACGAGGAGGGCTGCCTTCAGGAACTGATCGACCGGACTCTGGCGGCGCTGGACCGGCTGGGGCGGAAGTTTGAATTCATTCTGGTGGATGACGGCAGCCATGACAGTTCCGCGGACATCATCTCCAAGGCCTCGGAAGCGCGGCCGGAGCAGGTGGTCGGATGCATCCTCAACCGGAACTACGGCCAGCACGCCGCGATCATGGCGGGATTCTCCCTCTGCCGCGGCGATCTGATCATCACGCTGGACGCCGACCTGCAGAACCCTCCGGAGGAGATCCCCAATCTGGTGGCCGCCGCCGACAAGGGCAACGATGTGGTGGGGACCGTCCGGCAGAACCGGCAGGACACCCTGTTCCGGCGGTTG
>DCGG01000012.1:9303-11252 GCA_002315455.1 Lentisphaeria bacterium UBA1784
GGTCGCCACCGGCGTTCACATGAATGATTACGGTTGTATGCTCCGCGCCTACCGCCGCCGGGTGGTGGATGCCATGCTTCAGTGCAACGAGCGCAGCACCTTCATTCCCATCCTCGGCAACAGTTTCGCCCGGAACACCTGCGAGATCCCGGTGAAGCACGCCGAACGGGCGGTGGGGGAATCCAAGTATTCTCTGTGGAAACTGATCAATCTGCAGTTCAATTTGCTGACCTGCATGACCACCGTGCCCCTGCGGATCCTGACTTACTTCGGGATGCTTTCCGCGCTGTGCGGATTCCTGCTTGGCCTCTACATCATCGTCCGGAGGATCGTGGATCCCAACGGCGAAGCCTGGGCCAACATGGGATCCTTCACCCTCTTTGCCGTGCTCTTTCTCTTCATTGGCGCGCAGATGGTGGGGATCGGCATCATCGGCGAGTACATCGGCCGGATCTATACTGACGTCCGTGCCCGGCCCCGGTACTTCATCGAGCGGGTTCTCGGCCGCAAGGACGACTGATGCTGAAACTGGTCTGCGATGACCGCATCCCCTTCCTGAAAGGGGTATGGGAGCCATTCGCCCGGGTGGAATACCTCCCCGGCAAGGCGATGGATGCCGAAGCGGTCCGGGATGCGGATGCTCTGATCATCCGGACGCGGACCCGTTGCGATGCCGCGCTTCTGCGGGGCAGCCGGGTCCGTTTCATCGCGACTGCCACCATCGGATTCGACCACGTCGTGCCGGAGGATCTGGCAGATCTCGGGATCCGCTGGACCAACGCCCCTGGATGCAACGCGGCTTCTGTCGCTCAATATTTTGCCAGCGCCGTGGTCAACAGCGGTCTGTCATACCGGGGACGGACCCTCGGGGTCATCGGCGTCGGTCACGTGGGGAAACTTGTCGAGAAGGCAGGTATCGCCCTCGGGATGCAGGTGATCTGCAATGATCCGCCCCGGGCGGAAGCGGAGGGCCCCGATGGATTTCTGCCGCTTGGCGAACTTCTGGAGCGCTCGGATTTCGTCACCGTTCACGTGCCGCTGGAGACGGGGGGAAAACACCCCACCGTCGGACTGATCGGGGAGCGGGAGTTTTCCCGGATGAAACCCGGTGCGTTTTTCCTCAACTCCTGCCGGGGCGAAGCGGTGGATGAAACCGCGCTCCTCGGAGCGGTCCGGGATGGCAGGATCGCCTGCGCCGGCGTGGACGTCTGGCGAGGGGAACCGGACGTTTCCCGGGAACTCCTGAACGAACTCACCTTCTCCACGCCTCACGTCGCCGGATATTCCACGGACGGCAAGGCCAACGGGACCTCCATGTCGGTGCGATCCGTGGCCCGTTTCTTCGGGGTCCCCGAACTGGCGGATTGGCTGGTGAAGGATATCCCGGTTCCGGAAGGGACTTCGATCCGTCTGGATCCTGCAGACACTCCGGAGGCGCAGATCCGTTTCGCGGTCAACGCCTCCTACGACATCCGGCAGGACACCTCTGATTTAAGGAACGCCCCGGAACGCTTCGAAGCGCTTCGCGGCGGGTATCGGCTCCGGCGGGAGTTCCCTGCCTACAGGGTCAGCGGTGCTCTGCCCGAGGCCGCGCAGGTCCTGCACGCGCTTGGGTTCTGCATCGCCGGCGAAGGAGGCTCACGATGAAGTTTGCGATGACCATTTTCCGCTACTTCCCCTACGGCGGGCTGCAGCTGGATTTCCTGCGCACGGCGGAAACGCTGTTGCAGCGGGGACACCGGATCACCGTTTTTTTCGGAAGCTGGGAGGGGGGGCGTATCCCGGGGGCGGAATTTGTCCGGTTGCCCATGCGGGGGATCACCAACTGGGGAAGCAGCCTCGCATTTCAGAAGGGACTTCTCGCGGCGCTCGCGGAGGATCACTTCGACTGCGTGCTTGGATTCAACCGCACCCGGGGACTGGCTTTTTATTACGCCGCCGACAACTGC
>DCGG01000168.1 GCA_002315455.1 Lentisphaeria bacterium UBA1784
TGGACCGGGTCTATCTGAAGGGGCTTCGCTTCGACTGCCGGGAGATGCTGCCGCAGTTCGAGGCGGAACAGAAGCTCCGCCGGGATCTGACCACAGCCGGGACGCTGGACCTCGTTCTGCCGGGTTCCTTCGGCGACCAGTACCGAGTATTCCGCTACATGCACGCGAGCCACAGCGAACTGAAAAACGGCGTTCCTTTCCGGTACGCGGGAAACACGGTCTTCCCCAACGGTTTCTTCGAGGTGGAACTGAAGTGCACCGCAGGCGGCAGGATCGACCTCCTTTTCGTGCCCGCCTCCGCCGATGAAGCCAAACTCACGGTGAATGGCAGGGGAACCAAGGTCGCGGTCCCGGCCGACGGCATCGTCACCTTGACCGCGCCGGCGGAACAAGTCACCCTGCGGATCGAGAAATCCGGCGTCAAATACCCCGCCGTGATCGCAGTCAGAAGCGAGTCTGCCAACTGAATTCCGGAACGGAGAAGGCAGGCGGATGCCGCAGGACTCCTACTCTCCGATGCGGTAGGAGAGTTCCGCGAGGAAGATGTCCGCAGGCGTGGAGTGTTCCGCCGCCGCCGGATCAGCAGGCACGTCTTCGGGCCGCTCCGGGATGGGCAGGTCCATCTTGTGCTCGTGGGAGGAGTAGTAACTCAGTAGTCCGCGGTGTTTGCCCACCTCCAGAAACGCCGCGTAGGAGGTGTCTCCGCCGCTGGGAAGCGTCCGCAGATACTGCACGTCACCGCCGTCCTCGATGAGGAAGATGTCCGTGCGGAGGTTCCGGCGCTGAAGCATTCCGCCGTCCCACATCCGGCCCACCAGCAGACAGGCCCCCGGGAACCGCTTGATCATGGGGCCGGTCAGCCGCACCTGCAGAGCCTTGACGTAGTCCCACTTTTTGGTGGACAGGTCAGGCAGGCGGTTGTAGGGGGGATCGATCCGGCAGATGGTGGGGATGCAGCCGCAGCCGTAGGAACTGTCCCGCACAAGCGCCCACAGCGTTCCGTCCTTGTCGAAGTCGATGGCGGCTTCGTTTCCGGGGAACGGAAAATCCATCCGCTTGGACCAATTCGTGCCGTCGGTGCTGGAGTAGAGCGCAACCTTGCACGGCGGATCGACGTTGTAGTCCGCGGTGTAGGCGGTGGAGAAGAGTTCCCCGTTGAACTGGGCAAGGCCCCAGATCATGGGGATGCCATTCACCAGTTCCGGCGGGGAGAAGGAATCCCCCTGCAACACCATGTGGAACGAGACGTTTTCCTGGGCGGCGGCCTGCGCGAAGACTCCGGCCTGCCCGGTCTGTTCCACGGACCCCAGTCCAAAGCAGAAGAGGTGAAGTTCTCCCTTGAAGTTCATGAGGTGCGGATCCCGGAGATCGTAGCCGGGCTTGGAGATCAGGGCGAAAGGCTTCCAGTTTTCGCCGTTGTCGGAACTCTTCAGCACCCGGATGCTGCCGTCCTTCGCCATGTGATTGACGGCGGAACGAAACGCAAGGTAGATGGCTCCATCCTTTGCGGCAAGGGTGGTGAAAGCATTGTGGCAGCCGTCGGAATAGATCTTCCGGGCCCGGATCACACGGACTTCGTTCATTTTTTTCTCCATTTTTGCCGTCTCCGCTGAAACGCAGAGCGAGTTACCCATCACCAGACATGCCAGCGGCAGAATGCACAGGATCTTCTTCATTTCGTCACCTTCTTGTTTCTCCTGTTCACGGAACCGTTTCCCGTTGACGGAGATTAAGATACACACACCCTTTGTGTTATGCAAGGGGGAAAATGTTTTTTTTGCGGTTTTATTTCCGCTTTCCGGCGGCTCCGGCGAAAATCAGTATGCGATCTTCTCCGGAATCTTGCATTTCAGCGGAAACTCCGCTATATTAACCCGAACGTTCAAAAACAACCGGAAACAAACGAGGTCCATCTCATGCCTGGCTCCAATACCCACCGCCACATCACCTCCGCCGCCCTGCGCGCCGCCGGAATCGAAGCGCCGGAGTTAGAGCGGTCCTACTGCCTCTATCCAGACGACTATTACAGCGATCCCGAAAAGATTGCACCCTACGTCCCCATGCTGAACGGCATCCCGTTCCACTACTTCCCGGATACGCCCGTCAACGACCTCTACCGTTACTGGCGCGTGGACGGGAGCAGAAAAGTGGTGCAATCCCGCCCCTTCCGCAACGACAACTACCGGCATGCCGTCTCCGGCTTCCGCTTCTGTTACCGGAAGATCCGTTCGGCTCTGCGGCAGGGGAAGCGGACCGAAGCGGAGAAGTTTCTCGGCGTACTTCTGCACGTTCTCGAAGATTCCTCCTTCGGCATCCATGCGCTGGAAGGCGCAGGCGGCGTGGACGTCTATGCCCTCGACCGTCTTTCCGGGAAGCCCGTTCTGCGGGCGCTGACGAAATTCAACGACGAAGGACTTGATGCGGCCCCCTATACCCCCAAACTGCTCGGAGCCACGCCGGAACTTGCATCCATGCGGCTCTATGCGGAATACGTGCGGGCAAGTACGGATTCGCGCCATGCCATGTTTCAGTTGGCGCTCTCCGAGATCGCCGGGGTCCCGGCGGATGCCCGGGCGCAGTGCCGGCGAATGTTCAACAACGCGGTCCGGCTGGCGGCGGACGCCGCTTACACGGCGTTCCACATGGCGGAAGCAGACGCACCCCAACCGCTGGCGCTGGACGCCCTGGAGCCTATCCGCTTCCCCCTCGGCGGCGCAGACAAATGGCGTTTGCGGGGTGCGGAGATCATGCCGGGGCTGATCGCCTTCGGCGTCAATGACGAAGTCTTCATGCACTATGACGTCGCGCCCGGATACCGGACGCTCACGGGGAGGCTCCGCTGGCGGGAACCTGCACCGGGGACGCAACTTCGCGCGGCATTTCTGAACAACGGCAGAGCCGTGTGGGAGTCCGACCTCACCCCGGAGCATCCGGAAGCGGAGATCACCGTGGAAACTCCCCGGGGCATCTGCGGCGTGACCCTCGCCTCGAAGGCGCCTTCCGGAACCTTTGAAATGGCGGACTTCCTGCTGAAGTAAGCCCGAAACGGCCCCTTGGCAACGTTCTCCCTGTGGCGGTCCCCAAAAGAGGGGACGCCGGAAGGCTCCCTCAAAAGACGACGTCGCAAACCTTGTTCTGCCGCCGGGATTCCTCGGCGGCAAAGACCATCAGATGGCTTTCCAGCGTCTCGTCGATCCCGGTGACCAGACGGCTCTGATCGTGGTGCTCCACCGCGTCAACGAAGGCCCTCGTCAAGCCGAAGTCTCCGCCGCCGTGTCCGCTGGCGATCCCGCCGTCGTTGATGACGTTGGTGTCCACTTCCCGGGTGCTGTTGTCCAGAAAATGCCGGATAGTGATGAGCTTGCTGTCGGTGATGATCTCCCCTCTGGTACCGCAGATGGTGGTCCGCCTGCCGCCCTTGTTGGTGAAGGCGATCATGGTCATGTTGGCGGTGGTGCCGTCTTCGAAGAGCATGTTCACCACCTGATTGTCCACCACGTCATTGTCGCAGTGATAGACGCACTTGCCGTAATCCGTCTCCCGCAGCGCTTTTTCGATGATCTCCAGAGTCGGTTCCCGGGAGATGACCGTCAGCGGGAAGACGTTGTTGCCGATGCAGAAGCGGTCGCGCAGATAGATCTTCACGGCGGAATAGGGGCAGAGACTTTCCACCGTGTGAGGGCAATCCAGACAGCGGTCCGCAGCTCCGGCGGGACGGTTGGCGGCGGTGAAGTGCGTCAACGCTCCGAAGGAGTGGATCTTGACGCATTTCTTCTTCATGATGCCGTGGATCCAGTCGACGTCGTGACAGCACTTGGCCAGCAGCATGAAACTGCTCTTGGCTTCATTGTGCCAGTTGCCCCGGACGTAACTGTGGGCATAGTGGTAGTAGTTCACCGGCTCCAGATGATGAATGGTGACGATGTCTCCGATCTCCCCGGAATCAATGATCCGCTGCAGTTCATAGGTGTAGGGAGTGTAACGCAGAACGTGACAGACGCTGAAGATCACTCCGGCCTTCTTCACCTCCGCCACGATCCGCCGGCAGGCATCGGCGGTGGGAGCCATGGGTTTTTCCAGCAGGATGTCGTAGCCGGCTCTGGCGCAGGCAATGGCGGGTTCCTCGTGAAAATGGTCCTGCGTACAAATGGCGACGGCATCGCTCAGTTTCGGAAGTTTCAGCATCTCCTGCCAAGTCCTGAAACAGCGGTCTTCGGGGATGTCGTACTCCTGCCGGATCTTCGCCCGCAGAGAGTCGATTGGTTCCGCGATCGCGGTGATTTTGAGTTTGTCCGGGTACTGTTTGGAGAAGGACGCATAGGCCCGTCCGCGCGGTCCCAAACCGATGATCGCCATTGTTACCATGAGGGGCTCCTTTCCGCACTAACGCGAGGCGTTTCGCATTAGATTGTTTTCATTTTTCAAAAGAGAAACACGTTGTGACATGATTTCATGCAGTTGTCAGGGCCTCACGGAAAAACGCGGCGTTTTTCCGAACCCTCTCCAATAGCTCCACCGCATCATGCCGTTTCAGGAGAGGCATGAGAGGAAACCGCCTGTACCTTGTTCCGTTCCGCCTCCAGCATCGCGCTGAACTTCTGAAAAGCGGAGACGGCTTCGCGGAGAGTGTTGCCGTGAACGTGAAGTTTGGCTTCGCTCTGGATGCACTGCAAACGAGGAGCACGGCCCAGCAGAGCGATGATCCGTTCCCATTGGTTCACGCCGGTGAAGGGAAGCATGTGCTGGTCGTGCAGTCCATCGTTGTCGTGGATGTGGCAAGTCACCGCAAGGGGAATCACCGTCTCCGGGACGAGATCGTCGAAGCGGGGCTCCTCCTCCGGGAGCCAGCCCCAAGCCTTGTAGACGGCCGACTGCGGATCGCTCTTGTGGCAGGAGCGGGCGATCTCCGCGTGCCCGGAATCGAAGCACGCTCCGAGATAGGGCGTGTCAAATTTCTTCCGGCAGCGGAGGATCAGTTCCGCCTGCGATGGCGGATTGGCGACGTTTTCGACGTTGAGGATCACGCCGCACTTCTCCGCTTCTGGGAGCAGTTCCTCAAGGGCCTGCTCCGCCAGTTCCCAGTAGTGTGCCAGCGGAAACTTCTGCTCATAGATGCAGTTTCCCAAGTGGATCGTGCAGGTCTTGACTCCGACTGCGGCACAGAGGTTCAGCGCCAGTTTGTTCTGGGCAATCATGACCGGCCGGTACTGCGCGAGGGGCAGCGAGAGGTCGCAGAGGT
>DCGG01000046.1:0-9885 GCA_002315455.1 Lentisphaeria bacterium UBA1784
CCTCTCCGCCGTGACGCCCCGGCGGAAGCGGGGGACGGTCTTCGGATTCTCCTCGCTGGCCGGATGTTGCGGAGGCATGCTCTCCGCCGTCTTCAGCGGGTGGACGGTCATGCTCTTCGATCTGAACGGCGTGTTTTACGTGGCGGCGCTGCTTTTCGCGGTATCGCTGCCGGTGTTTCTGAATTTTCTCAACGTGGTCCTCTCCCAGAAGTTCTGTCACCTGAATTCGATGCGGAGGCAGAGGGCCTGAAAAGGGACTTTGGTCTATGATCCAGACAGACGGCTGTGTCCGTGATTATGAAGTTTGTCCGCGGCTCGTTCCTGCGGACCGGGAGGCGGCGGTACGGGTCCGTCCCCGGGCGGAGCACGGACGCTTCGACCGGGCGGCGAAGCTTCACGTGAAGCTTTTCCCGGTCTCGGGATTGTGTTCCACCGGGAAGTACGCGGACGATCCGGAACCGACGCTGCAATGGCGGTTGGAGGAGGACGGCTCTCTTCTGATCCGCGCCTTTTTCGCCGGAGAGCAGGAGTTCACCCTTCTTGTCACGGCGGAGGAGTTCGGACATCCGCAGGGGGCGAAGTCCCCCCGGAAGGAGATGCGGTTCGGCCTGTACAGTCTGCGGCCCGACCTTTACGGACGCGTGCCGCTCCGGGGGGATCTGCACATGCACAGCAACCGTTCCGATGGCGAAGCCGCTCCGGAAGCCATGGCGGCGCAGGGGAGAAAGATCGGTCTGGATTTCCTCGCCGTCACCGATCACCACCAGTACCGGCCTTCGCTGCAGTGCATCGCCGCACTGAAGGACGTGCCCACCGGACTCCTGCTTTTTTCCGGAGAGGAGGTGCAGTTGCCGGGAACTCCCGTGCACATTCTCAATTTCGGCGGCGATTTCAGCGTCAACGAGTGGGTGGATCAGCATCCGGATGCCTATCGGCAGGAGGTGGCGGCGTTGCTTCGGGCGCACCCCGTGGTCCGGAACGATATGGAGGCCTTTCCCGTGGGGGCCGCTGACTGGACCTTCCGGAAGATCCGGGAGGTCAATGGCGTCAGCGTATTCTGCCACTGTTTCTGGCAGAGGGAGCACTACATGCTCGACGAGGCGGTGACCCGGGAGATCCTTGCGCGGCGGGAGTTCGACGCCATGGAGGCCGTCAGCGGTCACGGTATCGTTAACTGGTGGAGCAACAACCTGCAGAGCGTCCTCGCTTCGGAGGAGTCTGGCGGGGGAGAAAAGTTCAGCATCGTCGGAACGAGTGACAGCCACTCTTTGGACGGCCCCAATGAATTCGGCTGTACCTGCACTTTTGCTTTCCCCGAACGCGCGGAACACGGTTCCATTCTGGACGCGCTCCGCAACGGATGGTGTGTCGCCGCCGAGGAACAGACGGGGGAGATTCCCCGGTTCTACGGGGCGTTCCGGCTGGTCCGTTACGCGGCGTTTCTCCGCAAGCACTGGTTCCCGCGCCACGATGAACTCTGCCATGCGGAAGGCACCCTGCTGCAGGAGGTGTTCGCCGGGCGTCCGGAGATGCTTCCTGCGGTCAAACTGGTCGCGGACGCGGTCCGCGCTTACCGGGAATCTCTCGTGAAACCATTCAACGAAGCAAGATAAAGGAAACGGAAAATGCTCAAAGGAATCGATCCCGTCGTCTCTCCCGAACTGCTGAAGATCCTCGCCGAAATGGGACACGGCGACGAGATCGTTTTTTCGGATGCCCACTTTCCCGCCCACACCATCGGGATCCCGGTGGTGCGGGCCGACGGTCTGCGGAACGCCGCGCTGCTGGCGGGAGTCCTGCCCCTGCTGGAACTGGATTCCTACGTGAAGGACCCGGTGGTGATGATGGCACCCGTGACGGGGGATTCTCTGGACGAGGAACTGATGGCTTCCTACCGGGCGGTGCTGAAGCGCTTTGCCCCCAAGGCTCCCGCCATCACTCACATCGACCGTTTCGCCTTCTACGAGCGGGCGAAGAAGGCCTATGCAGTGGTGGTTTCGGGGGAGACTGCCAAGTACGGCAACATCATCCTGAAGAAGGGCGTGACGCCCCTCGCGTGACGGCTCTCCGCCGCGAAAAAGGGAAACAGACAAGGCGTTCCGGGATCACCGCCCCGGAACGCCTCTCTTTTTCATGGTTTTCTGCAAAAAGAAGGCGGCCGTACCGGAGAGGCACGACCGCCTTGGAGCCAAGGTTCGCAGATCGCTGACGTCAGTAGGCGATGAGTTTGATGGGATAGTCGCGCTGGATGGAGTTGTAATCCCGGGTCGCGAAGATGATCGCAGTGTCCTTTGCGGCTTTTTCAATGTTCCGCTGGGCGCTGCCGTACCAGGAGAGGGCCTTCAGATTGATGACCGCAGCCTGATCCTGGAACACGGCGGAATACATGGCGAGGATCTCGTTGGTCTGGGCATCCAGCACCTTGCACTCGATGGCAATGGAGCCTGCCGCGAGTTGCTGGACGATGCAGCTGATCCCGGGGAGCAGCAGGTTGGCCGCAATGCCGACGGCATTGAGTTCCGCCTTGGTTGGGACGATGGCGACGATCGCGGTCCGCATGACCGCGGTGTTTCCGAGGCGGGGGGAATTGACGACCTTGGGCTTGTCGGCCTTGGGGTAGTCCCGGATCTCTTTCTCATAGGTGTCGTGCATGAAGTTGGCGAGCCCCTGAATGTCGCTGCCCAGTTTCTTCGCCATGTCCTGATCGAACTTTTCCCAGTGTACGGACTTACGCAGATAGGTGGTATCCACCGGCGCAATGTAGATGTTGTCGTAACGGTGCGGTTTCTTCCGCATGTAGAAATACTGGAACGGGAATTTCGCCGGCTGCTTGGCCAGAAGTTCGTGGTGGGGCAGGAAGTTGGAGACTTCGCCGTCCTTGGGCGTGGTGACTTCGTAGATTGTGTCGGAATTACATCCGCAGAACATCAGCAACGCGGCGGCAGATCCCAAAAAGGAACGACAGACTTTTCGCAACATTTTTTTCTCCGTTATTTTGATTGAACGTAAACGTTTTGCCAGTGATCTCCCGGTTTCCGGTGACCCAAGGCATTTTCCGGAAAAATATAATCCGGAAGCGCGTAAAATGCAAGCCTTTTTCCATTGGTTTGTGAAATATACTGAACGGCGGCGGATAAAACGGAGGAAAAAAGTTTCTTTTTTCAGGAAAATCTGCGCTTTCATCTTGAAAAGAAGCGGGAATGCCGTTATATTCCTTCAAATACTCTTATCCTGCGTTCCCGGGACTCTCCGGAAACGCCGAACAAAGATCGTTTGGGAGTTTTTGAGAACAATCATGTTTCGCAATCGGGAAATCATCGCCGCAGTGGAATTCGGCACCTCCAAGTTCACGTTGCTGGTGGGCGAGGTGGACTCCTCCGGGCAGCTCCACATCATCGGCAGTGCCGCAGCCCCTTCCGCCGGAGCCGTCGTCAAGGGCGAGATCCGGGATATGCAGAAGGCGTCGGACCTCTTCAACAAACTGCTGGAGGATGCCGACAGGTCCTGCGGCGGAGTTTTGAACGAGGTCCAGCTGATTACGGTCCTCGTCACCGGTTGCGGGATCGTCTCCCAAACCGGCGCCGGCAGCGTCTTCATCCGGAACGATGCCCGGGTGGTCACCGAGGCCGAATGTGCCGAAGCCGCCGAAAACGCCTTGATCCGGACCCTCGCCGAGGACAGGGAGGTCATCAACAGCACCGAATCCTACTGGCTGGTGGATGACCGACGGGTGGCGAATCCCCTGCGGCTCTCCGGCAGCAAGCTGGAGGCCCGCGCCCACATCGTCCATGGATTGCACTCCCGCATTGAGAATTTCCGTTCCCTCGTGATCGATGCCGGATTCGAGGATACCAAACTGGACATCACCTTCTCACCGTTGGCCGCCGGTACCGGCATTCTCAGCGAGCGTGAGCGGGAAAACGGCGTCCTCCTCGTGGATATCGGCGCCGGATGCACTGAATACATGGTCTCCTACGACAACGGTGTCGCCGCGTCCGGCGTGCTGCAGGTCGGTTTTGAGCACGTGGTCAACGATCTCGCCGTAGGCTTGGATCTGACGGCGGATTTCTGCCGCAAACTGATGGAGATGGGAGCCATTTCCCGGGCGATCGAGGAGCGCAAGGAGTTCATTGAGTTGAAGAGCCGCACCACCGGCAAACTGCTCCGGATCCCTACTGCCAGTTTCGAGACCATCATCGACCTGCGGGTGCGGGAGATCTTCGAGATCATCCGCCAGCAACTGCAACAGGAACAGGTACCCCGCAGTTTGGGCGCGGGCGGCGTGATCACCGGCGGCGGCGTGCTTTATTGCCGGACCGCGGACCTCTTCCGGGAGGTCTTCGAACTCTCCTGCCGGATCGGTCAGCCGGTGGATCTGGATGGCGCCATCACCGATTTGAGCGGCCCCCGCTGCAGTGCGGTCTGGGGCGCGCTCCGGGTCGCCGCCGGATATCTGGAACAATACGGGCCCTCCCGCAAGGGAGTGTTGGACCGCGCCTTTGACCGGCTGGGCCGTTTCTTTGATCACGGCTGCCGGAACGTGAAACAGATCAAAGACTCCATGAAGATGTAATTATGAGCGGCAAGATCACGATTCTCGGGTTAGGCGGAGCCGGATGCCGGATCATCCGGCGGTTGGCGGCGGACGCGGAACGGTTTCCGGACCTGCGGCTCCTCGCGGTGGATACCGATGAACGTTCCCTCGCGGAGACCGGTTTGCCGGAGGAAAACCGCCTTCTGGCCGGAAGCAACTGGCGGAACGGCCGGGGGTGTTCCGGCAACGAGATCGACGGCCAGCGCGCCATGGCCAAAGAACGGCCGGTGCTGGAGCGGTTGCTGGCCGACAGCGAAGTACTGATGGTCCTCGGCGGCCTCGGCCGCGGGACCGCCACCGGCGGCATGATGGTGTTGCCGAGCCTGGTCGCCAAACTCAAGATCCCGTCGGTCTTTCTGCTGACGCTTCCCTTCTCCATGGAAGGGCACACCATTCGCCGCCGGGCCGAACAGGTCCTCAACGACGACGTCTTTCCGGTGGCGGAGGCGGTGGCGGTGATCCCCAACGATCTCCTCTTTTCCACGTTGGAAGCCTCCACTTCGCTGGAGAAGGCGTTCGACCTCGCCGATACGGAGATGGCGCGGACGGCGCTGGCCCTGACGCAGGTGTTGCTCGCCGGAAACTTGCTGAACTCCTCCTTCGATGATCTCACCGCTGTCTTCAAGCGGAAAAAGAATATCTGCGGCATCGGCATCGGTATCGCCGCCGCTGACGGCGATCCCTCTGCGGTGGTGGAGCAGTTGCTCTACTCTCCGTTGCTGGGCGGTCCCTCCCGGCTCGCGGATGCCAATGCGGTCGTCCTCTCGCTTTTGGGCGGACCAGAACTCTCTCTCGGCACTGGCAAGGGGATCCTGGATCTTGCCAGCCGTCAGCTCGGAGAAAACGCGCAGGTTTTGGTCGCCGCAGCTACCAGTCCTCAGTGGGCGGGGCAGTTGCAGTTGACCGCGCTGGCGGTGAAGTTTCAGGAAGAGGAGGCGGTCTCCCGCCCCGTCGCGCGCAAGCCCCGTTCCGCGGTTTCGCGGGGGAGTTCTTCGGCTGGGGACATGACCCAGCCCACTTTGCCCTTCACGCAAATGGACAAGGGAATCATGGTGGGCACTATCCCCGTCAGCTGGGGCGCCGAGGATTTGGACGTGCCCACTTTCCAGCGCCGCAACGCCGTGATCGACAACGGGCGGGAATAGCGGGGGAAGGGGTCCCTCCCGGGGGCGGCAGGATGACGTTTTCAGGGATTTTTCCGACCGGAGGAAGATTTTTCCTCCGTTTTTTGTTTGAAACGGGCAGTATTCTGCCGGATACCTCTAAAAAGGAGTGAAAATGGGAATTTGGGAAGCGATCATGATGCTCGCCTTCGGACTGAGTTGGCCTATGGCAATCTGGAAGACGATCAAGGCGAAGAATCCGGCGGGCAAAAGTCTTTTCTTCGCGTGGCTCATCATGTTCGGCTACGTGGCGGGCATCATCAACAAGTTTGTGAGCTATGATCCGCGGAATTTCTGGGTGGTCTGGCTCTATGGGGCCAACCTCGCCATGGTGGCTTTCGACACCATCATGGTCTATTACTACCGCGCGGTGAACCGGAAACGTTCCGCCTGCGTCTGCGAAAACCGCTGAAGCGTTTACCGGGGGGGCAGGGGAAATGGCCGACAACAAGTTGGAAAAACTGGACGTCAACATGAAGACCGGGACGGTGACCCGGGACGAGGTGGAGTACCACTCTCCGGACGAAGCCCCCTTCCGTCTCACGGGGTTCCCCTTCCGCAAGCCGGGCGATGGATACTGGCGGATCCCCAACGATCCGGCATTCCCCGACGGAGTCCGCATTCTCGGGCAGAATTCCGCCGGCGGGCAGGTGGCGTTCCGCTCCGACAGCGGTCACATCCGGCTGAAGGTGAAGGGCTCGGAGATCTATCCGATGTATCACATGGCGAGCACCGGTTACCAGGGATTCGACCTCTATCTCGGTGAACCTGGCCATCGCCGGATGAACGGTCTGACCCGGCAGAAACCCGGCGATACGGAATTCGAACTGGATATGCTCAGGGAAGTCATGCCCCGCGGGATGCGGTGATTTCTGATCCACTTCCCGCTGTACAGCAACGTGGACTCTCTGGAGATCGGCCTGACTCCCGGATGCCGCATCGAACCGCCTACTCCTTGGACGGATCCCCGCCCGGTGGTCTATTACGGCACCAGCATCACCCAGGGGGGATGTGCCAGCCGTCCGGGAATGTGCGACAGCAACATTTTGAGCCGGAAGTGGAACGTTCCCGTGCTGAACTTCGGTTTCTCCGGCAACGGCAAGGGCGAACCCGTTGTGATCCGGCAGTTGGCGAAGGTGCAGAATCCCCGGATCTTCATTTTGGACTACGTGGCGAATGCGAGAATCGCCGGCATCGAGAAAACCCTCTCCTGCGTCATCGACATCCTGCGGGAAGCGCATCCCTCCGTCCCCGTGGCGGTGATGACGGCGGTACGGGACAGTCAACGGGCCTTCTGCGGCGACGTCGGCCCCTTCGAGTTCCGGAAGGAGGAGGACGAGGTGAACCGCCGCCGCGCGGCTGGGGATTCTCTGGTTTATCTCGTTCGCGCGGATCAGCCGGCGGACGAGGACTGGGACGACCAGACTGTAGATGGGTGCCACCTGACCGATTACGGTTTTGCCATGAAGGCGAAGCGGATCGCTCCCCAGTTGGAAGCCATCATGGGGATCAAGGGCGCCTCTGAAAAATCAAACGGATGAATTGAGGTCCTGCCGCCTTTGAGAAAAGTCCGCAACGCGCGTCTTTTTCTTCACAAGCTGCCGGAATGAATTTTTAGCGGTGTCCCTGACTGATACCGGCGGTCAAAATCCTTTGTTTCTGCGGGGCCTTCCTGATGGGAGGCCCTTTTTCTGCGCCGTCAAAGGACGTGAAGGCGCGGGAACGGGTTCCGGAAGGAGCCGAAACTGGTCCGATCGATGGTTTTTGCCGCGAAGTCGATGCGATACACGTCCCGAAACACGGTGTCGGTGCAGAAGGCGCGGACCTCCAGTACGTCCTTGCTCACCCATGCCGCGCAGGCGGAGATGGGATGAGGACGGCGGTCGGTCAGTTGGGCGATAGTCCGGTCGTAGTAGCCGAAGCCGGCCCGGATCTGCTCCATTCCTCGGGGGAATTTGAAAGAGAGCGCGCAACTGTCGCTTCCGAGTTCGATGGTGCAGGCTTCCAGCCCCGCGAAATTGGGCCGGAACCGCCAGCACTGGGAAGGATGGCTGGAGGCGATAGCCCCCTCCAGCGGCGGGATCTGGAGGGAGTGGCACTTCAACTCCAGTTCCGCATTGGTCATGGGATCGTCCAGCAACGGATGGTCCTCCAGTTCCGGCAGAAGGATCTCCCAGATCAGGTTCAGCACGCCCTGCAAATTGCGCAGACAGGCGGTGGTGGCGACGACCATGTCCTCCTCGGGCAGGACCACCGCGAACTGTCCCGCCGCGCCGTCTCCGCGAAAGCCGTGGCGGCTGACCCAGAAGGCGTATCCGTAACCCTGCTGCCAATCGGGAGATGCATTGGAGGAATTGTCCGCGAGCGGCTTGATTGCCTCCTTCAGATAGGCGGAGGGGATCAACTGCTGACCGCCCCAGGAACCTCCGTTGAGCAGAAGTTGACCGAATTTGGCAATGGCTTCGGTCTTCAGGTAGAAGCCCCATCCGCCGCAGTTGGTCCCGGCGGGACACATCTCCCAGATCCCGGGGACGATGCCCAGCGGCTCAAAGAGCCGGGGGCCGAGATATTCCCGGACGTTGATCCCGGAGACGACCCGCAGGACCGCTGCCAGCAGATAGGTGTTGCTGCTGTTGTAGAAGAAGGTGGTCCCCGGCTCGAAAGCGAGGGGTGCGGCGAAGAATTGCCCCACCCAATCGTCTCCGGCGAGGCGGCTCTCAACGTTGGAGCCGCTGGTCATGGTCAGCAGATGGCGGAGCGTGATCTTACGGCAGCGTTCGTCGGAGACGACGGATTCGCATTCGGGGAAGAACTTCAGCACGGGATCGTCCAGTTTCAGCAGCCCCTCGGATTGGGCGATGCCGATGGCTACGGAGACGAAACTTTTGCTCAGGGAGTAGAGCGCGTGGGGAACGTTCCGGTCATAAGGCGCCCAACTTCCGCTGGCGACGATTTTGCCGTGCCGCAGGATCATGAAACTGTTGAGATATTCCAACTTGTCGAAAGCATTGACCAGTTTCAACAGCGAGGAGGAGCGGATACCTGCCGCCTCCGGTGTGCATTTGCTGAGGATCTTCATGGTGATCGGTTTCCCGGGAGTTATCCCTTCTTACGGGTCGGATTGTTCTTTTTCGCAGTTAATATATCCTGAAGCCCTCCGGAAATCAAGAGCAAACGCTCTTGGCCCCCACAAAAAAACTCCTGCGGGCGGGATGCCTGCAGGAGTTCTGCAAAAGTTGCATGACCAATGGCGATGCAGAAAAATCAGAATTCGTCCACAGTAGAGACGTTGCACACGTCCGTGTCTTCGCGTTCCTTGCCCGGTCCTCCGGGAGAGATCCCTTCCGCCACGATGCCGAAATGGGAATATTCCTGCAACTCCGGTTTCTGATATTCGGTCAAAAATTTCATTTCTCGCGCTCCCAAATTTTATGATGAACAATCCTGTGTCGAAAAGCGTCAAATCCAAATGTGGTCCGATCTTTTTTGAGCATTGTCGAATTCCCAAAAAAGATTTTACATAATATACTTCAAATAAATCTGGAATTCAAATTTTTTTTTGAAAATACAGGATTTTTTGCTAAAAAAGATGTCAAAGCAGAGATTGGGCATCCACATCCACTGCTACTTCCACGCCCTTGGGCTGTTCCCTGTGGAGGACCAGCACCCGGAGCGCCTGCCGGATCACCTTCAGTTTGGTTCCCCGGATCGTGAGCATGTAGCGGAACTTCCCCTTGATCCGTTCGATGGGGGCGGGTTCCGGCGGGGAGAGTTTGACCGCTTCATTGGCGTAAGGTTCCAGCTGTTGATGGAACCAGTCGGCGTAGTTGCGGACAGCGGATTCCTCCTCCCCCCTGAAATAGACGGCGATCAACCGTCCGAAGGGAGGATGACCCAGCAATTCCCGGAACTCCAGTTCAAACTTCTGAAAACCCTCGAAATCCAGCAGGGAGGCGTAGTAGATGGTGTCATTCTCCGGCTTGTAGGTCTGGATCAGCACTTCGCCCCGGCGGTCCCCCCGACCGGCTCGGCCAGCTACCTGCGTGATGAGTTGAAATACCCGCTCGCCCGCCCGGAAATCCGGCATGGACAGGCCAATGTCTGCATTGATGATCCCCACCAGCGTCA
>DCGG01000046.1:9992-10265 GCA_002315455.1 Lentisphaeria bacterium UBA1784
GACGGAATCCATGCGGCCCACCCGCGCCTCCGGAAATACCGCCTTGACGATGCTCTCGATCTTTTCCGTTCCGGTGCCCAGGAAGCGTACTTCCGGGGAACCGCACTGGGGACAGACCTGCGGCGCCGGGATCACGTCTCCGCAGAGGTGGCAACTCAAGGTCCCCCGGACCCGGCTGTAAACGTAGTTCACCGAGCAGTTGGGGCATTTCGCCTCGAAGCCGCAGGAGCAGTTCATGGTGCGGGCGTACCCCCGCTTGTTGAGGAAGAGGAT
>DCGG01000046.1:10326-10553 GCA_002315455.1 Lentisphaeria bacterium UBA1784
GTCTGTTCGCCAGCCTCCAGCCGCTCCTGCACCGCCGCCGCAAGGGGGCGGCTGATGATGCTGTCCTTGCCGTCGGCTCCCTGCTCCAGACGGCGGTCGATAATGCGGATGACGGGGGCCGGCTTGTCATCCACCTGCGCCGCCATGCGTTCCAGCAGGAACTTCCCGGTGGCGGCATTGTAGAGGGATTCGAGGGAGGGGGTGGCGGAGCCGAGGATCACCACGGC
>DCGG01000166.1:0-2949 GCA_002315455.1 Lentisphaeria bacterium UBA1784
GATCACGTCCGCCACAGCCTCCGCCTGCACAAGGTCCAACTTGCCGTTGACAAAGGCCCGAAAAGTGAACTCTCCCGGCTCCGCCATCCGGCACCCGGCCTCCAGCAGAAGCCGCAACACCGCATTGGCCGCCGCCGCCCCGCCGTGGCAGTGAAGTTCCACCACGTCGTCCCCGGTGTAACTTCGAGGCCCGGGCATCGCCACGGCGAGGGCTTGATCCTGCCCAGCCAACCCCAGCGCCATGGTCCGCTCGGGATAGGCGGAGAGGGATTTTCGCCCCTTCCAGACCCGGCAGCCGATGGAGAGCGCCTCCGGTCCCGAAATGCGGATCACGGTGATGGCGCCGCCCACGGCGGAGGCCGGGGCACAAATGGTGTCGGTGGTGTTCATGTCCTCAAAAAGCACCTTAAAAAAGGCCCCGGAAGTTCTCTCCCGGAGCCGCAGATCATCAGCAATAACGCTTGACTTCCTCCCGCCGTCCGGTCCTGGCAGAACGGTAGATGGCCATCACCAGACTGCTGGTGGTGGCCGCATCGGCCAGCGTCACCTTGGGCGGACGGTGCTTCCGGACCGCCTCCACCACGTCGGCCAACTGACCGATGTGTCCGGCGCCGTAGTAGTTCTTGCCGCTGACGGAAGCGGTATTCTTCTCGCCGGTGAGGGCATCGCGGACCTGCTGTTCCCGCTTCGCATCCCACGCCTTGACGAAGGTCGCCACCTCATCGTCGTATTCCAGAAACACCTGATCGCCGGTGACGGTCAGAGACACGTGCCACGTGCTGGGACTGGAGTTGGAAATGGTGCAGGACCCGAACAATCCGCTCTCGAACTCCAGAATGAACGCGGCGGTATCCTCCACCTCGATCACGCCCTGATGCGTGAGATTGGCGGTCTTGGCAGTCACCGCCACCACATCGCCGAAAACGAAACGCAACTGATCCAGATGGTGGATCGCCTGATTGATGAGGACGCCGCCGCCCTCACCCCGTTTGGTCCCGCGCCAGGAACCGCTACGGTAGTAGTCGTTGGAACGGAAGCAGGAGAAATTCATGTTGAGCGTCAGCAGTTTGCCCATCCGCCCCTTGCGGACCAGTTCCCGGAAGGCGATATTGTGAGGCTCGAAACGGTGCTGAAAAATACCGGACGCCACCAGTTCCGGATGCGCAGCGGCGGCGGCCACCATCTTATCCAGATCGGCCTGAACACGGCCCGCAGACTTCTCGCAGACCACGTTTTTACCGGCCTCCAGCGCGGCGCAAACCAGTTTTGCGTGGCTGGCGTGGTCGGTACAGATGCTGACGAGATCCACTTCCGGATCCGCCAAAACCTTGCGGTAGTCCCGGGAGACCCGCGCCACGCCGTACTTTTCGGCGAGTTTCTTCGCCTTGTCCAATTTCAGGTCGCAGAGATGGACGACTTTCACGTCCGGCAGGGTCTGATACCCTTCGATATGGGTGGGAGCAATCACTCCGCATCCGATAACCGCGCACTTCACCATGGAAACATCAATCCTTCTGTTGATGATGGAAAAACCGTTGTCTATAATATACACGAAGCCCCGGGGGATTTCCACCCTCTGGGCCGGGAAAAGCAAAGAGTTTTACCGGGGCAGGAACGCCCCGCCGCCAAGGGGGACGACCGTACCGTTCAACGGTTCTCCGGCGAGGTCGAACACCTCCGCGCGGGCGAGCGAAAGTTCCTCCGGGGAGAGGTTCAGGACCCAGCCCGGTGCGGGCAACGGCGGGATGCGTCTGGCATCCGCAACGATGGCGAGTGCCTTTCCGCCGCCGGAAGCGAGCGCACTGCCCAGCATGCCGCCAGAATAGTCGAATTCCCAATGGGCATCCCGGAGCCACGAGGCGTTTCTGCGGTAGAAGCCGATCCAGAAGGCGACGATCTTTTTGACTTCCGGGGAGAGACGTTCCAAGTCGATGGAGAGCATCGGCACACCTGCCATCATGGCGATGAAGTGCCGGGCAACGTTCACGGGCAGTTCCGTGGCGGGCCAGTAAGCGGGGTCCGCGTGCACCGGGATTCCGTCCCCAACCGCCAGCCGGATCTGCGCGATGCGGCGGAAGTTCAGCCGGAAGTCGAAGGGGCAATCCGCCGCCCGGAACTGCGTCCCGTAAGCGAGCATCTGGGGGGTGGTGTAGGTCTGCCGGAATTCGATGAGGGCATCCTGGTTGCACTTGCGGATGCGCGCGGAGAACTCCGCGGTGAACCGGCGGCAACTGTCGGCCTTCGGCTCCTGCTGGTCAGGATAGACCTGATCGAGGAAGTCCACCTTCAAGCCGTCCAAGCCGTACTCCGGCATGAGCTTCTCCAACCGGGCAAGGATCAGATCGCAGGCCATTTCACAGCGGGGGTCCATCTTGTAGTAACCCTCGAGGTAATCCCCGTAGAGCGCGCCCGGGATCGCCTTCAACTGCCGGTACGCGGCACTGCGGTCGCCGATCAGGTAAGGCGCCACCCAGACCACGTACTTCATACCAAGCGATTGAACGCGCTTCACGTGATCGGCCGCGTCCGGAAACTTCTCCAAGTCGAAGGTCCAGTCGCCGATCTTCTCGTACCAGTTGGTGATGGTGGAGGGGGAAATCCGCTTTTTATCGGGATAGCACCAGCCGTCATCCAGAATAAACGTGCCGAACCCCATCTTGGAGGCTTCCACCGCGGCGCGGTCGCACCAGTCCTGCGTCACCGCTCCGTGAACGGCGTACCAGGTGCAGTAAACCGGAGCCCACGCCCCCTCCGGGAAACGGAGAGCCGGCAAAGTCTGCGCTTTGCGCCACGCCTCCACGGTCTGCGGCCATGGCTTTGGCCGGAGGTCCAGAAAGAAGGAGAACCTGGGCAACGGCCCCTCTCCTTTCAGGAAGAACGTGGCGTCGTAGGAGCAACTCTCCTGATTCATCTTCGCGCTGATTCGGAGGTCGCAGCAGAGGTCGATCG
>DCGG01000166.1:2972-17321 GCA_002315455.1 Lentisphaeria bacterium UBA1784
CCCGCCGCAAGCTGATTGATCCCGGCAGAGTTGAAGAAGGTTATGAAAGGCATGCCGCGCTGGGCCGCGCTCTCCTGCTCGATCACCCACGGGATCCGCGGAGACGGGTCCGGCAGGGTGCTGACCCAGTAGGCGTGGACGTCCGCCACCGGAAACGAGAAGGAGATCGTCCCCTCTGAAGCCCCCTGCGGCTCCACCGGAAGCGCGAGAAAACGTTCATTCGTTTCTCTGCGCTCCGTCCGTCCGAAACTCGTGACGATGATCATCTTCTTCCCCCGCCTCCTGCACGCAAGGACTATTTTGCCCTGGCGTTGATCCGCAGGACCCGGATGGTATCCGCATCGTAGGGATGGGCAGCATTCATCGCCTCCACGAACTCCGCGGGAGTCCGGGCGGAAGTCCTGAACTCGGCCACGTGCTTATCCGCATAGAGGACCACCGCGACCCCGTTCTGGGGATAGAGTGCAAAAGCCATGGGGAACTCCGCGGGCTTTTCGATGGGAGTGTGCTGGAAGGTACGCGCCACGAAGCCGAAGTCCCTGCCTGTGACCGGGTCCTTCACGAGGACGGCATCGTCCACGTATCCCTCGGTGGCCACGTCGGCGAGTTTCTCCGGCATATTGTCGTCATGGTCGATGGTGTACATGATGATGCCCTGCGCCAGTTTCTCCATGCGTTCGACCGTCGCCTTGGTATCGACCTTGGCGGCATCCTTCGTCACCACGATGGCGACCGCGGCCTTCTTGGGCGCGGACTCCTGCTTGGCAACGGACTCCTGCTTGGCAGTGGATTCCGCGCTCTTGTCGCAGGACTTCTTCCCGCAGCAGCGTTTGCAGCAGCATCCCGGCAGCAGAAGCACAGCCGCCAACAGGACAGCACAAATGGTGAAATGTTTCATGATCAAATTCCTTTCTCTTTTTTGGAGGTTGAAGCAAATCGGTTCTTTTTTCTGAAATCAGCGAACGATCTCTTCCACGTCGGCTCCGATCCCGTGGAGTTTCTCCAGCAGGTTCTCGTAGCCGCGATAGATGATCTCGGCGTGGTTGATGGTGCTTTCTCCCTTGGCGCAGAGGGCCGCGATCACCATGGCCATTCCGGCGCGGATATCCGGGCTGGACATCTCCACGCCGTGGAGGTCCGCCTTGCCCGTGATGACCACCCGATGCGGATCGCAGACGATGGCGTTGGCACCCATGCTGATGAGCCGGTCCGCAAAATAGATCCGGCTCTCGAACATCTTCTCGAAGAACATCACCGTCCCCCGGCATTGGGTGGCGGCGACGATGGTGCAACTCATCATATCCGAGGGATACTGGGGCCACGGACCGTCTGCGATCTGCGGAATGTGTCCGCCGAAATCCGGTTCGATCCGGGGAGTCTGACCGCCGGGAAGGAAGATCCGGTCCGCCCGTAGCGTCATACGGATCCCCAGTCGCTCATAGACGCGGCGCAGCATCCAGTAGTGCCGCGGAGTGGTCCCGGTGATGGTCATCTCCTGACCGGTAGCGGCGCCGAGCGCGATGAAACTCCCGGCTTCGATGTGGTCGCCGATAATGGTATAGTCCGCGCCGTGGAGCCGCTCCACGCCCTCAATGGTGATGGAGTTGCTCCCCGCGCCCGAGATGCGTCCGCCCATGGCGTTGAGCATATCGGCGAGGTCCTTCACGTGAGGCTCTCCCGCAGCGTTGTAGAGGGTGGTGGTGCCCTTCGCCGTGACGGCGGCGATGAGGATCTGTTCAGTGGCGGTGACGCTGGCTTCGTCGAGAAAGAGTTCCCGGCCCCGCAGTCCGTGGGGCGCTTCGAAACAGTAGGTCAGATCGCCGGACATCTTTGCACCCAGTTTGATCAGTCCGTAGAAGTGCCCGTCCAGACGCCTCCGTCCGATGACGTCGCCGCCGGGGGGATAGAGTTCCGCCTTGCCGCAACGGGCGAGCAGGGGGGCCGTGAAAAGGATGCTGGTACGGTTCCGGGAGCAGAGTTCCTTGGATATCCCGGTGGTGCGGACATCCCGACACTGAAAGGAGAGAACGTTCTTCTCGAAGGTGTATTCCGCGCCCAGAAACTCCGCGATGTCCAACATGGTCCGCACGTCCAGAATGTCCGGGACGTTCCGCAGAGTGACCGGTTCGTCGGTCAACAGCAGAGCGGCAATCATAGGCAATGCCGCGTTCTTATTCCCGCTGACGGCGATGGTGCCGCCTGTCGTGGTCCCGCCCCGTACCAAAAGACTTTTCATAAAGTGCCTCGCCTCCTTTGCTGCATGCTTGAGTTTCCTCGGCTTAAATTAGTATGGATTGCGCCGTATTTCAAGGGAAGACCTGCTCTTTTCACAAAAAAAACGATTGCTTTTCCACTGAAAAACGGTATATTATGCAAAATTATCACGTTTCATTCCATTTTTGGGGGGCAATACCATGTTCCGGATCTTCGTTTATCTCTTCCCGGTGCTGACCAATTTCATCCTTTTTGCGGTCTTCTACAACACCAGCATCTCCTTCACCCGGGCCGGACACGGAGCGCTTCTGCTCACGCTGATCCCTGCGATCTGGGCCCTCTCCTACGCGGTGATCTCGCCCCTGCTCGGCAGGATTGCCACCGACCGGAACGCCGCAAAACTGATCGCCGCAGCAGCTCTTCTGGAGGCGGTGCTGATGGGGTTCTTCGCCGTCACGGATTGTACCGTCTGGAAACAATACCTTCTCGTGGCCCTGATGGGCGTGGCTCTCGCCATCTACTGCACGCCCTTTCAGGTCTTCATGCGGGCGGCGGAACGGGGCAGCGAAGGCGGAGCGGTCCGTTCCACTGCGCTCTATACGTTTTCGTGGAGTTTCGGGTCGGGGCTGGGACCGTTTTTCATGTCCCGGCTCTCCATGCGCGCGGGGTACCTGACCGCCAGCGCCATCGGACTTGCTATCGCGCTGGGGGCTCTGATCCTCGGAGCGTGGTACAAGCGCGTTGCGAACCAGCCGCTTCCGGACCCCTCCCCCGCGTCCGGCGGCAAGACGAAGCCCGCCACGGACTACTCCAAGTACCCGGACCTCGCAAAGATGGGGTGGTACGGAGCTTTTGTAGGCGTCCTCGTCGTCAACGTGGTGCGGATGCTTCTGCCCTATCAAGTGGAAAAACTTGGCATGAGCAAAGTGGTCAGCGGGAATGCCGTGGCGATCTACAGTTTCACGCAGGCGTTTCTGGCGCTGGCGCTGATCCGAAGCCGGACGTGGATGTTCCGACCGCTGCCGCTGGTGGCGGCGCTTGTGAGCGGACTCGCCGGGATGACGCTTTTCGGATTGGCCGCATCACCCGTTCTTTTCTGCACGGGAGCGCTGTTCTACGGAGCGTATTGCGGGATCTTCTATTTCCAGTTGGTATTTTATTCGGTGGCGCATCCGACGAAGAGCACGAAGTACATCGCCATGAACGAGTTCACGGTGGGAGTCTCCTCTGCGGCTTCCGGATTCACCGGACTGCTGGTGGGCGGAGGTTCCCCCGCATTGCTCTTTCTGCTCAGCGGCGGAGTGATCGGTGCCGTGATGCTCAGCGAAGTCATCATCCTCGGGTACCTCTCGCAAAAAAAGGAACAGACCATTTGCTGAAATCAGCAGAAAGCCCGCATTTTTGAATGACAAAAATGCGGGCTTTGTATTCCGCTACGACTCAAACATTCTCAAGTCACAGCAAAAACGAACCTCCTGTCAGAGCTTGAGACCGACAGGTCCCGTCTTGACGGGGAAGCTGCTCTGGGTAGAAGTTTTTTTCGTGCTGCTTGAGGATTTCTTCTTGTCTGCAGGCTTAGTTTCAGCCTTCTTTTCGTTGACGGCTTCAACCTTCGTTCCTGCGGCTTCCACCCAAGCTCCGCACGGGACGTCGAGCCGGGGCTGGGGATTCTGCGCTTCACGAGCGCTGACGCAACCAACCATGGCGGAGAGCAGACAGAGTCCGATAAAAATTTTTAAGTAACTTTTCATGATTTGGATATTCCTTGTATTAGATCAGTGAGCACGGAGCAGAATTGCCACAGGAATCAAACAAATCTTGCCAATGGTGCTCAACTCCTGATAGTCCTCTTGGATTTCGAGGCTCTTTGCGTTCTTGGGATCTTTCCAAAGGTGTTTCGCGTCAGGCACCCAGGAGAAGACGGCCTTGTCGGAAACGAGTCCGGGTTTGTTGGGATGAACCTGTCCGGCAGTCCAGACCGCCTTGCCGTCCTTCATCGTAAATCCGGGTGCGGGGCCCCACTCGCCCTCTTTGGCGCCGGAGATCAGACCGAAGGCTCCGAAAATACCCGCGGACCATACCCATTTCCCCTCTTCTGCGGCAGACACGTAACCAGGCTTTTGAGGATTGGTCAAACCAGCCTTCCACATCCAACCTTTATTGTTGGAACCGATGACATATCCATATCTCATGCTGTGGGGCGCTCCGCTGCTCGGATAACTTTCAAGGGCCTCCGGGAGTGCGACTCCGTCAAAATTCGGGATCATGACATATTTCTGCCCCATGGTGTCAGCGATCCACTGCCCTCGCCTATCATCAGCAACGACGTAGGGACAGAAAGCATCGTGAGTTTTGGGCGTCCAAGCCGCGTTGAAGGCGGTACGCCATTTAGCCCATTCCCCGATCTTGTTCGGCACTTTCTGCGCGACTTTGAGGAATTCCTCCTCCACGTAGATATCACTAGGATTGGAGTCCAGACGGCTGATCTCGACGATGATACTCATGAGATCCGCTTCCGGCATAAAATATTTCAGCACATTTTCCGGAACGGAAATCTGTTTTGAAACGATCTCTCGGTCAACAGCATCAATAGACTTCTGAACAGTGTTGCGGGCTTCTTCATCTTCTGCCTTCGCAAGACGCTGCTTGAGTGACTCCTTCTTACCCTCCAACCTTTTTTGCTCGTTCCAAGAAACATAGAAAGCACCACGGATTTGAGCGCGGATCATGCCACGGACGACATAGGAATTTCCACACTGCGCCATGAAATACTGCAGAACGTCCTCCCGACCACTCAGCACGACCGCCCGCATAAGTTTCTCGGACTCGTCTTCGCGGGCAACATACCGGATAGAATTATCTGCCAGAGACAACCCCAGAGCGAAAGCGACAAAGCGGTCCTTGACAGATACCATGTATGCCTCGCTTGGCGGTGCATCACCAGAAATGGCAGCGACAGGGTCTGTAGTAAACCAATAAACGGCACTTGGCCCGGGATTTTCACGATATTCCTTCGCGGCATCCTTGGAGGCTTTGTAAACAACCTTGTCCGCCGGATCAGGCCAGCAATACCGGATCAAATCCATTGAGCCGTACGAAATAACGGTGCTCCATATTTCCAACGCAGGAGTCTGAGCAAGTAAAGACTTGATCTTCTTTGCCTGAGTCGCCACAGGCACGTTCTTCTTCGTGCAATCGGGGAGATAAACTTTCAGAAATTCGCAGGCTTTTTTACAAAGGTTGCGATGCTTATAGTATTTTGCCTGCCTTTCTTTTTCGTACCTTTGTTCCTCTGCCATCCCCGAAAGTGCATCCACCAAAGCACTGGGAGCATTCTTGAGATTACACATGTGGCAACGATAACCTTTTCGAGCCGAATCATGATACGCTTCATTGCGGTCTCTTGTTTCAATAACCTTGCCACAATCAATACACTTGACCTCTTTTGCAGCAAGTCCGATGCTCACCATGACGGCGAGAACCTCCAACACCAGTACCTTTTTCTTCATTTGCTTTCTCTTTTTTGTTTTTCTTCGTTCCGGGCAGAAAAAACCTTACAAAAGTCTTCACTCTCCCTCGAGAGAAATCTTCTCCCAACCTCCTTCTCTTCTGCAAAAATGAAACAACCCTGTTATAACGCCTCCTTTCCCTTAAGGCAACCGCCATCAAAATCTTTTTGACGGGAATTCCGTTTGTTGCTGTTTGAAAAATTCCAAGCCTGAAAAAGCCGACTTTTCTTTTGATTTTTCACGCAAAAAGTCGTTCCCTCCAAAAGATACTTTTTCCACCACGGGCACGAGTCCCACCATCATGAATAATCGTTTTCATTTCACAAATCTTGCAATGGAATGCAAAAAAAACGGAACCCGTTGCCGGATTCCGCTGATAAAATCTGGAAATATTGTCCTCACACCATGGGAGTTTCCGGATTTCTCACGAAATCCAGCGATGCAAGGAAGACCATAAAAAAAACCGAACGCTTCCTTACGTTCAGTCTGTAGGCCCCGCCAAGAGCCCGCTATCCCCACGCGCAGAAGCGCCCGGCAAGACGTGAAGACACAATCTCACCGGACACATTTCACCTATGGAGAATAGCAAATTGGTTGTTTACTTGGCGGGTTTACAGACTGATTTGCTGAAATGTAAAACGGTTTTCAAATAGCCACGACTTTCTGTCGCACTTTTACTATAATCGGAAAAGAAAGGTTTGTCAAGGCGGAAAAAAATAAAAAATATCAAGATTTTGTCCGCAAACGGAAAAAACAGCTATTTTTGAAATAAAAAAGAAGATTCAGAGGAAACGCAGAGAGGCAACTGGAGCCGCCGTGGACACATAGATGGCTGACATGATTTTCCTCCTTGATCCAAATTTCGGTTTTATTTATTGCAATCCAATCAGTCGATAATGTAACACGCAAATTCAGAATTGCAAGCCACGCTCTCCCTGCGCCAACACACAAAAAACCTGCCGCCCGTTTTCGCAGGTGGCAGGCTGATGACGCAGAGGGAAAATCAATTCTCCTGCTTATACTGGGCAAGAGTGGAATAGGTCACACCATGCTCCATCCGGGGCGACGGCAACAATCCGTCCCGCCCCGCCCGGATGCCGTTGACATAGATCGTGCGGTCGATCTCCCCGTTGGGCAGCATCGAATAGACTCCCGCCGCCCCGTACTGGCTGCGGATGCTCTCCCAATGCTTGGTGAACTGGTGGAGGTCCGCCGACGCACTGAGCGCCGACACAAGCAACATCACCGCATCGTAACTCTGGATCTCCTCGCCGCTGGGATTGTGGAAGAAACGCTTCCGGAACATTTCCCGGAACTTCAAATACTCCTTCTGCTGGCAATCATCCGAATAGAACGCCGCATAGACGCAGAGCCCCGGATCACAATCCGCCCCCAGCGTCTGGAAGAATCCGCGGTCATCCCAGGAATCAGGTCCGCAGATCACCCCCGGATAGCCCAGCTCCCGCAGACGACGGATCATTTTCGCCGCACGGACGCCCTCCGTCGGAACCAGAATTGCCCCGGACCCCATGGAAGTGACGTCCTTCAGCGCATTCTCGTAGTCATCCCCATGGAACTCCACCGTGCAGGCGATCACTCCCCCCAGTTCCCGGAAGTAACGGGAGAATTCCCGGGCGATGTTCCGGGAATAAACCGCTTCCTGATCCATGTCGATCAGCACCGCCACTCGCAGAAACTTCCGCCAATACCAAAGATAGGCCGCAAGCATCTCCGCCTGCTGCCGGTCCGTGAAGCAGTTCCGGAACACGAAAGGACTCTTCTCCGTCAAGCCGTCCCGGGTGGCCAGAGGGATCACGCAGGGCAGACGGAGCGCATCCGCTCGGGAAACGATCCCTTCCGTCTCGAACGTATCGTATCCGCCCACCACGGCAACCGCTCCCTGCTCCGCCGCCTGCTCCATGGCGGAAGCCGCACCTTCCGTGGTGCCGTAGCTGTCCAGATAGAGCATTTCAAGCTGACGGCCCTCGATCCCACGGGTGTGATTCAACTCGTCCACGGCCAGCATGATCCCGCGCCGCATCCGCAGTCCGAAGGTCGCATTATCTCCCGTAAGCGGCAGGATCGCCGCCAGTTTCACCGTGTCGCGCTGCTTGGGATCGTACCGCAACAGCATCTCCTCGGAAACACAACCGCACAACAGCGACAAAATCAGCATCACACCGGCGGAAAAGATGATCTTCCCAAATCTTTTCATTTTCAATCTTCCTCATCGTCTTCGCTTTGCATCCGATTGCTCAAAGCGGCCAGTTCCGGGTCTCCGGAGACCATCCCCCGTTTCGTGGAACGGATGAATTCCACGAAATGGGCGATATCCGCGTTGCCCGGAGCGTTCGCTTCGATCTCCTCCAACGCGTTGGAACCATTCAGTCCTTTGAAGTAGTAGTTCTTGACCGCCTTGCGGATCGCCAGCCGTCTGGCATCGTCGAATCCCGCACGGCGCATCCCGATGACATTGCAGCCGCGGATGAATCCGTTCTCCGCCAGCAGCGTGAAGGGCGGAATGTCCTGACGGATCATCGTCCGCGCTCCGACCATGGCCAGCGATCCGATCCGGCAGAACTGGTGGATCAGAATGTACCCGGAAAGCACCGCCCCATCCTCCACCACCACGTGCCCGGAAAATGCCGTATGGTTCGCCGCCGTCACGTTGTTCCCGATGTGCCCGTCATGCCCCACGTGGACAAACGCCATCAGCAGCGTCCGGTCCCCCACCCGGGTCTCCGCCCCCTCGAAGGGCGAACGGTGGATCGTCACGTATTCCCGGATGGTGGTGTCGCTCCCGATGAAGGTGGGGGCAAACGTCCCCTCCCGGAAGCGGTGGTCCTGCGGATCATCACCGATGATCGCCCCGCAGTAGATCCGGGAACGGGCCCCGATGGTGGTCCAACGACCGATCTTCACGCGGGTGTCGATCATGCAGCCGTCCCCGATGACGCAGTCCGGCTCGATCACGGCGAAAGGACCGATGGTCACGTTTTCGCCGATTCTGGCGTCCGGGGAAACTACGGCGGTCGGATGGATGTTCGTCATTTTCAGCAGACCACGGTCCCGGTGTCGGGATCGCCCTCCATCACCCGGCGCAGCGCTCCCGGTTCGGAGAAGTTGAACACCACGATGGGCAGATTATGATCCCGGCAGAGGGAGAAGGCCGCGGCATCCATGACCTTCAGCCGGCGGTCCAGAGCTTCGTCGAAGGAGAGTTCCTCGAAGCGCTCCGCCGCAGGATCCAGTTTGGGATCGGCGGAATAGACACCATCGACCTTGGTGGCCTTCAGCACCGCGTCGCAATTGGTCTCCAACGCCCGGAGGACGCTGGCCGTGTCCGTCGTGAAGAAGGGACAGCCGCTGCCGCCAGCGAACACCACCACCTGACCGGCCTCCAGTGCCTTCAGGGTGCGGTCCCGGTCGAAGCGGGGGACCAGCGGTTCCATGCCGATGGCGCTCTGCACCAGCACCGGGATCCCGGCGGATTGGAAGAATTCCTTCAGCGCCAAGGCATTCATGGCGGTGGCCAGCATGCCCATGTAATCGGCATTGGCCGGGTCCATCCCCGATGCGCTGCCGAAGGCGCCCCGCCAGATGTTGCCGGCGCCGACCACGATGGCGACTTCCGCGCCATCGTCCAGAACGTCCTTCACGGTGGCGACTACGGCGCGGACCGCATCCGCATCGTATCCGTGGCTCTGTGCCCCCTTCAACGCTTCTCCGCTGAGTTTCAACAGCACCCGGTTAAAACGAAATTTAGCCATATCATCCTCTGTCTTTTCATGGTTGCACGGTTTATTTTGATGGAATATATCACAAAAACACCGATTTCACAAGAAATTTTTCAAAAAAAGGTGTATATTACGCCGGTTTGGGTGAAATAATCACGGCGACGCCCCATCCGGGGCCTGCCGGCAACCGTTTTTACTATGGAGTCCGTCATGGAAAATTTCGGCAAGTTGAAGGTCGGTGTCATCGGAGTCGGCGCTTTGGGACGGCATCACGCCCGTCTCTATGCACAAAGTCCCAATGCGGAAGTGGTCGGCATCTTCGACGTTTCCAAGGATAACGCGAACGCCGTCGGAACGGAATTCGGACTGAAGGTCTTCGACGACTGGAAGGAACTTGCCCAACAATGCGATGCATTGAGCGTCGCCGTCCCTGCGAACTACCATTTCAACGCCACCATGCCCCTCCTCGAAATGGGCAAGCATGTGCTCGTCGAAAAGCCCATCGCAGCCAACATCCCCGAAGCCGAAGCCATGGTCGCCGCCGCAAAGAAGAGCGGCGTCGTCTTCGCCGTCGGTCACGTGGAACGCTTCAATCCCGCCATGGACTTCCTCGAAAAATATCACGCGGCCACCCGCTTCATCGAAGCCCACCGGCTGGCCAAATATCCGCCGCCGCGGGTCGGCGCTCCCCGCCGCGGTACCGAAGTCAGCGTGGTCCTCGACCTGATGATCCACGACATCGACCTCGTCCTGACCATGGTGAAGTCGGAGATCGAACGCATCGACGTGGTCGGCATCCCCGTTTTGAGCAAGACTGAGGATATCGTCAACGCGCGGATCAAGTTCGTCAACGGCAGCTGCGCCTCCCTCACCGCCAGCCGGGTCAGTCAGGACCCTCTGCGCAGGTTCCGGGTCTTTCAGGAGGATTGCTACATCTCCATGGACTACGGCAGCCACTTCGGCATGGTGCTAAAGCGGAACAAAATCGGCCTCGCCCGCAAGGACGTGAACCTTGACGACAAGAATGCCCTCGCCGCCGAACTGGAGGACTTCATCCTCGCGGTGAACAAGACCCGCAGTTCCGGCGTGCTCTGCGAACCCAAGGTCCCCGGTGAACAGGGGCTGCGCGCCCTCCGCGTGGCCGTCGCCATCGAGCAGGAAGCCCGCCGCTACAATGAGCAGTACGGGTTCAAATTCGCTCCCTGCACGCCGGATGAACTGAACTGATCCCCTGGCTCGGCGCTCCATGAAACTCCCCGCCCCGGCCAAAGTCAATCTCTATCTGAAGGTGGTACGCCGCCGTCCGGATGGATACCACGACCTCTGTACCGTTTTCCAGCCCGTCGCCTGCCCCGCTGACGAACTGGAACTGGTTCCGGCGTCAGAACCGGGGATCACCCTCTCGGTCCCGGGACGTCCGGAACTGGAGGGCGAAGGCAATCTGATTTATAAAGCGGCGATCCGTTATGCGACACTTGCACAACTTCAGCCGGCGTGGCACTTCACCCTCACCAAGCGGATCCCCATGGCCGCCGGCCTCGGGGGAGGCAGTTCCGACTGCGCCGCCGCACTCACGCTGCTGAACCGCACGCATCATGCGCTCTCCGATGAAGCACTGGCACTCCTTGCCAAAGAACTGGGAGCGGACGTGCCCTTCTTTCTCTCCCCCCGCCCCGCTCTCGCGGAAGGCATCGGTGAAAAACTGACTCCGCTGGAGGGGACTCCCGCAAACCTGCCCATCGTCATCGTTAATCCGGTTTTCCCGGTCAGCGCGGCATGGGCCTACCGACGTCTTGCGCCGGAGAGCCTCGGGCCCGCAGCTCCAGAACCCCTGCTGAACGCGCTGAAGTCCGGGGATCTCCCGGCCTTGGGGGCCGCACTGCACAACGATCTTGCGCCGGCACTGCTGAAGAAGTTTCCGCTACTCCGGCTTCTGCTGAACGAAGGGAAAAGGTTCGGAGCCCTGGGCGGGATCGTTTCCGGTTCCGGTTCCTCCTGCTTCTTCCTCGCCGCAGATGCCGGGCACCGGGAGGAATTGGCGGAGGAGTTCCGGCTGGCATTCCCCCTAATGCGGGTGTTTTGAGCCGTATCCAGCCGGATACCGCTGCCGCCTGAAAAAGTTTCCGGTTAAATTTTGCCTTTTGCACTTGCAAAATCATTCAGCGCGAGGCATATTATAAAGTACGTTCAAAAAGCAATCGCCATCGTTGGCGAAAAACAAACAAAATTGGAGTGAGAAAATGGCAAAGAAAAAGCGTTATGCTGTCTGCGGTGTCTCCGGACGCGCAATCAACATGTGGATCGATCCCATCATCAAGCGCTTCTCCCAGGTCGCCGAGGTCGTCGCCCTGCTGGACATCGACCCCATCCGCAAGCAGGTCTGCACGGATGCCCTCCCCGCAACGGAGAAGGTCCCCTTCTATCTTGATACCCAGTTCGACAAGATGCTGAAGGAGACCAAGCCCGACGCCCTGATCGTCGTCTGCATGGACCGCTTCCACGCCAAGTACATCATCGCCGGTCTGGAACATGACCTCGACGTCATCACCGAGAAGCCCATGACCACCAACTGGGAAGACGCCCTGAAGGTCCGCGAGGCCGAGAAAAAGTCTAAGGGCAAAGTCACCTGCACCTTCAACTACCGCTACAACCCCGTCCACCGGCTCATCCGGGAGATGGTCATCGACGGCAAGGTCGGCCGGGTCACCAACGTGGACCTCACCTGGTACATCGACATCCGCCACGGCTCCAGCTACTTCAACCGTTGGAACCGCATGCGGGAAAATTCCGGTTCTCTCTCCATCCACAAGTCCAGTCACCACTTCGACCTGGTCAACTGGTGGATCGACGGCGTGCCCACCACGGTCCACGCCATGGGTGCGCTGAACTTCTACGGACCCAACGGTCCCTTCAATCCCTCCAAGAAGGACGGACGCCACTGCTCCGACTGCAAAGAGGCCATGAAGTGCCCCTATCACTGCCGCTGGAACACCCGCGCTTCCTCCATTCCCTTCAGCGAGGAACATCTGGCTTCCAGTTTCAACACAAAGCGCAAGCAGTTCACCACCTATCGTCCCGATATGTGCATCTTCGATTCCGAGATCAATATCTACGATACCTTCATCGCCAACGTCAAGTACGCCAACGGCGCGCTGTTGAACTACTCCGCCAACTTCTCCACTCCCTACGAGGGATACCGGCTGGCCATCAACGGCACCCACGGACGGATTGAATCCGAGGAGTGGGGCGGTCAGGGCTCCACCGGCTTCCCCTCCCCCGCGAAGGAACAGCAGTTCGTTGACTACTATCCCATCTTCGGATCCAAGCAGCGGCTCTGGGCGGTTGCACCCGTCGGCGGCCACGGCGGCGGCGATCCCATCATCCAGGAAGACGTCTTCATGGGCGTCGATTCCCGGCGGAACTACAAGATCCTCGCCGACTCCTTCGACGGACTCGCCGCCATCTCCATCGGCGATGCGGTCTTCAAGTCCATCAAGACCGGCAAGATCATCGACCTCTCCAAGGTCGTGACCAAGTAAGCGCAATTCGCGTTTATCGCTCATCAGGAGCCGTTCCTTCGGGAACGGCTTCTTTTTTCGCCATTTCCCGGGAAAATCGTTATTATTCTTTTTGTACTGAAATCTATTCCATGATCCGCTTGCAAAAGAGCGTTTCAAAACTATATTATCCCAAAATCAACGATTCGAGTTTCAAGAGCACGGGAGGACTGATATGTGCAACATGGCGGCCTACGCAGGCAAACACCGGGCGGCGCCCATCCTTTTTGAGATGATCCGGGAACAAGAGGCCCTCGGCGGCGGTCACTATACGGGGATCGCCACCATCTGCGACGGAAAGATCCACTACGCCAAGGTCATCGGCAGTGCAGATAAACTCGCGGAACGCACCAATGCACTGACCCTCCCCGGGACCGTCGGTATCGCCCATAGCCGTACTCCAGGGATCGACTCCGACGATTGGGCCCAGCCCTTTCTCTCATGCGACCGTCAGGTAATCTTCTGCGGAAACGGGATCCTCGGGCTGTACAAAGACACCAATTACGGTGACTACTACATGAAGGCAAAGGCGCAGGGCAAGACCTTCCCCTCCTACATTCCCCACGAAGTCAAAGGATACCACACGCTCCCGGACGGCGGATGCGCTCACGGCGGGGAATTGAGCGCCAATTATCTCTCCGATCTGGTAGCAGGTGGCATGTCCCTCGCGCAGGCGATGACCGTCAACAGGGAGAGATATCCCGAGGAAGTCGCCGACCTTGCCCTCTGCCCCAAAGAGCCGGACTCCGTGACGGCCCTCCGCGTCAACATGTCCCTGCACTGGGGCCGGGATGCGGATGGTTACTACCTCGCCACCAGCGGTTTGGCGCTGGACGCCAGAGGATTGAACTGGACGGCATTGGTCCCCCGGGCCTCCGTGCTGACCATGTCGGCGCAGAAGATCGAATTTCAAAGTCTGGACTATTATTCCCCGGTGCTGGACACGGTCACGCCGTGGCACAAGGTCTATGCCCGGCTGGATGAGATCTTTGCCGCAGGCGGAGATTTCACAGTTGCTGACCTCGCCGATCAGCTGGACGTCCTCTGGCCCAAGGGAAAACTCAACGAGTCCATCATGATGACCTACGAGTACCTGCGGGAAAACATTCACAACGGACGGCTGGTCCGCTGGATGACCGAAGAAAAAGGCTCCGGAGCCGGACTGCCCGCGCCCAAGTACCGTTTCAAAAAGTCAGACAACTTCTGACGGAAGAAGTTCCGGCTCCCGAAGGGTTGCTTCCGGCCGCCTCCGGATCCTCCCCCCGACAGATACAAAAAGGCCACTCCGAAAAACTCGGAGAGGCCTGTTTTTATATTGCTTTAGCGTAAAAA
>DCGG01000060.1 GCA_002315455.1 Lentisphaeria bacterium UBA1784
TACACCGCCGCTTCCGTGACCATCGACGTCAACTCCGACGTTACGACCGGAACCGCCAACAGACGCGGCATTTTCGGCGGCGCTCTCGCGGCCCACTCCGGCTCCGTCCGAAATCTTCGGACGGGGCCGTTTTTTATTACAGCACCCCTTCTTCAAAAAACGATTCGGGCGCCAATATAAAAAAACTCCGGTCAGAGAGATATATCCCTGATCCGGAGTTTTGTGACGTTGACCGTTGCGGCACTATTTCCCAAGCGGAGAATCCCCCGGAGCCCACGGATAGCGTTTCCTGTCTTCCTCTGTGATTTTGCGGATCACCCGGGCAGGATTCCCCGCAACCAGCGTGTCCGGCGGAACGTCCCGGATCACCACCGATCCCGCCGCAATCACCGCATTGTCGCCGATGGTGACGCCGCCGATGATGGTGCAGGAACCGCCGATCCAGACGTTGTTGCCCACCGTGACCGGAAAGGCGTATTCATAACCGGCGATCCGGTCCGGCGCATAGAGCGGATGTCCCGCCGCAAGAATGGAGACGTTGGGTGCGATCCACACGTTGTTCCCGAAGCGGCAGTAGTTGCCGTCAAGAACGATGAAGTTGTAATTGGCGAAGAAGTTCTCGCCCACCTCGATGCGGAACCCGTAATCACACTTGAAAGGCGGCAGAATATTGCAGTTCTTGCCGATTTTTCCGAAAATCTTCGCAAGGAAGTCCCGGCGTTCCTGCACCTGCGAAGGTTTCAGCACATTGTATTCATACAGCGCATCCTGGATCCGGAAGCGGTAGGCCGCCATTTCCGTGGTATTGTTCGGATCATACAAAAGTCCGGCTTCCGCTTTCTCCTGCTCCGTCATGCCGCCGGGGACGGGGGCACAGAGGATCACTTTTTCCTTCATGGTCTTTCCTGGGGTTATGTGTTGCCAACGATCGGATCATTTCATGGAGATTATCCCTGCGGCTCCTGCTGCGACGATCGCTGCGTAGAGCAGGAGGGTGAAAAAGGGAGCGGTCCCGCCGAAGCGAAGACATTTTCCGCCTTTGTAGTTGAAGTTGAAATTGGCGGCGGCATTGGTTCCGCTGCAGATCTCATCGAGCAGAAGATGGGAGAGACAGCCCAGCAGGCAGGCGGCCGCAAAGCAAAGCCGCGGCAGAAGTTTGGCATCGGCAAAGAGCAGAAAGATTCCCTCCGCCCCCAGAAGCGCGGCGGGAATACTGTGGAAATTTCCCCTGTGGGTGGTGGCGATGGAGAAGATCCATGCCAGAGGATACTGAATGAAGACGTAGCACCCCAGCAGTAGCAGAAGCGTCGTCTCCGTTGTGAAGTTGTGAGAAATATGTGGCAGAAGGATCAGCGGCGCCGCGACTCCGAAAAGCCCGAAAAGCATTTGCCGCGGCCGGGAGTTGTCGCTGTCCACGTCGGGCAGCATGGAGCCGACTGTCGCCAGCACCAGCACAATGACGCTTTGGGGAAGGGTGAGCAAGCCGCGCCATAACAAGAGCCCCGCGGTTCCTGCTCCCGTAAGAAATCCAACAGCGGTGTGCATCCGGTAGTTTGCCATAGGTCAGCAGTCCGGATTCATGCGTCCGAGGAGGGCGGCGGCGGCGAATTCGCTACGGAGGACCCGCGCCCCCAGACTGACGGAACGGAAGCCTGCTTCCCGGAATTTCCCGTTCTCGTAGTCGGTGAATCCGCCCTCCGGCCCGATGGCGAGGATTGTTGGCCGGGAAACTTTGCTGGGCACCGGTTCCGTCCCTGCCGGATCGCCGAGAAAGGCATCCGTCCCCACGAGCAAACCGGGGACTTCATCTTCCAGAAAAGGTTTGAAGGCACGGCGGAACTCTATCCGGGGAGAGACGGGATCACAACATTGTTCCAGAGCGAGCGTCACCTCTTCCTCCACCGCGTCCTGCATGAGCCGGGGCGCGTTCCAGTAGGATTTCTCCACTTTGAAACTTGAGATGAACCAAATCCGCTTCACTCCCTGTTCCACAGCGGCATGGAGCACCTTGGTGAAACTTTTGGGACGCGGCAAGGCGATGATCAGACTGATCGGCGAAGGAGGGGGAGGGGGAACGTCACAGACGAATTCCAATTCTGCGGAATCCGGACCCATGGAACAGATGGTCCCAAAACCAAGACATCCGTCCCGAAGTCCCACTTTGCAGCGTTTTCCAACTTCGGCACGGATGACGGTTTTCAACTGCTGAAACCGGCGGCCGGTGATCCGCGCCCGGCCGGGAGCGGTCAGATCCTCCGGATTCAACAGCAGGCAGTTCACTTGACCGAATAGATCCAAGCCTTCGCGGCGGCGTTGAATTTGCGTTCGATGCCGTTGCCGTTCAGGGCCTTCTTGTCCAGTAGTCCGCCGATGAGAACGGACTGTTCCGGTTCGCCGATCTTCGCGGCGAACTCTGCGGCACTCCCGGAGGAACCGGACAACGCCGCCAGTTGGTCGTCCAGTTTCGCCGCGAGGGCCAGCACGGATTTCGCCGCCAGTTTGTAGGCCTGCACTCCGGGCTGATGGAAGGCATTGATATTGATGAATTCCGCATAGACGGCCACCGCGCGCTCATAGAGGGCGATAAGCTGTCCCAGCTGATAGACGGTCAATTCGGGGAGTTTGATGGAGATGATCTGGCGGCCCTTGCTCCGGAGTGCGGCGCTGAGGCCCTCCAGGAAGCCGTGGAGGTAATCCCCCATGGCGGTGGTCCCGGAGATGGAGATCCGCTTCCAATCCTTCAGCACTTCAATGAAGGTGACGAAGAAATCGTCCCGTCCGTCGTTCAGCTGCTGGATGAAGGCATGGGCATCGGTGCCGCCCTTGTTGCCGAAGACGTTGATGCCCTGATGGACGACTTTGCCGTCCAGATCCAGTTCTTTGCCGAGGCTCTCCATCACCAGCTGCTGAAGGTAGCGGGACATGAGAATCAGCCGGTCGCTGTAAGGCACGATGACCATGTTGCGGTCGCCCTTACCTTTCCCGGCGAGGAACCACATGGCGCTCAACAGGAACGCGGGATTGCTACGGTAGTCGGAGTTCCGGGTCCAAACGTCCATATCGCAGGCGCCGGCGAGAAACTTGGCGAAATCCACTCCGGTCAAAGCTGCGGGAACGTGTCCCACGATACTGGTCTCGCTGGTGCGTCCGCCGATGGACTCCGCCATTTCGAAGACTTGAAGCCACTTGGCATCCCGGGCGTGTCCATCCAGTTGGCTGCCCTTCATGGTGATGGCTACCGCGCACCTGGCGAAATCAAGCCCCTTGGCGGCGTAGAAATCCTCCATGGCGATCATGTTGTTTTTGGTCTCCTGCGTGCCGCCGGACTTGGAGATCACCAGATGGAGCGTTCTTTCGGGCTCCATGACCTCCAGCAGATCGGCGAACTCCGCCGAATCGGTGTTGTCAAGGAAATAGATCTTGAGGTTGCCATTGCGCTTCTCCCTGGGAAGTTCGTTCCAGTAGGGACCGTTGGCGGCAAACTGCATCAGTTGCGGACCGAGTGCGGAACCGCCGATCCCGTTGACGACGACCGCGTCGAAGGGTTTCCCGGCGGGACCCGCAATCTCCCCCCGGCGCACCTTGGCGGCAAAATCCTCCACCTGCGCAAAAAGGGGACTCCGGGGGTATCCGATCCGGTCGGAGAAATGGGTCACTTTCCGTTTCTCGTCGGGATTCTTGATCTCTCCGGCTTCGATCCGGGCCATTTCCCGGACCGCCCGCTGAAAGAGCGGCTCCAACTCCTTGAGGTCGGAGTCCTCGAACATCATCCCCGCGAAGGAGATGGCGAAGCCGCTGGCGGGATCCGTCAGCGTGTATTGACGGGAACGTTCGGTCCAGGCATCCATGACGGGATCACTCCTCAATCTGATCGGCAATATCGTCGGCGATGGTGTAATTTCCGGTGACGGACTGGACGTCGTCCAAATCCTCCATGCGCTCGATGAGCCGGAGCACCTGGCTGGCGATCTTGGGATCGGTGATCTCAACGGTCAGATCGGGCTTGCGGGTGATCTCCGCCTCGTCGGTGGTGATGCCCTTGGCCTCCAAAGCCTTGAAGATCGGCTCGAAGTATTCGGGATCTGCCCAGATTTCGGCGACGCCGTCCTCGACGGAGAGGTCGTCGGCACCGGCATCCAGCACCACGTCCATGAGTTTTTCCTCATCGGCCCACTCGCCGGTGATGACGAAGTGCGCCTGACGGCGGAAGAGCCGGGAGACGGCGCCGGAACCGGCCATGTTGCCGTTGTTCCGGTCAAAGGTCATGCGGACGTCGCTGGTGGAGCGGTTGTGGTTATCGGTCAGGCAGTCCACGATGACGGCAACGCCGCCGGCGGCATAGCCCTCATAGACGATCTCCTCAAAGACCACGTCACCCAGTTCGCCGCAGCCCTTCTTAATGGCGCGATCGACGTTGGCGTTGGGCATGTTGACAGCCTTCGCGGCGGTCAGAGCGGACCGGAGCCGGGGGTTGGCATCGGGATCGCCTCCGCCCATCTTTGCGGCGACCATGATCTCCTTGGCGATACGGGAGAACGCCTTTCCTTTAACCCGATCGGCGGCTTCCTTCTTATGCTTGATGTTGGCCCATTTGCTGTGTCCGGACATTTTGTCTCTCCTTGTTGCGGCGGATATCGCCTGTTTTCCGTTCAGACTCGTATTACCATTTACCATAATATAGCGCAAAGTCACCATTTTTTCAAGGGAAAGTCGCCGTATGTTTCCTTCGAACTTTGCCATTGGCGTTCACGCCGGACGCTTCCTCCGGTACCGGAGGGGAGACGCTGCTTTCGTTTTGCAGGAAAACGGGCGGATATTTCCGAAAATATCCGCCCCGGACTTGACTTTTTCCGGAATCGGTGGTAAAATTAGTGGATGTACCTTCGAAATGCCCAAAATAAGGAGATTTTTGTATCATGTCACCGATGAAAACCATGTTGTTCATGCTCGCGGCCGGATGCGCTTTGCTGTTGTCCGCCGGAGAAAAGTACTCTGCAATCTATTTTTCCGACAGCCATCTCGGTCCGGAATCCTGCTACAACATGAGCAAGGACAATCCCTTCCGCACCAAGAAGGACATCAAACGCGACGATGCCACCAGGGAATACTTCAACGCCATGCTGAAGCATATCGCCGACCACAAGGGCGACAATGCCAAACTGATCATCAGCGGCGGCGATCTGATCGAGGGAGGTACCTACGGGGAAGAGGTCCACGCCAAGACCCTTCAGAATGCCATAGACCGGATTTCCCGGGGAACCGGACTTCCCTTTTTCTTCACCAACGGCAACCACGATGCCTGGGGCGTCGGCGGAGCTGCGGCCTTCGACAAGGTCGCCCGCGCGTATCTGGCAAAGCAGCCCTACGCGGTCACTTTCGCCAAGGACAAGGGGATAAACTACTCCTTTGAGTTGGGCGGCGACCTCTACGTCTTCGGCGATTTCTTCACGAAGAAATCTCACTGGATCGAGACGATCCTGGAGCGCATCTCGCAGGCGAAGCCCGGCCAGTACCGTTACATCATCGTGGTGACTCATCCCGGGATGCTGGGCTGCGGCAAGACCACCCGCCGGGTGGTGGAAGCGGCGGCGAAGACCGCGGCCAAGGGCGGAGTCATCCTCTGCGGACACAGCCACCGGAACAAGATCCTGAAGTTCGAATCGCCTCTGGGCAAGGTCAGTGAACTGATGATGGCGACCATGGTGCTGGGCAACACGCGGGATGCCTTCGCCAATCCCCGGGATAAGATGGAGGTGTATTGGGCGGCTTGCGATCAATCTCTCCAGCTTGCCGTCAAGAAGGCCAAGACCGAGAAGGCCAAAGTTGCCGCGCAGGGCAATCTGAAGAAGGGAGAGGAGATCAAGTCCTACTACGGACCGTATCTGAAGGAGTACTTCGAAGTGAGCGGAAACGGTTACGCCAAGCTGGACATTTCCGATGACGGCATCACCGTCACCCTGCAATCCGCTCAGTTGGAGCAGGCCCCCATCGTCAAGACTCTTTTCTGACAGACCGGGAAAGGAGGAACAATGAAACAGAGAACTTTGATTTTGTTCATTGCCTGCTTGTGTGGCTTCGTGCTGGCGGCGGGAGAAACCTACAACTTCTACTTCATTGCCGATCCCCATTTGGGACCGGCCTCCAGTTATGACATGAGCGACTCCAATCCCTTCCGTACCAAGAAGGACATCCGGCGGGGGGACAAGACCGCCGTTTTCTTCGACGACATGATGAAGGATATCGCCGTCAAGAAGGACGCCAACAGCAAGTTCATCATCTCCGGGGGCGACCTGATCGAAGGCGGCACCGGCGGCAAGGACGTGCATGCAAAAACTCTGCAGGACGCCATGGACCGGGTCTCCGGTCTGACTGGTTTGCCCCTTCACATCACCAACGGCAACCATGACGACTGGGGGCAGGGCGGTCCGGAAGCCTTTCGCGAAGTCGCCTTCGCCAACGCCGGGAAACGCGGCATCACCAAGTTCAACGAGCCGGGGTTGAACTACACCTTCACGCAGGGGCCGGACCTTTTTATCTTCGTTGACTTTCATACGGAGGGCAGCGAACACATCACCAAGATGATGGAGGCGCTGAAGGGGGTGAAACCCGGGCAGTACCGGTACGTTTTCATCGTGACGCACTCGCCCTTCTTCTGCGGTGGCAAGACCAGTCTCGGGATTGTCGAGAAGTTGGCCGCCTACAACGCCATTGTGCTCTGCGGACACAGCCATCAGACGTTCCTGCTCCGCTTCCAAAGCGAGAAGGGGCGTGCGTCCCAGTTCATGAATGCGGCCTTCATCTCCAGCCGGAAGGGCTACCGGGACGAGCGTTTCGGGGTGGAAACCTATTGGAAACAGCGGATTGGTCAGCGCAAGACCGAGGCCGGCAAAAAACAGACCGCAGAACAACGGAAACTCTGGGACGGCAAACTTGTGGATTACTGGGAAGTCCGCGGTTGGGGGTATTCCCGGCTGGAGGTCTCCGACGATGGAGTGAAGGTCGTCACGCAATCCGTGAAGTTGGACGAACCGCCCATCGTCAAGACGTTGTTGTGAAGAACGGGATCGGGGGCAAGCCTCCCGGTATGCTTTGAAAATAAAAGAAAAATAAGGAAAAGATCATGAACCTGAAACGATTTTCTGCCGCGGCCGCGGTACTGCTGACCATCTCGTTGGCGGCGGGCGAAGCCTACAACTTCTATTTCATCTCCGACCCGCACCTCGGCGATGAAAAGAGTTACAACACCGCCAAGACCAAGGAAAACCCGTTCAAGACCAAGAAGAACACTGCCCGCGCCGATCAGAACATGGCCACTTTCGATGCCATGCTGAAGGATATCGCCGCCAAGAAGGACTCCAGCAGCAAGTTCATCATCTCCGGCGGCGACCTGATCGAGGGCGGCTGCACCAGTGAAAAGGTCCACGAGGAGCAGTTGAGCAAGTATTTGAACAAGGTCCAGAAGGCGGTGGCGCTGCCTCTGTTCCCCGTCAACGGCAACCATGACGATTGGGGCCTCGGCGGACCGCAAGCCTTCAAAGCCGTGGCATGGCCCTTCATTCGGAAGCAGACAGGCAAGCCGCTCGCCAGCACCAAGGCCGCGCACTACGTGGTGCATCAGGACAATGATGTTTTCATCTTCGCAGATTATCACACTGTAGGCAGCGGCTGGACAGATTTTGTTCTGAAGGAGTTGAAGGCGATCAAGGGCACTCCCCGGTACGTGTTTGTGATCGTTCACTGCAACATCATTCCCTTCCCCGGAAAGGGGAACGCCGCCATTCGCGACGAACTCGCCAAGTTCAATGGCTTCATCCTCTGCGGACACAGTCACCAGAATCAGGTCTATGTTTATGGGAAGGACGGCAAGACGGTGACGCAGGTTACCGTCGGGACCTGTTTCTCCCGTCCCGGAGCGATCAAGGCCAACCGGGACCAGCAGAAGTATTTCAACTGGTTCATCGGACACTACTGCAAGAATCCCGCCAAGGCGGAGGAAGTCCGCAGGGAATACATCCCTTACACGAAGGATTTCGTCACCTTCGGCGGAGCCGCCTATGCCCGTTTCGACGTTTCCGACAACGGAGTGGAGTTGAGTTATCAGGCATCGGATCTGACCCAGCCTCCCCAGAAGGTGAAATTGCGCTGAAAACAGCGGATCTTTGATTGATACTGCGGCCTCCGGATGCGGATCCGGAGGCTTTTTTTATGCCTCTCCCCTTCTTCCCTGAACCGGACATAAAAAATCCCCGCTTCCTGTACAGGGAGCGGAGATTCTGGAACGAATTTCGATCCGTTGGCTTATTTGCCGAAGTAGCGCTTCAGCAGACCGGCGAATCCGGCACCGTGGCGGGCCTCGTCCTTGGCCATTTCGTGGACGGTATCGTGGATCGCATCATAGTTCAACTCCTTGGCGCGCTTGGCCAGTTGGAGTTTTCCGGCACAGGCGCCGGCTTCAGCCTCGGCCCGCATCTCAAGATTGCGTTTGGTGCAGGGAACCAGAACTTCGCCCAGCAGTTCCGCGAACTTGGCGGCGTGCTCGGCCTC
>DCGG01000055.1:0-3362 GCA_002315455.1 Lentisphaeria bacterium UBA1784
CACTTCTTGCCCAGCAGAGCGTTGCCGCCGTACCCGGAACCAAAACTCCAGATCTCCCGGGTCTCGGGGAACTGGGCGATGTATTTCTTGTCCAGCGGGGCGCAGGGCCAGACGGCTCCGTCCTTCTCGCCGGGGGCGAGGGGCTTGCCCACGGAGTGCATGCAGGGGACGAACTCGCCGTTGCCCAGCACATCCAGAACGCGGGTACCGACCCGGGTCATGATGTGCATGTTCAGCACGACGTAGGCGCTGTCGGTGATCTCAACGCCGATCTTGGCGATGGGGGAGCCGACGGGGCCCATGGAGAAGGGGATCACATACATGGTCCGGCCGTGCATGCAGCCGGAGTAGAGACCAAGCATGGTCTTCTTCAGTTCAACGGGGTCAATCCAGTTGTTGGTGGGGCCGGCTTCCTCCTTGGTCCTGGAGGCGATGAAGGTACGGGCTTCCACCCGGGCCACGTCGGAGGGATCGGAGCGGAACAGCAGGCTGTTGGGCCGCTTGGCGGGATTCAGGCGGATCGCCAGACCGGAATCCACCATCTTGTTGGCAAGGCGGTCGTACTCCTCCTTGCTTCCATCGCACCAGTACAGGGCATCGGGTTCGCAGACCTTCGCCCACTCGTTGACCCACGCGATCAGCTTGGCGTTGCCGGTCTTGGGCTGGTTCAGCATTTTCATTGCTGTCTCCTTATGGTTTGTTTGTTGCATGGTGTGACCATGTTTGCCGAAAATCTTACTTCAGGGAAGCCTTGATCTCATTGACAAGCGCCATGAGACGGCGACCGTATTCCATGTAATTGGTGTTGACGGAATCATCGGAGGGGGAGGGCTCGTGGAACACCCTGCCCATGTGGGGCTCAATGGAGAGCCCGCCGTCGAAACCGTTTTTGAAGAGATCGGTGAGAATCTCCCGGACGTGTCCGTCGCCTTCCCCGGGGAAGGAGTAGCGCATTTTTCCAAATCCGTTTTCCGTGCGCTCGTTGCCCAGAGAGACGCCGTCCTTGATGTGGACGTAGTGGACGAACTGCTTCACTTTGGAATAATATTCCCAAGAGTTCTGCATGTGGGTGAGCGCATCTCCTTCGGAACGGTCGAAGAGCATCACCGGATTGCCGGTGTCGAAGACCAGTTTCAGGGCGGGGGAGTCGATGGCCTCCAGCAACCGGAGGGTGTGCTTCCAGGACATTCCGGCATTGTTGTTGCAGTTTTCGTGGAGGTAGAGAATCCCGGCATCCTCGCACATGGAGACGAGGTACTTTACCTTGCGGATGACGTTCTTTTCAAGGTTTTCGTCGAAGGCGGGCAGGTCCAACTGGGCGCGGAAACTCATGCCGCGGATCATTTTGCAGCCGAGGATCTTCGCCCTGCGGATGGAACGTTCCAACTGTGCGATGGAAAGCAGATAGTCCGCCTCCAGAAATGGGTCCCGTTTCCAGTTGGCGACTTCGCTGCCGATGCAGTTGATCCTGATGCCGGCGGCGTCCAACTTGGCGCAGACTTCCTCGAACTTGCAATCAGGCAGGTCGTGGAGCGCCAGACCGCTGACGTTTCTGGATTCAATGAATTGCCAGCCCAGTTCTTTCGTCGCCGCGATCTGACCGTCAATGCTGACGGCCGCCTCATCTGCGAATCCTGTGTAGTACATTGCATTTCCCCCTGCATTTTTCAAAAATACCCGCATTTTGCACGGACGGAATGTCTGAATGCAAAATTACTATAATATATCCCTTCAACACCGAAAAGTAAATGGAGAAATCTTCACAGAATATCAAATTTTCGGGAATTTTTGAAAATCGGACCCCGTTTCCTTGAAAAACGGTTCCGGTCCGGATATATTTACCCGGTCAAGATCACGACGGGGGGACGTTCCCCGGAATACAGAATAAGGAGAGAATCATGATCTATACGATCCGCCGGGCTTCCGGTCCGGTCAAGACGTTTGCTCCGGACGCTCCGGAGTGGCAGCACGCAAATGTTCAGAAACTGGAGGCGACTTACCCGGAAAATCAGGGCGGCCTTCTGGATGTGACGGTCCGTCTGCTCTACGACGACGCCTGCATTTACGGTCTCTACCACGTGGAGGACGACAGCGTCCGGGCTCTGCGTATGAAGGATCAGGACTCCGTCTGCAAGGACAGTTGCGTGGAATTTTTCATCCAGCCCCCCGGGGATGGCCAGTATTTCAACTTCGAGTTCAGCTGCATCGGAACGCTTCTGCTGTACAAAGTACGGAACTGTGCTGCGGGCGACTACGACGTGTTGCCTCTGGAGGACCTGAAGACCGTGAAGCGTTTCTCCCAGTTCCCCCATGAACCCATCAACCCGGAACGGCAGGGAAACATTCCGTGGAATTTCGGCTTTGCCATCCCCATCGCGCTGCTGGTCAAATACTTTGGTTGCGATCCGAAACTGGCCGGTCAGAAGTGGCGCGGGAACTTCTACAAGTGCGGAGACGACCTCTCCAAACCCCGGTGGATCGCCTGGTGCAAGACCGGAGAACTGAATTTTCACATGCCGGAATATTTCGGAGAGTTCCGGTTCGAGGCCTGATTCCGCGGGGCAGATTGTCCGGAAACAATCAGCCGCCGACTTCTTTTTACGGAGGTCCGGCGGCTCTCTTTTGGTTCAGAAGAAGAACGCGGTCAGTCTTTGGGGTCCAGCGCGTCCCGGAGCGCATCCCCCAGCAGGTTCAGTGCCAGCACGAGGAGGAAGAGAAATCCGGAGGCTCCGGCGATTTCCCACCAGATCCCCCGCCACAGACGTTCCTGCCCGTCGGAGATCATCACGCCCCAGCTGGGGGCCGATTGGACGCCCAGTCCAAGGTAACTCACGATCACTTCCAGCAGGATCGCTCCGGCGAAGTTCAGCGTGAAATAGATGATGACGAGGTGGAATACGTTGGGCAGAATGTGCCGGAAGAGAATCACCGGCGTTCGGACGCCCGCCACCCGGGCCGCTTCCACGTAGGGCAGGGTACGCAGTTTCATAGTCTCGCCCCGTACCACCCGGCAGAGGGTGATCCAGCCGGTGAGGCCGATCGCCAGATAGACCGCCAGCATCCCCGGTTCGGTGTGGAGGCATGCCGCCAGCGTCTCCGCGGCGGTAGCCATGCCCGGCCCCAAATATCCCCGGGAGAAGAGCAGCGCGAAGGCGAGGATGAAAAGCAGGGTCGGCATGGAGGCAAAAACGCTGTACAGCCAGACGATGAACTCATCCAGTTTTCCGCCGCAGAAACCGGAGATCATTCCCAGCACGACTCCTATGACTGCGGCGATCCCGGCGGCGGCCAAGCCGACTTTGAACGCGGTGGCGCATCCGGCTGCGGCCCGGAGAAAGACGTCCCGTCCCTGATAGTCCGTG
>DCGG01000055.1:3392-23128 GCA_002315455.1 Lentisphaeria bacterium UBA1784
GGGGGGCGCGTAAATGGCTTCGGGATCGGTGACCTGATAGACAGGCGTGATACCGGTCTGCTCACAGAAGATGGAATAGCCCTCGAATCCAACGGCAACGAGCAGGAACAACAATACAACGGCCAAAGCGATCACGCCCAACCGATTCCGGGAAAATTTGCGCCACGCCGAGATCCTGCTCATTGTTTCTTCGTCTTCCGTTTCCGGATGAATACCTGGATCAAAGCCACGTCAGTGGGGGTGACGCCGTCGATGCGTTCCGCCTGACCGAGGGTCTGCGGCCGGACCCGCTCCAGTTTCTGCCGGGATTCGTTGCTGAGGCCGGAGATGATGCCGTAGTCAAAGCCCTCCGGGATAGCCTGCGCCTCCAGTTTGGACAAGCGGTTGATCTCCAGCTGTTCCCGCTGGAGGTATCCGTCGTAGTGGGCTTCCACCAGCAGTTCCCGCCAGACCCGTTCGCCGAGCCGTCCCTCCGGCAGCGGAATTTGCAGTTCGGCAGACAGGGCGGACAACGCTTCCGGTTTCGCGCCGATCCCCAGTTCCCGCAGATGGACCAGCAGGGGTTTCCCCGAGAGCCGTTTGATGCGGCACCGATCCAGAGCGGTGGTCAGCGCATTTCTGTAGAGTGTGAATTCCCGGTACTTCGCTTCGGGAAGAATGCCGTTTTCGTGAGCGAATTCACAGAGGCGGAGATCGGCGTTCTCCTGCCGGAGGGTGAGCCGGTTCTCCGCTCTGCTGGTGAAGAGCCGGTAAGGCTCCGTGATCTCTTTGCAGGCGAGGTCGTCCGCCATGACGCCGATGTAGGCCTGATCCCGCCCCAGTGCGACAGGTTCCTTTCCTGCGGCGCAGCGGGCGGCGTTCAATCCGGCGAGCAGCCCCNNGCAGAGATCGTCGATCATGACGCCGATGTAGCTCGAACCGCGGTCGGGTTCGTAAAGGGATTTGCCGGCCGCAAAAAGGGCGGCGTTGGTGCCGGCGACAAGGCCTTGACCGGCCGCTTCTTCGTAGCCGCTGGTACCGTTGATCTGGCCCGCGGTGAAAAGGTTGGGATGCCTCTTGTTGCGGAAGGAACGCTCCATCTGCTCCGGCAGGACCGAATCGTATTCAATCGCATAGGCGTAACGGGTGATCTCCGCATGCTTCAGCCCGGGGAGGGAGCGGACCAGTTTCTCCTGCACCTCGATGGGGAGGCTGGTGGAGAAACCGTTGACGTAGTATTCGCCGTTGAGGGCGCCCTCCGGCTCCAGAAAGAGCAGATGCTGTTCATGGTGAGGGAAACGCACTACTTTGTCCTCAAAAGAAGGGCAGTAACGGGTACCGATCCCCTTGATGACCCCCTGATACATGGGGGAGAGGTGGATGTTCTCCCTTACGATGGCGGCGGTCTCCGCCGTGGTGTGAAGCATGTGGCAGGAGAGGTGTCTCCTGGCCGCGACGGGCAGTTCCGGACGCAGGGAAGTGCTCCAGAAACTGAACTCCTCCGGTTCCGGTTCCGAGGGTTGTTCCGCCAGTTCGGTGAAGTCGATGGAACGGGCGAGAATGCGGGGAGGTGTCCCCGTTTTCAGACGCCGGATCTTCAAGCCCAGCTGTTCCGCGATGGCATCGGAGAGACGGTCCGAGGGGAAGTCTCCGGATCGTCCGCCGGGAAGATGTTTCATCCCGTAGTGCAGAAGTCCGTGAAGGAAGGTCCCGGTGGTCAGCACAATCGCCTTGCAGGAGATCTCCTCGTCCAGATGGGTGACGATCCCGGCAGGATGTCCGTTCTCCATGAGGAAACCGGTCACTTCCGCGTGGAGCAGGTGGAGCCGTTCCGTGTTTTCCAGAAGGAACTTCATCGCTCTTGAATAGACCGCTTTGTCGCACTGTGCCCTGGGGGACCAGACGGCGGGCCCCTTGGTCCGGTTCAGCTGGCGGAACTGGATCGCCGCCGCTTCCGCCACGATGCCCTGCGCGCCGCCGAGAGCATCGATCTCCCGGACTACCTGCCCCTTGGCGATCCCGCCGATGGCGGGATTGCAGCTCATCTGGGCGATATGGTCCAAATGGAGCGTTACCAGCAGCGTTTCCGCGCCGGCCCGTGCTGCGGCGAGAGCGGCTTCGCATCCTGCGTGGCCGGCGCCGACGACGATGACATCATAGTATTTCATGAACGTTTCCGGATTTCATTATTGCAACTCCATAAAATACCACCGAAAACCGCCCGACGCAAACCGCTTTGCGCCCGTTGAAAAAGATTTTGGAAATATTGCGTAAAAAAATCGTTTTTCAAGCGGAAACTACTTGTTAAAAAAGATTCGTTGCGCTATATTATCTTGAAATAATGGAAAGAACGTTTTTTCAGATAAAATAACAATCCATACCCGCAGGAGAACTCATGAGCGAAATGGAGAAAAACGAACTTCAGATGAAGGATATTCCTCTGAACATCGAAGAAATCATGCATACTGCGTATCTGCAGTATTCTTTGAGCGTCAACGTCGGCCGCGCGATCCCTGACGTCCGCGACGGGTTGAAGCCCGTAAACCGGCGGATCCTCTACGCCATGCGGTCCATGGGCATCTCCAAGTCCCACGCCACCGTCAAGTGCGCCAAGGTCGTCGGCGAAGTCATGGGTAACTATCACCCCCACGGCGATGCCGCCATCTACGACGCGCTCGCCCGTCTTGCCCAGACTTTCTCCATGCGGGTCCCGCTGGTGGAAGGTCAGGGAAACTTCGGTACTATCGACGGCGATCCCCCGGCGGCCAGCCGTTATACCGAGTGCCGCATGGAACGTCTCGCCGAAGAACTTCTGAACGACATCGAAAAAGAGACCGTCGATATGGTCCCCAACTTCGATGAATCCCTGGTGGAGCCCTCCGTGCTTCCCGCCAAGTTTCCCCAGTTGCTGGTCAACGGCACCACCGGCATCGGCGTCGGCATGGCCACCAGCATCCCTCCGCACAACCTCGGCGAAGTGATTGACGCCACGGTGCTTCTGCTGGAGAATCCGCAGGCCACCGTCGATGAACTGATGGAAAAACTCCCCGGACCCGACTTCCCCACAGGAGCCATCATCCGGGGACGCTGGGCGCTCCGGCAGTTCTATCAGACCGGACACGGCAGCGTCAAGGTGCGTTCCCGCGCCGACATCATCGAGAAGGACGGCCGGGAACAGATCATCATCAGCGAGATTCCCTACGCCATCAACAAGGCGCAGGAAGTCGCCCGGATTGTGGAACTGGTCAATGAGAAAAAAATCACCGGCATCTCCGATCTGCGGGACGAGACCAGCGAACGCGCCGGCGTCCGGGTCGTCATCGACGTCAAGCGCGGAGCCATGGCGCAGGTGGTGCTGAACCAGATCTTCAAGCACACCCTCTTCGAAACCAGCATCGGATGTACCATGCTGGTGGTGGACCACAACCGTCCCCACGTCATGAACCTCGCTCAAGTACTGCAGGCTTACATCGACCACCGGCTGGAAGTCGTGCTTCGCCGGACCCAGTTCGACCTGAAGAAGGCCGAGGCCCGCGCCCACATCGTTCAGGGGTTGATGATCGCCCTCGACAACATCGACGAGGTGGTGAACATCATCCGGACTTCTCACACCCGGCAGGAGGCCGCGGTGCAGTTGATGGCCCGGTTCTCGCTCTCCCAGATCCAGACGGACGAGATCCTCAACATGCGTCTGCACCAGCTCACCGGCCTCTCCGTCGAGACCCTGCGGAACGAAATGGAGGAACTGACCCAGCGGATCGACTACCTGAAGCAACTCCTCGCCAGCCGCGCCATGCGGATCGGCGTCATCAAGGACGAACTCCTCGAGATCAAGGAGAAATACGCCGATCCCCGCCGCACGGAGATCGTGGGCGATGATTCCGATCTCAACATCGCCGACCTGATCCCCCGCCACAGCTGCGTGATCACCGTTTCCAACACCGGCTACATCAAGCGCGTTCCCGCGGATACCTACCGAATCCAGCACCGGGGCGGCAAGGGCATCATCGGCATGGAGACCAAGGAAGAGGACCACGTGGAGCATCTCTTCAATGCCAACAGCCACGACATCATCTTCTTCTTCACCAACCGGGGCTTCATGTATTGGCTCAACGTCTATGAGATCCCCGAAGGCACCCGGATCGGGAAGGGCAAGGCCATCATCAATCTCATCAAGGTCGAGGAGGGGGAACAGGTCTGCGCCATGCTGACGGTTTCGCCGGATGATTTCAACAATCCCAACAAGTTCATTGTCATGGCTTCCAAGAACGGCTACGTGAAGAAGTCCGAACTTGCCCTTTTCAAGAACCTCCGCCGCACCGGGCTTCGCGCCCTGATTATCGAGGAGGACGACGCCTTGATCGGTGCCGCCATCGCAGAGAACGGGAACGAGATCCTGCTTTCCACCAAGTGCGGCATGGCCTGCCGTTTCGATCTGACCGATGAGGAGATCCGTCCCATGGGCCGGACCGCCCGCGGTGTCACCGGCATGCGCTTCAAAATCGCGGACGACTACGTGGTCAGTCTGGTCGTCGTCACCGAACCCACCTACGACGAGCCGGAGAACGGCGATGCCGAGGAGGCGGAACCCTCCGACGCCGCCGTCGCCAACGATGCGGCCGTCACCGCCTGCGGACCGCAGGTGCTGGTGGTCACCGACGGCGGTACCGGAAAGCGCTCCAACGTCAGCGATTACCGCAAGAGTCACCGCGGCGCCAAGGGCGTGACCAACATCAAACTGAAGAGCGGCGAGACGGTCCTGACGGTGGTCCAGATTTGCGACAGCGACGAACTGTTGCTGACCACGGAACGCGGCCAGTTGACCCGGATCCCGATTTCCGAAATCCGCACCGTCGGCCGGGCTTCGCAGGGCGTCCGGATCATGAACCTGAACGATGGCGACCGGGTCACCGGTGCCGCCCGCCTCATTGAGGTGGATGTCCCCAAGACTCCGGAAAACGGAGAGGATGCCGCGGTTTCGGTGGAATCCGTTCCCGTGGACGTGCCGGTAACGGACGTTTCCGCGTCCGCAGATGAGGAGAATCCCCAGCCGGAGGCGTGATCCCTTGGTCCCCCAAGCGTTTTTTCAGGGAGGCGGTCCCCGGATCATGGGGATCGTCAACCTTACCGGAGATTCCTTCAGCGAAGGTGCCGGTTCCGCCCCGGAAACGGGATTGACCCGGGCGGAGAAGTTGCTGCTGGACGGAGCTGATTTGCTGGATCTCGGTGCCGAGTCCACCCGCCCCGGATGCGCGCCGGTCTCGGAAGCGGAGGAGTTGCGGCGTCTGTTGCCGACCTTGCAGGAATTGCGGCAAAGACATCCGGATCTGGTCTTGAGTGTGGATACCCGCCACAGTTCGGTCGCAAGGGCCGTACTGAAAAATGGCGCCGACATCATCAATGACGTCGGCATGGCGCGGGATCCTGGTATGGCGCAGGCCATCGCGGAAGCCGGGACCGGGGCGGTTCTTCTGCTCTGCCACAGCCGGGCCAATCCGGAGACCATGACGGATCCGCGTTTCATGGATTACGGTCCGGACGTGGTCCGTACCGTGTCTGCGGAATTGCATCAGGCCGCGGAGCAGGTGATGCGCGCCGGAGTCAGCCCGGAGCAAATCTGGTACGATCCCGGTTGCGGATTTGCCAAGACCGCAGAACAGAATTGGGAGTTGATCGCCCGGGCGAAGGAGTTCGCTTCGATGGGGCGTGTTTTGTACGGGGTGTCCCGGAAGTCCTTCATCGGGAAGGAGACGGGGGAATTCGATCCCCAGCACCGTTTGGGCGGAACGCTCGCGGCGGAGTTGGAACTCGTCCGTCAGGGGGTGGAACTGATCCGCACCCATGACGTGCGGGAATTGCGTCATGCAATCACGGTCGCAAGACGGATACAGGAGTTTGGAAAATGACGATGCAGAGTGTTTTGCTGTTTTTGAGTGCCGTTCTGCAGATCGGCATTCTGTCGCTGCTGATTTACGGCATTCTCTATTTCCTGAGAAACACCCGGGGCGTGCTGGTCCTGACGGGATGCGTCGTGATCTGGCTGGTTTTCGCACTGCTTTCCGTAAAGATGGGCTTGGAGGAGATCCGTTTTATTCTCGGTATCTTCGGCGAAGCGTTGCCGCTGATCCTTGTCGTTCTGTTTCAGGGAGAGATCCGGCGGATGCTCTCCGAATTAGGCAGTTATTTTGTAAAACGGGGCGCGTTGCAGAAGAAAGTGATTTCGGAATTGAGTGAAGCCGCGGTCTACTTTTCCCGGCGGAAGATCGGCGCGTTGATCGTGCTGGAGCGCAAAATGCGGCTTCAAAACATTATTGAGGATGCCGTTGTGCTTGAGGCGGAAGTCAACGCCCAGCTCCTGGAATCGATCTTTTTTCCCAACAGTCCGTTGCATGACGGAGCGGTGGTCATCCGTAAGGACCGGGTCCTTGCCGCAGGGGCGATCCTGCCTTTGAGCCGCGCCAAGGACCTCTCGCCAAACCTCGGGACCCGCCACCGTGCCGGACTGGGGATCACGGAGGAGAGCGATGCTGTGGTGATCGTGGTCTCCGAAGAGACCGGCGGGATCAGTCTGGCATTTCAGGGGGCTTTCCACCGGGATCTTGACCGGTCTGCGCTGGAGAAGCTGTTGGAGCAGCTGATCAATCAGAATGATACGGGAGAGTTCTCGGAAGAGGTCAAAGTTCTCGACGCAGAGACGGAATCGGAGGGCGCTCAAAGATGAAGAAGTTTTTTCATCGGCTTTTCACGCAGGACATGTTTCGCAAAATCGTGGCTGTGGTTTTGGGATTGTTGCTGTATAATTATGTCCATGGGGTACTCTCCAGCGAAAGACTGATCTCCAATATCCCCGTGGATGTTCAGGCGGATCCCTCGCTGATCGTTTCCGCCAGCCGGAGTCATTTTGCGAGGATACGCGTCAGGGCCCCGAAAGACAAGATTGATTCTCTGCGTGCCAGTGATTTTTTCTGTCTCGTGAAGGTGCGGGAGGAGGACTTCGTCAACGGGAAATGCGAGATCCCGCTGACTGCGAAGAATTTTACCGTCCCCCAATGGGTGAAAATCACGAACGTTATGTTGGAAAAAGGCTCCACGTCCACGCTGCCCCTGACGGTGCACCGCAAGGGCACCGTCAAGATTGCTCCCGTTGTGGAATTCTCCGGAAAACTCTCCGATGAATACAGTTGCAGTGCCTCTCTTTCTCCCAAGACGGTGCAGGCCTCCGGGGTCGAAAGCAGTCTCCGGGATATCGAGATCAAAACGATGAAGATACCGCTGAATGAATCAATCAAAGATTCCTTTGACTACGACGTTCCGCTGGATCCCCCGTACGGCGTGACGGTCGAACCCTCCCAAGTGCGGGTGTCGGTCACCGTGGAACCTCGCTATACCACCAAGGCGATCGCGCAGGTGCCTTTGGTCGTCCTGCTGGAAAATTCCCAGAACAAGCGGGAGATCACTATGGAGCCGGACAGGGTCAACGTCGTGCTCAAGGGCCCGCGTTCCTTCCTCGCAACGTGCAATGCGGAAAGCATTCGTGCATACGTTGATTTGACGGGGATCCGGAAATCCGGTGTCCATACTCTGGAGCCGCAGTGCCGGGTACTGACTCCCGGCGTGACGGCTTTTTCCATCGCTCCCGCCGAGATCCGGGTGAAAATCAAATGATCGTATTCTAAACCATATTCATATACAGGAAAGGAACCAAAACATCATGATCATCAAGAAACTCAATTCCGTGTGCCACAAACACAGCCGGGTGCTGTGGGGCATCATCACGGTCATCATCATCATCGCCTTCGTCGGGTTCTTCACTCCGGGCCAGTTCGGATTCGGTGATTTCGGTCCGGATGGAATACGGGTCGGCACCGCTTTCGGAAAGAAAGTGACTTACGGAGAGCTCCGCACCCTTGCCAATCAGCTCCAGATCCTGAGTTTCGGACGCCGGACGGACTTCACGGAGCGCCAGCTCTTCGAGTACTATTGCCAGCTCGCCAAGGCGGAATCCATGGGACTTGCGGTCAGCGACAAGGAGGTCGCCGCCGTCCTGCGGCAGGTGCCGGAGTTTCAGGAAAACGGAAAATTCAGCATCACAAAGTACCGGGATCTGCTGAAGCGTTTCCGCGTTGAGGAGGCTGATTTCAATGCGGCTTTCCGCAATCAGATCCTGCTGAACAAACTTCGTCTCAGCATGGTGAGCGGGATTACCGCCACCCCGGGCGAGGTCCAGGAGATGTACCGGCAGATGAATACCGGATATCTGGTGAATATCGCCGAGTTTCCTGCCGCAAAATACCTCGCGTCCGTGAAGGTTACGGCGGCCGGGACCAAGGAGTATTTCGAGAAGAACCGAAACCGCTATCTGCTCCCCGGCTCCTTCGAAGCGCTGGTGGTGGAATTCCCCAACCGCAACTATGTTCAGGAGGCCGGGAAATTGGCCACCTCCAATGCGCTGGAGCAGTACTACCGCGCCAACAGCGCCAAGTTCGTGGATAAGGACGGCAAGGCCCGCACCTATGCCGCGGCGGAGAAGGACGTCCGCAGTGAATTCGTGAAAGCCGCCAGCAGGGATCTTGCCCGCCGCGCCGCCTACAAGTTTGCAACCGACGTCTATGAGCCGATCCAGGAAGCGGCGCCCCAGCAGCGGACGGCGCTGTTCCTCGCCTCCGCCGCCAAGGCGAAAGTTGCGGTGATCCGGACGGGCAAGGTGAATTTTGACGCCAATGCCGCTGGGACTGTGAAATCCCGCCAGCTTGTCATCGATCTGGCTTCGACCCCCGCAGGGCGGCTGGCCTCTGAATCCTCCGACGAGCAGGCCGCATACATCGGCTTTGTCACCGCCCGGACGGAACCCCGGCAGGCAGAATTTTTCGAGGTCTCCCGGAAGGTCCAGGCGGACTATTCCATGACTTTGGCCAAAAAGGCGGCGTTCGATGCCGCATCCAAGGCTCAGGCTGCGCTGATGGCGGAAAAGGCCATCCCTACCCGGATCAAAGCCTTCAAGACGCTGAAGGGGTGCACGTTCAAGAGCGTCACCTTCAAGCCCTCCGACGAGAAACTGGATCAGAACAGCGCCGTTGCGGCTATGTCCGCCATGCAGTTAGCCACAGGAGAAGTCGGCAAACCGCTTGCTGATGGCAACGGTGCGGCCATCGTCCTGCTGGAGAAGCGCATCCCGGCCGACATGGCTGGGTTCGCCAAGGAGAAAGATCAGTATACCTTCGGCTGCCGCATGGCGAAATACCAGCAGGCGGAACAGAAGCTTATGTACGATATCGCCTCCCAGTGCCGTTTCGAGTTGAACGATCGCCGGTGATCGTGCCGTTGAATTTGGATTAGAAAAGTCTATATTGTCTATGTTGACGGAATGACTTTGCCGGTTGCTGAAATGACAGATGAGATCAGAGTAAAAGAGCCAGAGGTCTTCGCCCTGGGGCGGCAGGTGACTGCTGATTTCTATGATTGCGATCCGAAGGTCCTCGCGGATGCAGGGGAGATGAAGCGCATCTTCATCGCTGCGGCCAAGGCCTCCGGCGCGACGGTGGTGGATTCGGTCTTTCACCTTTTCGAGCCGCAGGGAGTCAGCGGGGTCGTGGTGATCAGCGAGTCCCATTTCGCGGTCCATGCGTGGCCGGAGTATGATTACGCCGCCGTCGACATTTTCACCTGCGGCGACTCCATTGATTTCGATGTGGCGGTCTCCGAACTCGCAAAGGGGATGCGGAGCCGGGATTGGCGGGTGACGCCGCCTCTTCGCCGCGGAGTTGTGGCCGGCGGGGCCGTTTCCCGGAATATGGCGCCGACCCGGGTGGAACCGGGCAGGACCACTTTGTCATGGGAGAAACTGTTTCGTTCCAGCGGTGCGTCTGCTCTCGTGGTCGCGATGGATATCTACGATTGTTCCCGGCTGGACCTGCGGGACAATCCCGGATTGCAGGATTTTCTGCGGAAGTTTCTGCCGTCTCTCGATTTGAAATGCAAAGGAAAACTCTGTTCTTACGGAGAAGAACAACGTTTTGAACAGCCTCTTTTGCAGGGGCATCTCTTCGGCCGTTTTTCCGTGGAGAAGCAGGCTGTGTATTTGGAACTGGAACTCACTGAGTTCCGGGAACCCCGCGAGGCCGCGGAAGAGGCCATGCGGGAACTCGGCGGAAAATATTATCGGATCCAACCCCGGTTGCGGCCCTGATGACTGTTGCATAAACAACCATATCCAAGGAGGAAAAAATGGAAGATTTGAACAAGAAGATCACGGCGCGTCTTGAGGAATTGCGTGCTTGCCTTCAGGCGGATGGCGGAGACCTCGAGATCGTCGCCATCGAAGGAAAACTGGTAAAATTACGGCTCCGCGGCGCCTGCGGCGGTTGTCCCCATGCCGCCATGACCATCAAGGGCGGTCTGGAGCGCATCCTGCGTGACGAGATCGATCCTGAGATCACCATTGAGCGCGTGCTCTGATCTCTGTTGACGTTACAAAAAGCCCGGAACTGTTTTCACGGTTCCGGGCTTTTGCTTGCGTCCCGTAAGGCTCAAACGGTTTGCTGAGAGAGTTTTTCTGCGATCCGTCTGCGAAGAGAAAGCAGAAACTCCGGATCGTCGGGCCAGTTGTGGATCGTCAGCGGTTCGGAGCGTCCCTCGTTGATCACGGCGAGGACCGCTTCCCGTCCGATGCGTCGTTCCAGCAGTTGCAGGGCACGGAGGTCCTGCAATCCCTCGGAAAAGACCTCGTAGTTGGCGCAGTCCAGCGGTTTCCCGTCCTCGCCGGGCAGGACCATGAAGGCGGTCCCGACCCCGTAGACCCGGGAGAGTTGCCGGATGTCCAGCGGATCAAGATGCCGCCGGGAGAGGGTGCTGTACCAGAAGTTGTATCCCCACTGCAGAAATCCATCCATTTTGAGCAGATAGAGCATCACTCCGAGAATGCGGTTCCGCAGGGGGCTCGTTCCGAGTTTGCGGTTGGACAGACGACCCTCCCAGTCGCCGCTGTAATAGCACCAGCGCTCCGGGAGTTCCCGGCCGGCGAAGCGGTCCATGTGGGAGGTGGTCGGCACCGGGACGTCCACCAGTCCCTGGTCGTAGAAATCGGGACGGCTGAGCGCGTCCAGCGTGCGGACCCCGGGAGGAAGCAGGGCGCGCACGAACTTGGCGCCCTTTCCATAGAACTCCAAATGTTTCAGCCCCGGCTCGTCGGAGAGGTGAACGTAAACGTCTTCGCAGGGAACGCCGCACCGCTTGAAAAATGCGAAGAGGGCAGGGAACAGCTGTTGCAGGAAGGAACGGTACTCCGCGGAATCCGACGCCACGTCCCAGCCAAAACGGCGGACCTCATTGCCTTTTTTTCTGACCATGATCTTGGGGGTGAACTCCGCGCCCCACTGGGTGAAGATATGGGAGAGCGAGAACTTGCGGATTCCGGCGGTTCGAGCAAGTTCGATCCACTTTTTCAGCCTGCGGAAATCGAAGCGGTAGCGTCCCTTTTCTTCGGAGACGATCAGCAGTTGAGCGGTGGGGCGTTCGCCTCCGGGGAGGGTATCCAGCGGAACGGTCCACAGCGGCGTCAGAAGTGAATCCATGCCATGCATTGCCATGTTTTTGAAGTAGTTGCCGATGATGCGCCAGTGCTCCTTCGACCAGCATTTCACCTTGTAGTGAGTCATGAGGCAGTCCGCATAGAACCAGTGTTCGCAGACCAGTTTCTGCGGAGGAAGCACCGCCGGAAAGATCTTTACCGGAAGGTTCATGGAGTGGGGGCCATCCCATTGGGTATCGATAAGGACCCGGGTGAAGAGGTCCACCTTCAACTCCGATTCGCCGGGACGGCAATTCTTCGGCAGATCCAGCGTGATCCAGAAGGCGACCGCCGCGTTCCCCCCCATTTGGAGTTCCTCATCATCCGAAAGAACTCCGGGGAAAAGTCCCGGTTCGTGGGTGATGACGTCTGGGTCTGCCGGTTCGGCTGGCGAGAGGCAGGGAATGTAGTCCATCACCCGGACGCTGGCGTACTTCGCCAGTGGACCGGAGATTTTCAGTTTGGCGTGGGAATAGTATGAATCAATGCAGACTACCTGAAAGTGAATTCTCTCGCCCCGGAATCCCTCCAGCGTCCCGCATTCGGGATACTCCAGACGACCCGGCAGGACCGCTTCCAAAGGTCCGACGATCTGCGCTTTCCCATAGGGAATGGTACAACTCTGACTCATGCCGCAACTCCTTTTTTTTCAGGTTCCCCGCTGTAATATAGGTCAGGATGGAGCAAAAAACAAGAGAAAATGAAAAAGAGAGCCGGAAAAATCCGACTCTCTTCAGAGATACTTTATTCAGCGGAGACCGGTCAGATCTCTTCGCCGACGGCCCAGCGGATCATCCGTTTGACCTTGAGTCCGGGGCAGAGCTTGGCCAGAGTGGTCTTGTCGTCCTTCACCCAGGCCTGATCCATCAGGCAGACCTCGGAGAAATAACGCTGGACCTTGCCGGCCAAGATCTTGTCGAGGATGTTTGCGGGCTTGCTGGCCAGTTTGGGATCGGAGGCCAGAGCGATCTCTTTCTCTTTGGCGATGACCTCGGCCGGGACCTGAGAGGCATCGATGTACTCGGGGCTGAAGGCCGCGATGTGCATGCAGATGTCATTGAGGATCGAAGCATCCTTGACGTTTTCGGCCTCAATCATCACGGTGATCCGGCCATCCATGTGATGGTAGCCGGCGAACACGCTGGAACCGTTGCTCACCCACTTGGCGGCACGGCGGATCTGCATGTTCTCGCCGATGGTGGCGATATTGCTGGTCAGTTCGGCGGCTTCAGCCTCATTGACGGCGGCGGTCACGTCACCCTCGCCGGAAACCTTGGCCGCCGCGGCGGCGATATTCTTCACCAGATTGGCGAACTTATCGGTCTTGGCGGCGAAGTCCGTCTCGCAGAGGACCTCCACGATGGCGGCGTTCTTGCCGTCGATCGCGGTCCAGACGCGACCCTGATTGGTGCTACGTCCGGATTTCTTCTCGGCCTTGGCGATGCCGGACTTCCGGAGGTTCTCAATGGCCTTCTCCATGTCGCCGTCGGCAGCGACCAGAGCCTTTTTGCAATCCATCATGCCGGCGCCGGTCTTCTCCCGGAGCTCGGAAACCATTTTCGCGGTAATCATTGTTGTCACCTTTCGTCAAAACTGTTCCGGTTGATCACTTGGCCTCTTCCGCAGGAGCGGCGGCTTCCTTCTCGGCCTTGGGGGCCTTGGCAGCGGTGGTCTTGGACGCGGCGGCCTTGCGGGGCTTGGCGGCAGGCTTGTCGGTTTTTTCCGCTTTCTCGGCCTTTTCGGCCTTGTCGGCGGTGGCCTTGCGGGGAGCACGCTTCGGCTTGGCGGCGGCTTCCTTCTCGGCCTTCTCGGCGTCATCGGCGTTCTCCTGGGCGACCTTCTTGGCGGCCTCGACGGCATCCCGTTCCTCGGCGACGCGTTTCAGATGAATCTCCTTGGCGATCTTGATGGCATCCCGGAAGACGGAGGTGATAATCTCCACGGACTTCACGGCATCGTCATTGGCGGCGACGGGGAAATCCACGAGGGAGGGATCGCTGTTGGTGTCAACGATGGCAACGATGGGAATGTTGAGTTTGTTGGCCTCGCGGACGGCGTTCAGTTCGTTGAAAACGTCGATGACGATGAGGGCGGCGGGAAGCTTCTTCATGGCGGCAATGCCGTCCAAATCCCGGTGGAGTTTCTCGGCGCGGCGGGTAAGTCCGGCGACTTCCTTCTTCTTCATGGAGTTGATGGCATCGGAATTGAGGATGCCGTCGATCTCGGCCATCTTGTTGATGCTGCCGCGAATCGTGACGTTATTGGTGAGAGTTCCGCCCAGCCAGCGCTCGGAGACGGAGAACATCCCGGTCTCTTCAGCCAGAGCCTTGACGGTATCCCGGATTTGACGTTTGGTGCCGACGAAGAGAACGTCTCCGCCGTTGGCAACAGTGCGCTGCAGGAAGTTGCAGGCATCGGCAATCTGGTGCATGGTCTTGGTCAGATCAATGATGCTGATGCCGTTCTTGGTACCGTAGACGAAATGCTTCATCTTGGGGTTCCAGCGACGGGTCTGGTGTCCGAAGTGACAACCGGCTTCAAGAAGATCGTTGATCGTGATTTTCGCCATTTTAACGGCATCCTTTCTGTTGCGCGCGCTTTGTCAGAGATTTGCAAGCCCGCTTTGGTTTGGTCATACGGACAGGGACCGATCTTTCTCATTTTTTGAGATCCCGTTCCGCTGCGATCACATGCCCTACTGGTGCACGTTCCGATAATATACTCCGCTTTCCCTTGAAATTCAACCGGTTTCCGTTTTTTTTGCAAGGATTTTCTGGAATTTTATCCGCTGATCAGAGATGGAGGCGGTATTGTCCGGGACTGATGCCGAAAAAAAGTTTGAATCGCCGGGCAAAATGATATTCGTCGGCGTACCCCAGCGACAGTGCGATCCTGCGCAGGCCGGAGCGGTCGGAGGCGAGCATTTCCGCGGCCCGGCGCAGTTTCAACTGCTCACAATACTCCTTGGGATTGGCGCCCGTAAGCGCGTGAAAGTGTCTCCGGAACCGGGGGACGGTCAGGTTGCAGAGTGCGGCCATCTCCTCTACCGTCCACCAGCGTTCCGGGGAGTTGCGGACGTGTTCCAGAATCCGCGCTACCGGGTTCTCCCCGAGCGGAGGCAGATGACGGAGATCGCTGATCTGTACCAGAAGCCGTTGAAGTTCCAGCACCGCGTGGACCTGCGCATCCGCGGAAGGATCGGAAAAAAGCCTTTTTTTCGGCAGCAGCAGTTGATCCGGACCGAGCGGAAAGACTCCGTTCCGGATGACTCCCGCGGAAAACATCCCGTCGGCAATGGGCCCGAAAAAACGGAGCGCCTCTTCCTCGTAGGGGTGACCAGCCCAGCCGCCGTAGCGGTTGACCATGCCCGGCGGGACCAGTACGGCATCTCCCTCTTCCATGATGACGTCGGTACCGTCGTCGAGGATGCAGCGGCCCCGTCCGCGCAACAGATGGGAGAGGCTGTAGAACTCGAAGATTCGTTCCGTACACTCCTGAAAACTGTCGGGCGGAGCGGTGTAGTGGCTGACTCCCAAAATAATCAATCCGTATTTCCGCTGCAGTTCCGGGATCGGGCCTATGCGGCGGTGCAATGATGGCTTTTTGTCATGATTCATGAACTTTTTATCCATTTATTTTTGTTTTGTTTTGGGTATATTATAGTTATTCAACGGATTTTTTTCAAATGAAATCATGATAAAAAAAGGAGATTACCCATGAAAAAAAAGATCAGGATCGCTTTGATCGGAGCCGGAAACCGCTGCAATCTTGTTTCCCATCTTCTGAAGGCGGCGGACGGCGCCGTGGAGGTCGTCGCGATTTTTGATCCGGACCCGGCGGTGGCCCTGGCCCGCAAGGAGATGCTCCCCGCCCTCAACGCAGAGCTGGTCGGGGATTATCATGATGCCATCGGCTTCCCCGGCGTGGACTGGGTGATGGTATTTTCTCCCAATGCTTACCACAAAGAGCACGTTCTTGCCGCCTTTGCCGCCGGGAAGCACGTTTTCAGCGAGAAGCCCCTCGCCACCTCCATCGAGGACTGCAAGGCCATCTACGACGGCTGGAAAGCTTCCGGCCGGACCTTCGCCACGGGGTTCGTGCTCCGCTACTCTCCGCTCTACAGGAAGGCGAAGGAACTCCTTGACTCCGGGAAACTGGGAAAACTTCTCGCCATCGGCGCCAACGAGAACGTCACTCCCGCTCACGGCGGATACATCATGTGCAACTGGCGTCGGCACACCAAACTTGCCGGACCCCACATCCTCGAGAAGTGCTGTCATGATCTGGACCTGCTGAACTGGCTGGTCGGCTCTCTGCCCCGGCGGGTGGCGGCCTTCGGTTCCCGGCTCTTTTTCAAGCCGGAGAACCAGCCGCTGCTGGAGAAGTACGGCAAGGAGGTGTTCATGACCTGGCATGATCCTCATCGGACCGCCACTCCTTTCTCCGACGACACCGATCTGCTGGATACGCAGGTGGCGATCGCCGACTACCGCAATGGAGTAAAGGTGAACTTTCTTGCGACCATGTCCAATGCGATTCCGGAGCGGCGGATGTACTTCTCCTGCTCGGAAGGGACGATGATCCTCGATCTTTACTCCATGGAGTTGCGCTGCAAATTCCTCGGCGAGGAGGCGGCGCACGTCTACAATTTCGGTTCGCGGGATGGGCACGGAGCCGGAGACAAGATCATCATGGCAGAACTTTGGGACTGCATGAAGAACGGTACTGCACCCAAATGCGGCGGTTCAGAGGGGCTGGAGAGCGCGGTCTTTGCCATGGCGCTCGACCGGGCCATGGTGCAGGGCGGCGTCATTGATTTGGAACCGATTTGGAAATCCCTGGACCGCTGACGCAACGCATCCGGCTTGCAATGTTGCGGTAACCGGAGTACATTAGAGCCATGCGGAAAATAATGGAAAACCGGCCGCGGCGGATCCTTTTCGTCTGCCATGGCAACATCTGTCGCAGTCCCATGGCGGAATTTTTGCTGAAACATCTTGCGGAAACGCGGGATATCCGGGAGGAACTCGTCATCGCGTCTGCGGCCACCAGCACCGAGGAACTGGGCAGCGACGTCTATCCTCCGGCCCGCAGGGAACTGGGGCGCCACGGGATTCCGTGTGCCGGGCACTGCGCCCGGCAGGTACGGTGCGGAGAGTATGAGGACTGGGACCTGATCCTTTGCATGGACCGCGCTAATCTGCACAATCTCATCCGGATCTTCGGGGAGGACCCGGAACACAAGATCCGGCTTCTGCTGGACTATGCCGGACGCCCCGGCACCGAGGTGGCAGACCCGTGGTACACCGGGGATTTCACCGCAACGTGGCGCGACGTTCTCGCCGGATGTCTCGGACTGCTGGAGGAGATCACGGGGACAGCGGACTGCTGATCCGGAGGATCGGTCATTCGCCGCGTTTTTTGTAGTCCAGCCAGCGGTCCCGCAGGAGTTTCCCTTCCGTAAAGAGGGTCTCGAATTTCCCGAAATCCTCCATTTGGATGCTCGCCTTCAAACTGGCATACTCCTCTTCGAATTCCGCCATCGCCGAGAGAACCGCGGAACGGTTCTGCTGGATGATCTCCCGCCACATGGCAGGATTGCTGGAGGCGATCCTCGTGGTGTCCTTGAAGCCAGTGGCACAACCTGCGAAGCGCTCCCGCATCCCCTGCGGATCGTTGGCGGTACCGAGGATGCTCCGGGTCAGCGCCGAAGCGAGGATGTGCAGTACGTGGCTCGTCCGGGCAACCAGCTGATCGTGATGTTCCGGCGCGATGAAACGGGGATGGCAGTGAAGGCTCTCCCAAAGCTGTTTCAGCTCCTCCTTCGCTTCCGACGGAGCGTCCGGTCCCGGCGTGAGAAACACGTCCGCATTTTCGTAGAGCGTGGGGAATGCCGCATCATAGCCGCTCTTTTCCGTCCCCGCCATGGGGTGTCCTCCGATGAAATGGACCTGCTTGGGAACAAGCAACTTCTGCCCGAGGGCGGAAATGCGGGCCTTTAGACTGCCTACGTCGCTGACGATGGCGCCGGGATGCCAGCAGGAAGCGTACTTTTCCAGATATTCCGCAGTCGCATCCAGCGGCAGGGCAAAGACGGTGATGTCCGCCTCCGCGAGCAGGGCAGGGAGAGAATCGGACGTACCGTCCGCAACTCCTTCCGCCACGGCGCGGCGGCGCAGTTCCTGACGTCGGGTCCATGCGAGCCTGCGGTATCCTTTCCCCCGGAGAGCCATGCCAAGCGACGTTCCCAGCAGTCCGAGGCCGACAACGGCAATGGTCGGTCGATTGGTCATGGGTCAGATCTCCTGATAGTTGCCGAGGAAGGTGACGTTGGCCACGTCGTTCTCCAGATCGCTGAGCATCCGCAGCACCTGCGGGTCCTGCACGGAGCCTTCCAGATCGAAGTAGAAAAGGTACTCGAATTCCTTTCCCGGAATAGGACGACTTTCCAGTTTCGTCAGGTTCAACCCCAGCGCGGAGAAGCGGGCGATCATGCGGTAGAGTTCACCGGGACGGTGCGGCAGGCTCGCCACCAGACTGATCCGGTTGGCGCCGGGGTAGATCGTGAGGTCCTTGGCGATGCAGATGAACCGGGTGTAGTTGTAGTCCGAATTCTGGATGTTTTCATCGAGGACCTGCAGTCCGTAGATCTCCCCGCAATCCCCGGAGGCGATGGCGGCCAAGTCGGAACGGCCGGATCCCGCCGCGATTTTGGCGGCCTTGGCGGTGCTCTCCGCCATGGTCAGCCGGAGGTCCTTTCTGCGGTTCAGATATTCGGAACATTGCTTAAGGGCATGGTCGTGGGAGATGACTTCTTTGATCTCCTCCGGCCTGGTCCCCGGCTTCACCAGCAGGCGGTTGCAGATCTGAAGCCGCAGGCTCTTGACGATGTGGAACTTGGATTTCCGCATCAGATCATAGACTGCGGCGACGGTCCCTGCGGTGGTGTTTTCGATGGGGAGGACTCCAAACTGGCAAAGTCCGCTCTCCACGGCCTGAAAGACGCCTTCGAAGTTGTGAAAATAGAGGATGTCTGCCGTGCGGAAAAGTTTGTCGCAGGCGGCTTGCGCATACGCGCCTTCCAGCCCCATGCATCCCACCACTGCCGAACTGGGAAAGAGGGCAGGGGAGTCGCTCAGTGCGCGCTCCACCGCGGAACTGAGTGTGCCTTCTGGGACGATGAGACTGCTCTGGTAGGAGCGGCTGAGGTCCATGATGGTGGAGAAGAGGACCTTTGCGTATCCGCCCAGTTCCTTCGGCGCGCTTTTCACTACCCGGGAGAGGATGTCCCGTTCCCTGGTCCGGTCGAAAACGGGGAGCCCGTGCTCTTTTTTGTAGGCAGCCACGTCGGCGGACGCGGCCATGCGCTGGATGAACAACTCCTCCAGTTTTCGATCAATGTCGCTGATTCGGGCGCGGCATTCTTCCAGTGATTTGACGTTTTCCATGGTCATTTCTCCGCGTTGGCAAGGGAGGTTCGCAGTTCGTGGAAGGCTTTCATTTGTCGGAAAAGTTTGCAGAATCGGTCCGGCGTGATGGATTGTGCTCCGTCGCAGAGCGCGTGGGCCGGATCGTTGTGGACCTCCACCATGATCCCGTCGGCTCCGGCGGCAACGGCGGCGTTGGCCAGCGTGGGGACGAAGGCACTGATCCCTGCGGCGTGGCTCGGATCGACGATGATGGGCAGGTGGGAGAGCGTCCGAAGCGCCGGGATTGCGGAGATGTCCAGCGTGTTGCGGGTGTAGTTTTCGAAGGTCCGGATGCCCCGTTCGCAGAGGATCACCTGTTCGTTGCCGGCGGCCATGATGTATTCGGCGCTCATCNNAGGAGTTCCTGATAGGTGTTGGCGAGACCGCGTTTGAGAAGGATGGGCTTCCGCAGTTCGCCGAGATGTCGGAGCAGTTCGAAATTCTGCATGTTCCGCGCGCCCACCTGGATTACGTCCACCTCATTGAAGAACTCCAGTTGGGAGAGGTCCATGATCTCGGTGACGATGGGCAGACCGGTGTCGCGTTTGGCTTCCAGCAGCAGTTCGATCCCGCGGCCCCGGAGTCCCTGGAAGGAATAGGGCGAGGTGCGGGGTTTGAAGGCTCCGCCCCGGAGCATGGTGGCCCCGGCTTCTTTGACGGCGCGGGCGATGGCGATGATCTGCTCCTCGGATTCGATGGAGCAGGGCCCGGCGATGACGGAG
>DCGG01000120.1 GCA_002315455.1 Lentisphaeria bacterium UBA1784
TCCAGTTCGGCTGGGCCACCGGCGCTCTCGCCACCACGCACCTCACCGACTACGGCCAGCCGGCCGACGAGGAGCAGGTCTGGAGCATCTGGAGCGGCAACGCCCGGGTCAAGCGCTGATCAGCGTTCTTCTTTGCGATCTGCGGAGCGGTTCTTCGGAGCCGCTCCTTTTTTGTCCGTCAATCGGAATGCGGGCAAAAAAAATCCCCGGGGTTGAAATCCCGGGGGGCCGAAAGGCGGTGGACGTTTAACGCAAACTGGAAGTGAGCCGGAATCCCTGAACGATCAACACGGTCCCGGTCATCATGAGCAGCAACGCCAGACACCAGGCAATCTGCAGCAGCCCGACCCAGGGTGCGGAAATGAAAAGCCCCCCGACAAGAATCAGGATCAGACCGGAAAAGACGGAACTCCACAGACGGCTTCCGCCGATGAAGAGGCTCTGCAGTCCGGCGATCAGGATCCAGATACCGATGACGATCACCCAAAGCCAGTTCACCGCCAGCGGTTTGAAGACGGAGAGACATCCCACGAGCACCAGCACGAAGCCGTTGAAGACCAGCAGTTCCCGCCGCCCCTCCCCTGCCCGGAAGCCGGCGCCCAACAGCAGGATGCCGTCCAGAAGCAGACCGATGCCGATGATCCGGGTGGTAATGGTAGTGGTCTCAACGGGATAGCAGAAGAGCAATCCGCTCAACAACACCAACAGGATCCCGCGGAAGATCATGGTTTTGCCCGACGTTTTCAAAAAAGCGACCATGCCCTTGTTGAATCCCAACCCCTTGAGATAATCCTGTTCCATAGCAATCTCCTTTCCTGATAGCCGGAACTCTCCCGGCCCGTGATTTTCGTTTCAGCGTCTTCCGCCGCCTCAATATAATCCGTTCCCGTTTCTTTTACAATCCCGGAAAAGGAAAAAACGGCTCATTCTTCCTCTTGTCTCCCACTCCGGAACCGGAAAATCAGAAGCGTCCCCTCGAACAGCAGATAACTCGGTACTGCAAGCAGCAACTGACTCACCACGTCCGGAGGCGTCACCAGCGCCGCAACGATCAGGATCAGCACCAGCACCACGGGACGCTTCTTTTGCATTCCTTTCACGGAGACGACGTCCATGGCCAGCAGAGCATAGACCAACAGCGGGAACTGGAACATCAGCGCACCGGCGAGCACGATCATCAGCATCAGTCCGACGAAGTCCCCGATTCCAAGCACCGGAGAAAGTTCCGCACCGGAGAAGGTCAGCGAAAATCGCACCACGGCGGGGATCAGAAACCCGACGGAGACAGCCATTCCGGAGAGTGCGAGAACGATCGCCGCGACCACGGGCATCCGCAAAATCCGGCGTTCACGGCCGGTCAGCCCGGGGGCGATGAATCCCCAGAACCAATAGAGCGCAAAAGGAAAGGTACCGAGAAGCGCGAGAGAGACCATGCATTTGATCTGGGTGCAGAAAGGTTCCATCAGCGTAAAATAGTGCAGTTGAAACCCTGTGGGAGCCGCATAGGCAAGCAGCTTCCGGATCAGCCACGGCGAGACACACCAACCGGGGATGCACCACAGAACGAAGGCGATCAGCGTCCGCCAGAGGACCGTGCGCAATGCCTCAAGGTGTTCCAGCACGCCGCCGGATGTATTTTCTTCCGGCATCAGTTCCGGTCATCCCTGCGCTTTTCGGGGCCTTCGTCGGACGTCTGCCCCTCATTCTGCCCTTTGCGGAATTCGGAGCGGGCCTTCCCGATGGAACGGGCCAGTTCCGGCAGTTTCTTCGCGCCAAAGAGCAGGATCACTATCGCAAGGATCAACAGGATCTGCCACAAACCGGGTCTCATCACACACCTCCATGCTGAACGTTTTCCGAAAATACCGGCAGAATGACCGGGAGCCGCGCCCGCTCTCTGCCGTCAGCGTAAAATATAATCCTTTTCTCCGTTGCCGTCAAGAGCAAAACGGTTTCCGTTTAAGATTCTTTCCGGCAGAATGATATTTTCCGGCGATCTGAAAATAAATTATATATTTTGATCTCCAATTACATGGAAATTGTGATGGAATCCATGTAAATTATGGTCTGTCATCACAAAAGAACATATTCCATCCATAATCACCTCGGAAAGGACGTCATTTCAAATGGCACAGGAAACTGCGATCTCAGCCCCAATCCACCGCAAAGTCCCCATGAAGACCCGAATCATGTGGGGGTGCGGCGGCGCCGCCGACAACTTCATGTTCAACGTCTTCAACTACCTCTACCTCTGGGTCTACGTGGACTACTTCAAGATGAATCCTGCCCTCGCTGGCATCGCGGTGGCGATCCCCCGCTTCATCGACGCCGTCACCGATCCCATCATCGGCAACTGGTCGGATAACTTCCGCTCCAAGTGGGGACGGCGGCGTCCGCTGATCATCGTGGGCACCATCTGCTGCGCTATCCTGCTGCCGCTCTTCTGGGTGGTTCCCTTCGTTTCCACGGCACAGAATGCATGGTACTGCAACGCGCCTTTCTTTCACCTTGTCACCATGGGATGCATCTACGCCTGCGCATACACTCTTTTCGTGGTTCCCTTCACGGCGCTGGGCTTCGAGCTGAGCGACAACTACGACGAACGCACCCGGGTGCTCTCTTGGCGCATGTACATCGGATTGATCGCGCAGGCGGCGGTGCCTTGGGTCTATAAGTTCAGCGTCAACGAAACGCTCTTCTGCAACATCCAGCAGGGAGCGATCATCGTCACCTGCGTCATGTCGGTGCTGGTGATCATCCTCGGCTTCATGCCGGCGCTGGGATGCAAAGAGCGCCCGGAGGGTCAGCACCAGCCCAAGATCTCGCTCTTGAAGTCGGTCATCGGAGCCTTCTCCAACAAGGTGTTTCTGCGGATCTGCTGCTGCGAATTCATCGTCATCCTGATCTTCGGGATGCCCATGATGATCGGGAGTTTCGTCAGTTTGTACGTGGTCTGCCTCGGAGACCAGAGCCTCAATGCCAACATCGTGGGGATCAACGGTTCCCTCGGCAGCATAACCTGCATGGTCAGTCTGGCGATCTTCACGTTTCTCTCTCAAAAACTCAACAAACGCAGCGCCGTGATCTGCGGATTCATCTACGCGGCGGTCTGTTACGGAACGCTCTGGTTCACGCTGGACCCCCGCTGGCCTTACGCGCAGGTCGTAAGTTACGTCTTCATCGCGCTGGCGACGCAGGGTTGCTGGCTCATGATCGACTCCATGATGTCCGACATCTGCGACGACGACGAACTCATCACCGGAATGCGCAGGGAGGGAATCTTCAGTTCCGTTCTCGGTTTCATCAAGAAATCCGCCAACGCCATGACCGCAGTCCTCGCTGGACTGATGCTGGAGTTCTCCGGGTTCAGCGTGGAGACGGCCAAGACGGTGGGACTCTCCGATGCGATATCCTTCCGGATGAAGGCCATCATGGTGCTGTGTCCTGTGATCGCGTTCCTCTTCGGGGCGATCCTGATGTACAAGTATCCCATCTCCCGGGAACGGGCGGCGCGGACCCGCCTCGAACTGGACCGCCGCCACGCCACAGGGAAGTGATCCAAGCAGAATACCGAGACGGCAAAAACGCTCTCCGATCTGCAAAAGACCGGGGAGCGTTTTTCTTCGTACCCGCAGGGATGCCTGCGGAAGATCAGTAGCGGTAATTTTCCGCCTTGTAGGGGCCGTCAAGTTCCACGCCGATGTAGTCGGCCTGCTCCGGAGTGAGCCGGGTGAGTTTGGCACCGCACTTCTCCAAATGGAGCCGGGCGACCTCCTCGTCCAGCTTCTTGGGCAGGTAGTAGACCTCCGGCTTGTGCACCCGGCTGGCCAGTTCGATCTGGGCCAGCACCTGATTGGAGAAAGAACAGCTCATGACAAAGTTGGGATGTCCGGTGGCGCATCCGAGATTGACCAGCCGGCCCTCGGCCAGCAGATAGATGCTGTGTCCGTCCGGGAAGGTGTAGCGGTGGACCGGACATTCGCTGCCCTTGATCTCCGTGATCCTGATCCCGGGCCACGCCTTCAGTTTCGCCACCTCGATCTCATTGTCGAAGTGCCCGATATTGCAGACGATGGCCTGATCCTTCATGCGGGACATGTGTTCCGCGGTGATGATGTGGCAGTTGCCGGTGGTGGTCACATAGATGTCGCCGTACGGGAGCATATCCTCCACGGGCGCCACCTGAAATCCGGCCATGCAGGCCTGCAGAGCGCAGATGGGATCAATTTCGGAGACTGCCACCCGGGCGCGTTCGTTGCGCATGGCTTCGGCGCATCCCTTGCCGACTTCGCCGTAGCCGCAGATCACCGCCTGCTTACCGGAGATCAGCACGTCCAGCGCCCGCTTGATCCCATCGGTGAGGGAGTGGCGGCAACCGTAGACGTTGTCGAACTTGGACTTCGTGACGGAGTCGTTGACGTTGATGGCGGGGAAGAGCAGTTCGCCGTTCTTCGCCATGCGGATGAGCCGATGGACTCCCGTGGTGGTCTCCTCAGAGACGCCCCTGACGTTGGCGGCGAAACGGTTCCATTTGCCCGGAGCCTCGGAGAGCGTGCGCTTCAGCAGGGCGAGGATCACTCCCTCCTCTTCACTGGATGGCTTGCGCTCCACGAAGGATGGATCTTTTTCCGCCTTGACGCCCCAGTGGATCAGCAAGGTGGCATCGCCGCCGTCGTCCACGATCTGATCGGGCCCGGAACCATCCGGCCAAGTCATGGCCCGGAGGGTGCAGTCCCAGTATTCCTGTAGGGATTCGCCCTTCCATGCGAAGACCGGGATGCCGTCCTGCGCAATGGCGGCGGCGGCATGGTCCTGGGTGGAGAAGATGTTGCAGGAGCACCAGCGGACCGATGCGCCCAAATCTCGGAGGGTCTCGATCAGCACGGCGGTCTGGATGGTCATGTGCAGACTGCCCATGATCTTCAGCCCCTTCAGCGGCTTCTGCGGGCCGTATTTGGCCCGGGTCGCCATGAGGCCGGGCATCTCCTTCTCGGCAATCTCGATCTCCTTGCGGCCGAAGTCTGCGAGAGCGATATCCTTGACCTGATAATCCATCATCGTTTTTCCTTTACGGTTGGTACAAAAGGTTGATCATCCACATAATATTGCCTGCGCAGGGCGTTTTCGCAAGGGGAAACTCTGATTTTTCCCTGATTTTACAGAGGGCAGAGCGCCTTCGGATTCAGCGCAGGCCGGAATCCATACTGCCGGAGCGGAATCCTTCCAGATCCAGCGTAACGTAGCGTATTCCCAACGGCTTCAACGCAGCAAGAAGCGCTTCCCGTTTCTCCATGAGCAGAGGAAACTGTGCCGGCGGAATCTCAATCCGCGCCAGATCATCGTGAAGCCGGAGCCGGAACGCAGTCCCTTCCGGCAGGAACTCCCGCAGGATCCCCTCCCCCGCCCCCGCCAACCGGAGCCGGCCGGGCGTGAGTTGCGTTCCATAAGGGAAGCGGGTGGCAAGACAAGGCGCCGCCGGTTTAGAGGCGAACGCCCATCCACGGCGGGCGGCAAGTTCCCGAATCTCCGTCTTGGTCAACTCCGCCTCCGCCAGCGGAGAGACGCTCTCCAGTTCCGTCAGCGCCCGCAGTCCGGGACGGTAACTGCTCAAATCATCGAAGTTCGTCCCGTCCGCGAGAACGGCCATCCCGCGGCGGAGAGCCTCCTCCCGGAACCTGGAAAAGATGTATTTCTTACAGTAATAGCAACGGTCAGGGGGATTTTCTGCCACCTCCGGCAACGCCAGAGGGTCTCCGGAAAGGATGAGATGCTCCGCTTCGGCCTGACGAGTCAGCGCCTTGGCCTCCTCCAGTTCAAAGTCCGGCTGAAACGGGGAGTGAAAAGTCAATGCCGCAAAAGGGAAATCCTGCTTTTTCCGCAGGTCAGCCAAGAGGAACAGCAAAAAAGCGCTGTCGGCTCCGCCGGAAAAAGCGAGCGCGATCCCGCCGGAAGAGAGTTCCTTCAGGCGGGAATCCAAACGCGAAACTTTCTCCTGAAGCACCATGACGCTCACTTCAGGGCGAAGGTCTGGGTCACGACCATGCGGATGATCTTGTCGATGCTACCGGTATCATAGACCCCGCCGCCGCTGCACTCTTCCGAAGCCGGACGGGTGATCTGGATCACCCCCTGCTTCGCGTTCAAAAGTACGCCGAGGCTGGCCTTGCAGGTAGCTGCAATGGCCTCCGCACGCTGAAATCCCGCCCGGGATGCAGCATCGACCAACTCCAGTTTATACTGTTCCGGCGAGGAGAGGAAGTACTCCGGGGAATCCACGGAAACATCGATATCCTGCGCAGTCAGATCATAGAGCTTCAACGCGGCCTCTGCGATATTGTACACGCGCGCGGAACGGATCCGGTAAGTACGGCGAAAGAGATAGTGACTGAATTCACTCTTGGAGATCTCCTTGCCGTTCTCCTTGATCCGGACCGTCTTCTCCTGCCGTTCATAGCAGATCGAACTCTCCACCAGTTCCCGGGCGGAGAACCCGAGACGGGTCAACTCCTTGCGCACGACTTCATCCAAACGGTTCAACTCCTTGTAGCCGGCGGCAGTGGTAGGAGCCTTGCAACTGACGAAAAATGCGAGCGTCCCGAGATCCGAGACGACTGCTTTTTCCGCGACGCCCTTCACCGTGATGGTCTTTTCGGTCGTACGCTGGACCTTCAGTAGAAAACGGCTAAGACACCACGCCCCGGAGGCGATCCCGCCCGCCACAAGAAGCGCGGCGACGACGATGCTGACGGGGGAATAAAAACGGGGACGGCTTTTCATGATTCTGACTCCTTCTTTTCAATTTGCCGGTGCATGGATGATATAACGTTAACGATACATAATACGACGATCACGTTCAACAGAAGCAGGATTCCGAGCAGGATGATCGAAGTGATCAGGAAACGGATCAGGACCATCCGCTGATTGTGCAGCACCGTTCCGGTCTGATTCGCGTTGTTGAGGAAGCGAGCGATCCGGGCCATTTTCTGTTCCATTTCCACGGCGGGCCCCTTCCGGAATTTCTCCACCATGACCACGGCCCTGTCCAGCGCTTCCTCCGCTCTGGGGCGGGTTTGGTCGCGGAATTGCTTCGAAGTATCCAGCCATTGATCCAGAGGGGAAAATCCGACGACGCTGATCCCTGCGGCAGAGACCATGAAATCAGCGGGACCGCGCAGTTCCCGGACCAGTTCCCGGGAAGCGGAGAGCGCCTCGCTCAATGCCGGAACGACCTCGCGGTTCAAGGCTCTCATATCCACAAGAAGCGTGGAAAAAGAGGTGAGGCTGTCGGGCAGATCGGAAAACGTCTGCTCCATTCCGGGATCGGTTCCGATCTTCCAAAGCAGCAGGCTCAACGGGACCAGTACTGCGATCAATGCGAAAGCCGGGATCGCCATGGTGATCCAAACAAGATGACTGAGGTGCAAGGATTTCATGGTCAGGAAAGTTTTGAAACAGTAAGTTAGTGTTATAGTATATACCTTCTCCGGGACAAATACAAGGGTAGTTCAACAAAAAAAGAGTTCCGGAGCATCGACAAGATGACGATTCTTTTTCCCGCATCGTTGGGCAAAATGTCACGATCAGCAAAAAAAAGCGAGACAGAGTGTCACAATTACAGCCTCCCTGAAAAAAAATTCAAAAATTTTTCGTAAAACTGCTTGCAATTGCATCTGCAGGGTGTATATTCATCCACGTTGAAGGACGAAAGCAGGCTGCAAAACAATTGACAGACAGCCGGGCTTCCGGTGTTGCGCAGGCCAAAATGCGAAACACAAAAAAACAAAAAAGGAATTTGAAAAATGGCTGACAAGAAAGAAATCTTCGCGGACGGAATGGGACAGATCCACTTCGCTGGCAACATGGTGCGTTTTGACTTCGTGACCCTGCAGCCCGAAGAAGACGGCAAGGCTCCCACCCCCCAGTCCAACTTCCGGGTCATCATGCCCCCCCAGGGCTTCCTGAACGCGTTCAACTCCATGCAGCAGCTGATCGACAAGCTCGTCGAGGCCGGTGTGCTCCAGAAGAACGAGAACAAGAAGTAATCGTTTTCTGAACGGATAATGATCCTTCCCATCTCCGGCGACGGGGATGGGAAGATCGGTCAAGAAAGTTTTTTTGTGATGGGCTCGTTTTTCTCTATCTGTTGCTGCGAGGAGCGGACGAATTGGCTGTTCGATGACAGTCGGTTCGACCTTGCCTTGGCCTGCGCAGTCGCACCTGCGGCGGCGGAGACGGAAGCGACGATGTTCGTCATACCGATGGGTCTCGGAGCAACGGGATTCTTCTGTTCGGTTCGCGCCGGACTGGAGAGTTTTTCCGATCGGATCCTGAGTGCCGCAGCGGATTTCTGCTGCAGTATTGTAAGTTCCATATTCCAGGCGATCCACTATGTGGAACGGAAAGTCCGTCCGGTCTTCCGGGGGATTTTCGTGAAGGCGCTTGCTCCGCAGGATTGCTATGGCCGCACCCCTCTGGGTTGGCGGCTATGAGCCCAAGAGGGATCCACATCCCTCGTAGAGGTTCTCACGCTGATTTTACCGATGAATCGTTGATCAGTCTTTGAAAAAAGTCCGGTGCATTTGTTGCATGCGGATTTTTTTTGCACTTTTCTGATTTTCCTCTCCAGAACAAAACATTTTTGTATTAATTGCAAAACAAAAAGAGCAGTGCTATATTACCTTTGATAACACTGACAAAAATATCGAGAAAAGCAAAAAATCGTGACCGACATGAGGATCGAACCTTTTTCGGTTTCTGCCCGGAAGATCGGTGCGGACTCGCAGTTCCCCAATCTGCAGGTGTCCCACGATGGCGAGCCCCTCACGAAACTGGACGAGGACGACGAACTATTCATCGGCTATGAAATGTTTCAGGATTTCCTGCCCTACGCCCGGCAGGATTCCTACGATGACCCGGAAGAACCGCTGAAATTTCAGTCCGTGGTGCTGGAGAACGAATTTCTGAAGGCGGTCTTTCTGCCGGAACTGGGCGGGCGCCTCTGGTCCCTTTACGACAAGGAACACCACCGGGACCTAATCCTTGCCAACACCCGGCTTCTCCCCTGCCGATCCCGCCTTTGCAAAAGAGGTTCTCAAGACGCTGGACGCGTTGGGCGAATATGAAAAGATGCTGAAATTTTACAACATACTCCCGGAAGATGTGTCGCAGCGTCCGCTGATTCAGATGCTTCTCTCCTCCGCATTGGCGCACACCGGAGCGCTGGATCCCGCGAAAAAAATACTGCTTCAGATCTGCAGGGAGGAGATCCCGGACATCCGGGAGGGGGAAAACTCCATCTCGCAACTCTACACCTTCATCAAGACGGAACAGGCGAGACTCCGGGGAGAAACCCTGCTTCCGGAAGATGTCGCGGTCCCGTTCTTGATGGACCTCCGGATGAACGCCGGTGTAAAAAAAAAATCTGACGAAACCAAACAAGAGGCATTGACATGCAGATCAATTTTCGCGGGCTCCGTCCCGATGACATCCACGGCAGGCGGGGACTCCGCAATCCGGAACGGGGATTCCGGACGGAGATGTATTTCAGTTGTATCCCCGGGGAGATCGCCGGGACCTGCTCCTGTCATTCCAAACGGAACAAGCTGGATGGCCGGGAGCAGAAACCAACCTTCCAGAACATCGAGATCCCGGGCATCCCCCACCTGATCCGGGGAAACCGGCTGGATGCCATCGAGTTCAGCCACGCTCAATGGCAGGACGAGCTGGACTTTCTCGCCTACGACGGCGTCTCCGTCATGCAGAGCTACTGCTTCCTGATGAAATACGATGACGGCAGACCGCTTCCGCCGGAGAAACTGCAGGATATTGAGTCCTTTTTCCTGAAACTCCGGGAGGCAGGTGCCAAGGCGTTGCTCCGTTTTGCCTACGAACTCTCCCCTTCCCTCTGCGGTCCCACGGGCAAAACCATTCTCGCCCACTTGGAACAACTGTGCCCCCTGCTCCGGAAATACGCGGACGTGATCTACGTCCTGCAGTGCGGATTCATCGGGAAGTTCGGGGAGTGGCACAACAGCTTCCACTTTCTGCAGGACGATGTGGAATTCCACAGGGAACTGCTGGACGCGGTCCTCGAAGCCCTTCCCCCCACCCGCAAAACCATGCTCCGCTGCCCGAAATACAAGATGGCGCTGTACGGCGACGCCCCCGTCACCGAGGAAATTGCCTTCTCCGGTGCGCCCGCCGGACGGATCGGGCACTTCAACGACGGCTTCATGGCGGGCCAGTGGCACGGCGGCACCTTCCGCCTCAAAGAACAGCAGGCAGAGGAGCGCTATCTGGAGCAGGAGAGCCGTTTCGTCCCCATGGACGGCGAACTTTTCTGGCGGGACCTCAACGGTTTGGCAGTCCCGGCAGATGCGCTGGTCAACTTCGCCCGCTGGCACTACGACACCTTCGGCATGGTCCACAGCCACAGCCTCTTCGAGCAGGACCGCTACTCCATGGACCTCTGGAAGGAGATCCCGGTGGACCCCCTGTTCCTGAAGTCCAACCGTCTTGAGTACGATCCAGACTACTTCACCGGGGCCTCCGGAAAGCACGTCTGGCGCAGTTACTACGAATACATCCGGGATCACCTCGGCTACCGGCTGAAGCTGGAACGGGCCATCCTTCCCGACGAGATCCGTCCTGGCGGGGAGTTCGCCGCGTCGGTGGAACTGACCAACTACGGATTCTCCGCGCCGGCCAATCCCCGGCCGATCCGGCTGGTCCTCGCTGGAAAGGAGCGGACGGTACAGTTGGAGTTCCCCTGCGACGTGCGGCGGTGGTACGGCGGCGGAATGCGGCAGAAGCTGGAGGTCCGGATCACGCTTCCGGCGGACCTGCCCGCGGGAGAATACCGGGCGGGACTGTGGCTCCCGGATGCCGCAGAAACGATTTCCGCGCGTCCTGAGTACGCCATTCGCTGTGCCAATGCGCTGGATTTTGAAAACGGCGTCAACTGGTTCGGTGCCGCCATCGTCTGCCGCTGAGGGGAGAAGTGCCAGTGCTTGAGATTCTTTCGGAAAAGAAACTCCCCTCCGGAGAACGGCTGACCGTCTCCCGGCTCTCTCTGCCGGATGAACACGTCCCGGAGCGAATCGTCCGCTATCTCATGGCATCCCTCGGGTACGACAAATGGTGGAGCGCAGTGTCGGACCTCGCCTACTGGCGGCTCTACTTCCGCAGGGTGTTCGCGGGGGAAGGCGCGCAGGATCGGCTCTATCTCGCCGAAGTTAACGGCGCCTTCGCCGGACGGATCTGGGCGGCGTGGTCCCCCCGTTCCGGATACGGCAACTTCGGTAACGTTTTCACCGAACCGGAGTTCCGCCGCCGGGGCATCATGAATGAACTGCTGACTCCATGCGTTGAGGATTTTGCCTCCTCCGGGGCGAAAACGTTCTGTTGCGCCACGGGCAATCCGGTGGCCGCCGCCGCCTACCGGAAGCAAGGATTTCAGATGATCTGGTGCGGAGAGACCGGCCCCATGTGCTGGATCGACCCCGCCGTCGCAAAAAACTTTCAGGAGCTGGAGGAGAGATGCTTCGACGGGACCCCCGTCAGGACCGTCCGGGAGGGATGCATCGAGGATCAGTTCGCCTGCGACAAGTTTCTCGCCTACACCGCGCCCTTTCGAGACCGGTACAACTACCTCCCCGCCGGGCCGGGATGCGCCGTCAACTGTTATATGAACGCCATGATGGAGGCCGCAAACGGTTCCGGCACGGTGCAGGTGGCGGAAAATGCCAACGGCACGGTCACGGGCTATGCCTATGCGCTGAAGGTCTGCCGCCAGAACATCTTCGATCTGCGCCTCCATCCGGATGCGATCCCCGATACTCCCCGCCTGCTGGATGCGGTCAAGACGGCGTTTCAAGCGAAGTTTCCGGGAGAACCGCTGTACTGGCATTGCTCCGGCACGGACTCCTTCCGCCGCGATGCCATGACCGCCGCCGGACTGAAGCCGGAAGCACGCATCCCCGGGGCCGCGGACAACGGCGATCTCTATATTTGCCGCATCTGCTGAATCCCGTTTCCGGTGCCGGTCCGATGACGGAGATCATGAAACGTCATGGACATCGTAAATTGCTCCTGCATTGGGGGAAAAAGAGATTTTAGAACCAAAAAAGGTCTAAATCTCTGTTTTTTCGAAAAATTTTTCATTTTTTTTCAAAAGACGTGTTGACTTCTATCATAACTTGGCATATACTTAATCAAGCGCAGGTTTCACCCCTCTCCGTTTGAGGACAAATTCTGCACCGATTCGATCCAACGGAGGATCGGACAACGCAATCTTTTAGAAAGGGTTTTGAGCATGAACATCTATGTAGGCAATCTGCCCTACGGAACCGACCGTGATGAACTGCGTGAGGCGTTTGCCGTGTACGGAGAAGTCAGTGCGGCTCGCATCGTCACCGACCGTGAGACCGGACGCTCCAAGGGCTTCGGCTTTGTCGAGATGCCCAACGACGAAGAAGCAAAGAAGGCCATCGAGGCCCTCAACGGCAACGAGATCGGCGGACGCAAGGCCGTGGTCAACGAGGCCCGTCCCCGCGAGGAGCGTCCCCGGGAAAAGCGCTGGTAATTCAGTTTGCTTCTGCAGGCGGCTGTCACACGACAGCCGCTTTTTTATATTGCTTTAGCGAAAAA
>DCGG01000114.1:0-10274 GCA_002315455.1 Lentisphaeria bacterium UBA1784
ATGCACTACTGCCCCGGTTGCGGCCACGGCATCCTTCACAAGCTGATCGCGGAAGCCATCGACTTCTACGGCATTCAGAAGGATACCTATTTCATCGCGCCGGTTGGCTGTGCGGTGTTCGCCTACTACTACTTCAACACCGGCAGCATCTCCGTGCCCCACGGCCGTGCGCCCGCGGTGGCCACCGGCGCCGGACGGGCGGAACCCGGGAAGTTCGTTATCTCCTATCAGGGTGACGGCGACCTTGCCGCCATCGGTTTCAACGAGTTCATCCAGGCGGCGAACCGGGGCGAGAAGATGACGGTCTTCTTCGTCAACAATTCCAACTACGGCATGACCGGCGGACAGATGGCTCCCACCACTCTGCCCGGGCAGAAGACCACTACCAGCCCCTACGGACGGAACGTTCTCACCGACGGCTATCCCATGCGGGTATGCGAGATCATCAACGCTTTGCAGGCGCCCATCTACATTGAGCGCGTGGCGCTGACCTCCACCGCCCGGATCGCCGCCGCCAAGAAGGCGGTCTTCAAGGCAGTGGGCAACCTGAAGGACAAGAAGGGCTTCTCCTTCGTGGAAGTGCTTTCTCCCTGCCCCATCAACCTCAAGATGAGCGCCGATCAGTGCAATGACTTCATCGAGAGCAAGATGACCCAATACTTCCCCATCGGCAAGGTGCGGGATCTGGACGTCCCCTGCGGCGAAGCCCCCAAGGCTCCCATCCGGGACGTGGAAGGCGTGAAGCAGGTGCTTTTCCCCGTGAAAGCGGAGAACTCTCTCGCCGGCAAAACCAGGAACACTTCCCCCATCTTCGACCGGGAACTGCGGATCAAATGCAGCGGTTTCGGCGGGCAGGGAATTTTGAGTTTGGGACACATGATCGCCAACATGGGACGGCTCCGGGAGTTCAACGTGAGCTGGATGCCCTCTTACGGACCGGAACAGAGGGGCGGTTCCTGTAACTGCGCCGTGATCCTCAGCCGCAACACTATCGCCTGCCCCATCGTGGACCGGGACTGCGACCTGCTGATCGCCATGACCCAGACCGCGCTGGATAAGTTCCGCAACGAACTGAAACCCGACGGCATCCTGATCTATGACCGTTCCGCCATGGCGGAGCCGAAGATGGGGCCGGGCCAGAAGGTCTATGGCGTGGATGCCCTCGCCATCGCCAACGAGAAGGTCGGCAACGGCAAGTGCGCCAACAGCGTCGTGGTGGGTCTGCTGGCCGGGATCCTCGGCAAGGAGTTCCTCAATGATGCGGACAAGGCGGACTTCGATCAGGTCTTCGAGGAGGCGGTTCAGGAGAGTTTCGCCTCCAAGCCCAAGGTGATTGCGCCGAATATTCAGGCCTACAAGGAGGGTAAGGCTCTCATTTGAGCGCCGTCCCTCTCCGGAGAAACAAAGAACAACAGAGGTGCGTCCCGGTGATTCCGGGGCGCACTTTTTACACCGAAAGATCGTGATCTTATGGCTTCCGTCACCGGCCAGACCGACCTCACCCGCGGGAACATAACGGGCAATCTGTTGCGTTTTACGGTCCCCTTTCTGCTGGCGAACCTGCTTCAGGCGCTATACAGCGCGGTGGACCTTTGGGTCGTGGGCAGGTTCGGCGGCGGCAAGATCGGAGTGGCGGCGGTGGCCAACGGCGGTGAAGTGATGCATCTTGTGATGTCCTTCATCATGGGGGTCACCACCGGGGCCACCGTGCTGATCGGCCAGTATTTCGGAGCCGGAGACAAACGCAACACCAGCCGGAGCATCGGTATGACCTTGAGTTTTTCCGCGCTCTCCGGGGTGGTGCTGACGCTGGTGATGGTGTTTCTTGCACCGGTTCTGGCGGAGGCGCTTCACACTCCGCCGGAAGCGTTGAACGCCACGGAGGAGTATCTGCGGATCTGTTCGTGGGGTGTGTTCTTCATCGTGGGATACAACGCCCTCTCCGCCATCTTCCGGGGCTTCGGAAACTCCACGGCGCCATTGATCTTCGTGGGGATTGCCTGCAGCTGCAACGTTCTGGGCGACCTTCTGCTCGTTGCGGTACTGGAAAAGGGAGTCCGCGGGGCGGCCATCGCCACTATCGGCGCGCAGGGATTGAGCATGGGGTTCGCCTTGTGGTTTCTGAAGCGGGGCGGATTCGGATTCCGTTTCGCGTTGCCCAACTTCCGGATCATCTGGTCCATGGTCTGGCATTACCTTGCGATCGGGCTGCCCATTGCGATCCAGGGGGTGCTGATCAACCTTTCGTTTCTCTTCATCGTCTCCATCGTCAACGCCATGGGCGGCGATGATTCCGCGGCGGCGGCCGGCTACGGGATTGTCAACCGGATCAACGGGTTCGCCATGCTTCCGGCGGCCTCCTTCGCCATGGCTCTTGCGGCGGTTACTGCGCAGAACATGGGAGCGGAGAAGCCGGTCAGAGCACTCCGGACTTTGTGGCTCGCCATCGGATACACCATGGCGCTGGGCGCGGTGTTTCTGCTGTTGCTTCAGTTCATTCCGGAGCAGATGGTGGGGCTTTTCATCGACCGGAACACTCCCGATGCGGAGGCTGTGATCCGCAACGGCACGCTCTATGCGAAAAGTTTCAGTTGGGAATACGTGCTGGTTCCCATTGTATTCTGCACCAACGGCTTTTTCAACGGGTGCGGGCGGGCGTTTTTCTCCATGAGCAACAACCTGATCTGCACCTTTCTGATCCGGGTGCCGGTCTCCTACTTCGCCAGTATCATGGCGGGGGCAACGCTCTATCACGTGGGGTTTGCGGCGCCGCTTGCCTCATTCACCTCCAACATCGTGGCGCTGACCTTCCTTTTCAGCGGCAGATGGCGGCGTCCCCGGAGTTATTTCCGCGGCGGCGGCCGTTGATGCACGCTCACTTATTCCGCAGGATGGTCCGGATCTCCCGGGTGTGGCAGAGGTCGGCCGGACGCTCGCCCGCTTTGGTGCGGACAAGAGGATCGGCTCCCTGTTCCATGAGAAAACGCACCACTTCCGTCTGGTCAGTGGAGGCCGCCCAGTGCAGCGGAGTCATGCCTGCGTTGTCGGGGACGTTGAACGGCACCCCCTCATCCACGAGATAGCGCATCAGTTCCAGACGGCCATAGCGAGCGGCGCAGTGGATCACTGCCATGCCATCGGGATATTTTGCGTTCAGGTCTGCGCCCCAGCTGTGGAGGAGTTTCACCACGACGGCGTAGGGGGTCTTGGCTCCCGCAAGGATGATGAAGGGATCGTTCCAGCCGGTGAAGCCGTTCCGGTGCATGGCGAGGAGAAAGTCCACGTCGGCGCAGGCGGCGGCTTTGATCGCCATTTCCGCCGTGGGACGTTTGGCATCGGCGGTCCGCATGTAGATCTCCGCCTGTCTGGTCGCAGGATCGGCGTTTTTCAGCCACGAAGTGCGTTTTCTGGAGCACTCCTCCTGTTCCTGCTGCATGGAGGAGAATCCCCGGCATCCCGCGGAGAGCATGAGCAAAAATCCGCAGAGCAGGAGGAAGTTCCCGGAAACGGGAGAGCGTTTTTTCAGAAGATCGTACATTTCTTACGGTCCTTTCTTTTGTGACAGCCTTCGACATAAGATAGCATTTTTTGTTTTTTTTTCAAACTGCGGCGGAGCGTTTCCTCTGGAAAATCTGCAATCAGCCGGATCCGGACTTTGCGGCCGTAATCTCCGGACGTTTTTTTCTGCCGTTTTATCAAAGCACCATCGGGGGAGGAACTTGAAAAGCCGTTGAACGATGCTATAGTAATGAGCTGCTCGGCGGAATATACTTATGGGTTCCTGCAGAAGCGGGTGATCCGGATGCCGTGGCGTACCTGCAGAAAATGAAGATGGGCCGAAGTCTTGAAACAACGACGGCCTTCGGCGTGTTTCGCCGGACGGCACGCAGGAGGTGGGCGGAGGTTTTCCTCGAGGGCAAGGGGAAAACCGTGGGCGCATCCGCGGTTATGAAATCGTATCCGATGGCAATTGGAAGGGGTTGGAGGCCGTAAAATGAAGAAGGGACGTTTTTTTCCGTATCTCTTGATCGGGATACTGTGCTGCGCGGGAGGCCTTGGGGCCATGGAAACGGTTCCCGTGCAGAAAGCGGAGTTTCATTTTCAGGCGAAGCGGACGCCGCTACCGCCTCTGCGGTTCAAAGGGAAGCCATTTTTCCCGCTGGGCGTCTTCGACCATGAACCGGCGGGAGCGCTCCACACCGGGGCGCTGGAGGAGGAGTTTCTCGCTTCCGGCGGCAACATTCTGAAGGCGGGCAACATCTGCCATTCCGCCGATGCAGAATGGAAGATCAACGCAGAAAAGGAACTCTCCGTCGTTCTGGAACTCTCCCGCAAAGATCCCCGATACAGGGAGATTGCGCTGCTGGTGGAGTTCGACAACGACTTCATCATGGGCCCCGCCGGAGCGGATGCCCCTCCGGACGTGAAATGGGTCCCCCGCACTGGCGCCGATCTGGAGGCGTCTCTCGCGGAGTTCGCCGGGAAGATCCGAAAGATCTCCCGATATCCCAACGTATTGGGCTACCTGCTGGACGAGCCGGAGAATACGGTCAATCCGTGGTTTTCCCGGATGTGCCGCGCTCCCTGGAAGAAGGGAGGAGATGCCGGAGTCGCCGATGCGGTGGTTCGGCTGTACGGCGTGCTGACCCCCATCTTCCGGAAGGAACATCCCGGGGCGCTCCGCATGCCCATCATCGCATGGTGGTCCGCCTACCGCCATACTGCGGAACTCTATGACGTGCTGGTCCCGGACGAATACCCCAAGGACGTCAACGGCAAGGAGTTTGCCTCCGACCTGTTCAACGTCAACTACGATGCGGCCATGGCGGTCACCGCCGCCCGGAACAGCGGCGGCGGCCGGAGTGTCATCTACATGCCGGCCTGCTTCGACAACTGTTCCGGCGGGTATCATTACAATACGCTTCGGGAGCAGTTGTACGTGAACTTCGCGCCCATCACCCGGGGCGCCATGGGGATCTTCGCGTGGCGGTTGGACCGCGCCTCGGACTTCCACCGGAAGGCGGTGGTCTATCCGGCGATGCGGGAGGTCCATGCGCTGAAGGAGTTTCTGCTGGGGGAGTGGTGCGATGAACTGGTTGCCAGCGACCACGACACCGCCACGGCGGACTATCTGAAGCGTTTCCGGGAGCGTTCCCCCATGGTCGCCCACGTCGCCGGCGGATCGCTGCAGAAGGTGGAGAATCCGGTCCCCGACGTGAGCCATTGTCTGCGCCGCCATCCGGACGGACGCTACTGCCTGATCGCGGTGAACAACCGCCGGGAACCGCTGGACGTGCGCTTCAAGGTCAATACGCCCCGCCCGCCCCGGGACTTGGTGGACAACATCAACAAAAGTGACCGGCTTCACGTCTCCCGTCGGGACGGGGGCACGTTCACCGTGCACTTCGAGCCTTTCGGCGTCCACGCCTACGTTTGGTAGAGATCAGCGGAGTTCCAGCAGACCGTACTGCCGGATCAGGTGGAAATCCGACTCGGCGATGGCGGGGACTGTGCTCAGTTCCTTAAAGGGAAGTCTGCGGGAATAGTTCTGCCGGGCGATCAGGAATTGCCACGAATGTCCGGCGCGGAATTTCGCTCCGTATTGCTCCGGAATGGACTTGGGGATCTTGAACTCGATGCTCCAGCCCCGGTCGATGGTCTGCCAGTCGTTGAAGGTGCCGTTGATCTTCGCCTTCACCTCGAACTCCGGATGACCGTCCGCGCTTTTCGGCAGGAAGACGTAGGAGCGGGAGGGGTAGAAGAACTGGGTCCGCAACTCGTTTGGCGTGCCGTAGAGTTCCCAGTAGTAGGTATCGTCCGCCGGCTTGAGGAACACCTCGACGGTGTCGCCGGAGGCGTAGAGGTGTGTCTGGTCCTTCGTCCCCTGCTGGACCACGTCAGAGTCCTCCATCGTGACCCCGATGTAGAGGAATTTTTCGCTGTGGAGCATCCGCACGGACCCCTTTTCGTTGAGATCGAGACCCAGTTCAGAAGGACGTGTCCCCACCCGGCTGAACTCCCATATCTGTGCTTTCTGCCACTCCGGGGAGGTCAGGGCCCCGTCAATCGTGAGATCGTTGCACGTTTCCACCACGAAACTCATCGTGTATTCTCCTTTTTTTTGCAGATTGATCCGTTTCCCGTATAAGATAGTCCGTGCGGCCTGATTTTCAAGGGGAAAGGGAGAAAATCGGCCGGCTTCCGATTTTTGTTTCCCCTCCCTTGAAAAAGAGAAGGGCAAGTGATATATTACCTCTGACATTGTCAAAATAAAAGCAGGGGAGACGTTCACATGGAAAATCTGTATCAGAAGTTTCTCGGGAAGATCGACACGGACTTCCTGATGCGCGAGACAGAGGCCCTTTGGAAGCTGGAGTTCGGGCAGACCAGCAAGTGCCAGCAGGACGCGGCGCGTTACACCTTTGAACTGCTGAAGAAAAACGGACTCTCCGACGTGGAACTGCTGGAGTTCCCGGCGGATGGGGAAACGGCATTTCTGGACGTCCGTTCCCCCATGGCGTGGGATGCCTCCGTCGGGCGGTTGACGCTTCTCAACGTGAAAGGAAGCATCACTTCCGGCGATTTCGGAGGGCCGGGCCCGGACATCGTCGCCGCGGATTATCAGCTCCATCCCTTCACCCTTGTCAAGGGATCGGTCCTCGAGGGCGGAAAGCGCATCGTCAAGATCCTGACGGAGAGCCAGATCCTCGGCGGAGCGGACCCCGAAAACAGCATCGTGATGCTGGATGCCGGACGGGGCACACGCTGGCAGGCGATCAAGCCCATCCTTGACCTCGGCGCCATCGGATTCATCTCCGACGCAGTCAGCGGCGGCGTCAAATATCCGGATTCCTTCGCGTGGTTCAACGCCGCCACCGAGGACGGCGAATGGCACGTCACTGCGGGACACCGGCCCTTTGTGGGCTTCAGCGTCTCGCCCCGGATGGGTGAGTTCATCCGTTCCCAGTGCAGCGGGAAGACCGCTCTCGTGGAGTGCGACGGCCGCCGCTATGCGGGCGTGCATCACGTGGTCACCGCACTGGTCCCCGGCCGCCGCAAGGAGGAGGTCTGGGCTTACGGGCACCTTTACGAACCCATGCCGGACGACGACTCCGACGGCGTGATCGCTGCCATCGAGACGGCCAGACAGATCATGGCGGCGGGGACTCCGGAGTACTCCGTGCGCCTTGTTTTTGCCATGGAACTTTACGGATACATGGCGTACATCGCCAGCCGGGGCGGAGACCTGCGCGGACAGGTTGTCGGCGGCGTCAACTATGACGGACTTGCCAGCGGCCGCGACATCACCTTGAAGTACTACACCTGTCCCGGCAGCACTCCCTGCTTCGGCAATCTGGTCATGGAGGCGCTGAATGACAGCATCCGGGAGATCCCCAAGTGTTTCACGCCCCGCTTCTACGGGTCCGGGTATCCCGACGACCTCTCCATCGATTGCCCCTCCATCGGGATCCCGGCGGTCTGGCCCATCAGCGATCACAAGGATGCTCATCACACTTCCCGGCAGACCATGGAAACCATCGACCGGGAGGGCTTCGCACAGGGAACTGCGTACGACACGGCGCTGGTCTTCATGCTGGCGAATCCTACGGCGGAAATGTTTGCGGAGGGCGTGCGCCTTGCGAAAAAGCACGTGGCGGCGCTGCCGGAAATAATCCGCAGGAACCCCATCGGAAGTGACGCCGACCGCTTTGACCTTCTTTGCCGCATCGAACGCGGTCATCTTGCCGCCTTCGCCAAGGCCGCGGGGGTGGATGGAACGGCGGAACTGCGTGGATTCGATGAATTCTGCCGGGAGACGGGGGCGGGCTTGAGCCGGGAGGACCGGAACGCTTCTGCTCTGTGGCGGCTCCGGGCGTCCCGGATCCGGATGCAGTACACGGACGTCGGATTCCCCCACAGTCTGGTCAAGGGAGGAGATCAGGCGCCTCCGGAGTGGCGGGGGCGGGGGATCTATGGCATCCTGCCCTTCATCATCGCCAATCTCCACCGGGAGATGACGCTTGCGGAAGCCTTCCGGCTTGCAGAATACGAGCGCGGCGAGGAGATCCCCGATGAGCAGGGCTGGACGTTCCTCCGCATGCTGAACCGCATGGCTGACTGGGGTTACCTCCGGGTGATTGAGCGCCCAGAATTGACCCGGGAGGAGATCGTCTCCCGCCTGAAGGCGCTCGGCGTCAAACCAGGCGACGTTCTGCTGGTCCACTCCTCCGCGACCAAGTGCGGCGAAGTCAGGGGCGGCGCGGAAACGATCATCTCTGCGCTGGCGGACGCGGTGGGGCCCGAAGGAACTCTGCTTTTCCCCGCTTTTACGCGACCCTACGTTTTCCTCGGCGGTCCCTGCCGGGAGTGGAAGTTCCGGCCCTACGATTCCAAGGACCTTTCGCAGATCTGGACGGGAGAGATCCCGCAGACGGTCCTCCGCACCCGGAAGGATGCGCTCCGGAGCCGCCATCTCTCTCACTCCTGGTGCGGATTCGGACCTTTGGCGCAGGCGTGCCTTGCGCCTCATGCCCCGGACGATCCGCCCTGTGGAGAGAGTTCGCCCGTGGCGCTGGCCATGGAGCACGGCGCGAAGATCCTGCATTTCGGATCGGCGCTCTCCAGTACCACGTTCCTGCACCGAATCGAGGATGAGTGCAGGGTGCCGTTTCTGGGGGATGCCGTCTGCGCGGAGAGGACCGCTGACGGCGGGCGCTCGCTTCATTTGCTTCGCCGGCATCTGCCGGGGCACCGGGACTTCTACGCCAAGGATGCCGTGGAGCGCAAATTCTACCGTGCGATGCTGGCCAAAGGGCTGAAGATTGCCCGGGAACCCCTCGGCGACGGCGAACTGCTGCTGATGGATACCCGGCAGTATTACGAACTGGCGGTGCCGATCGTCAGAGAAGATTTCGGGATCCTGCTCTGCGACGATCCGAAGTGCGCGTTCTGTTCCGGGTTCCGGAAGCGGAGGTAGGACGGTCCGCAAAGGTGTTCCTGCCGGGGGCTCCCGTTCACTCTTTCCGGGCCGCGATCACGGCGAATTTCCCGGAGTGGAAAAAGCACTCCGCCATGGAGAACCCGCTCTGCCGCAGGGCATCGGTCTGGACCTCGACGGAACATTCCCGGTCCAGTTTCCGGCGTTCGCGCCAGCGGGCGATGTCCTCGTCCGACATGCCGCTTGAGTGGATCTGATCGACCCAGATGCGGTCCTGCACCTGATTCAGGGCAGGGTCGGCACAGCGGAACTGATCGTAGTTGAAGAACCATCCGCCGGAGGGAAGCCGATCATGGATCCGCCGGAAGAGCGCGGTCTTCTGATCGTCCTCGAGGTGGTGGATGGAGAGCGCGGACATGATCACGTCGAACCTGCCCTCCGGGAGTTCCCGGCTGTAGTCCGAGACGGCGAAGGAGACGTTGGCGCATCCGGCGAAACGCTTCCGGGCGATCTTCAGCATCTCGTCGGCGATGTCGGTGAGCAGATATTCCGCCTTGGGGCACAGTTGGAACCAGTATTTGGTGAGCAGTCCGGTTCCGGCGCCGAGGTCGAGGACCCTCTGCGGCGTCCCGGCGAGGGAGAGCGCGGAGACCGTGCAGCCGGCGTAGTAATCGTCGAAGCAGGGGATGAACTTCCTGCGGTTGACGTCGTATTCGTCTGCCAGTTGATTGAACTGATCCCGGATGTTCATGCTTCCGGCGAGGGATTTCCGGTAGATCCGGCTGGTCTCGTTCCACGGATGGTATCCGATGCCGACGTATTCAAAGCCGTAGCGTTCATAGTAGCCGACGTGATCGGTACAGCAGAAGATATTCCGGTATCCGGTCTGTTCGGCACACTTCGCGGCGTGCCGGATCAGTTCTCCTCCCAGTCCGTTGCCGCGGAACTTCTCCTCCACGTGGAGCGCGCAGAGCCACGGGGTAAGGTCCATTCTGCTGATGAAATCGTTGGTGATGAGCCCGGCGCCGCCGGCGATCTCTCCTCCGGGCATCACGGCGAGATACCATTGGGGCAGGGGAGAGGAGGAGTCGAGCGCGGCAGTCATACAGTCCCGGTAGAGTTCTGGGTGTCCCCAATGCTTCCGGAAGAAATCCAGAAAGCGTTCCAGCATCTCCGGGTGCTGCCGCAGAGAAAGAATGTCGATTTTGACCGTGAGTTTCCGTTTTTCATTGGGAGCCATGGCCGTTCTCCTTTGTTTCAGCCGCATGAGACCTCACTTGAGGGTACCTCTAAAAATTCAAGCGGATAGATTGCGAGCCTGTGGGGAAAAAGACGC
>DCGG01000114.1:10387-16344 GCA_002315455.1 Lentisphaeria bacterium UBA1784
GCAAGCCGCCGGAATGAATTTTTAGGGGCTCCCTTAATATACCGCAGACGTGAAGCGATTTCAAAGGAGGGAGTCCGTCAGAAAAACGAAGAACCCAAAATTTTCTCCTGAACGCTTGACAAATCCCGGTTTTGGCGTTATCTTATGAGAACGGCGGCGGGTTAGCTCAATTGGTCAGAGCGTCGGAATCATAATCCGCAGGTTCCCGGTTCGAGTCCGGGACCCGCTACCAGTTTTCAGGAGTTTGGAGTCATGCGATGGACTCCTTTTTTTGTGTCTGCATCCCGGAACTGCACATGCGTCGCGGTCCCGTTCGGAAAGGAGTTTCCCCATGGCATCCGGATCCGCATTGGCAACGCTGCTCATCACTGCGGTCCTGACCGGAGTGATCCACACCATCGCCGGTCCCGATCACTATCTGCCTTTCATCGCCATCGCCCGGAGCCGTCATTATTCCCTGGGGCGGACTTTGCTCTGGACTTTGATCTGCGGCATCGGCCACGTGGGAAGCGCTTTGTTGCTGGCGGTGCTGTTCCTGCTCTTCGCCGAACTGCTCTCTGCCGCCCGGTTGGAGTGGCTGGAGGAGTGGCGGGGCAACATCGCCGCCTACGCCATGATCGGGATGGGGGGCGCCATGCTGCTTCACTCCCTCCACCGGCGCTGGCGCAACCGTCCCCGGAAGCACGTTCATCTGGGGGCCGACGGGGTTCTGCACGTCCACTCCCACGCTCCGGAGGGACATGACGCTCCCGCCTCCGGCGAATCACTCTCCTACTGGGTGGTATTCATCATCTTCGTCCTCGGCCCCTGCGAAGCGCTGCTGCCGCTTCTGACGGCTTCGGCGGTACTGGGTACGGCCAGCGTGATCCTGACGGCTTCGGTCTTCAGCATCGCCACCATCGCCACCATGCTGGGGACGGTGGCGCTCGGCGTCGCCGGACTGAACATCCTGCGCTTTGCGTGGCTGGAGCGGCATACAGCCGAGATCGCCGGCGTAACGGTGATGCTTTGCGGCCTTGCCATCGCGGTCCTCGGCCTCTGAAACGATGGCGGAACACGCCTTCCGCCACCAGTATCCAGAGGGGAGAATTTGCCTGTTTCTGCCTTGCTTTTTCCCGGTTGCATAGTATATTAAGGCGTCGGATCATAATCGTTATTTGAAAGGGGAAGAAAGTCATGCCTGTCACTTGGACCGTGCTGTTGATCCTGATTCTCGTCTGTGCCGCGGCGGCATTGTTTCTGCTGTTGCGGAAGCGGGGAGACGGCACCGGAGAGATCGTTTCGCTTCTGGAGGGCTTGCGGAGCCAGTTGCAGCTGGTCTCGGAGCGCACTGCCGAAGGGTTCCAGCAGAGCCGCCGGGAACTGAACGAGGGTTTCTCCGCCGACCGGGTGGAGAACAGCAAATACTTCAACGCCCAGTCGGAGCAGATGCGTTCCGCTTTCGAGGGTTTTGTGAAGACCCTTCTGGAGTTTCAGGAAGCCGTCCGCAAGGCGGAAGCGGACTCCTCCAGAAAACTGGGCGACGGCCTGCAGGATTACGGCGACCGCAGCGCCCGGAACTTCTCGGAACTGGCGCAGACGTTGGAGGAGAAGATCACCCTTTTCAAAACCGAGTTTCAACAGCAGTTCGAGCGCAACCGGGAGGCCGTGGATCAGCGGCTGAAAGCCATTCAGGAGGAGAGCGCCCGGAAACTGGAGGAGATGAAAAAGACCGTGGACGAGAAACTGCAGGAGTCCGTGGACAAGCACTTCAACGAATCCTTCAAATTGATCAGCGAACGACTGGAACAGGTCCACAAAGGGTTGGGGGAGATGCAGTCTCTGGCGTCCGGAGTGGGGGATCTGAAAAAGGTCCTGACCAACGTCAAGACCCGGGGCAACATCGGCGAGATCCAGCTTTCCGCCATTCTGGAGCAGTACCTTGCTCCGGACCAGTACGCCGCCAACGTCTCCACCGTGCCCAACAGCACCGAACTGGTGGAATTCGCCATCAAGATGCCGGGCAAGCGGGACGAAGCGCCGGTCTATCTGCCCGTCGACAGCAAGTTCCCGGTGGAGGATTACCAGCGTCTGCTCGAGACCTACGAGCAGTTCCCCCGGATGTCGCCGGAGGTCCACAAGGCGCAGGAGAGTTTCGCCCGCACCGTGCGGAACTGCGCCGCCGACATCCGTTCCAAGTACATCTATCCGCCCAACACCACCGCGTTCGGGATGATGTTCGTGCCCAGCGAGGGAATCTATGCGGAGATCCTGCGGGTGCCCGGACTTTTCGAGCAGTTGCAGAACCAGTACCAGATCGCGGTGGTCGGCCCCTCCAATCTGGTGGCGTTCCTCAACTCCCTGCAACTGGGGTTCAAGACGCTGGCCATCGAGAAGCGTTCCCACGAAGTGTGGACTATCCTCGGCGCGGTCAAGACGGAGTTCCGCAAGTTCGGCGAGGAGATGGACTCCACCAGCAAGAGCCTTCAGGCGGTGGTGAAGCACATGGACAAGATCGGTACCCGTTCCCGGGCGCTGGAGCGGCAGCTCAGGAGCGTGCAGGAACTCCCCTCCGCCGAAGCAGCCCGGGTGTTGGCGAACAGCCCTGCGGAATCTCCTGCCGGGGACGAACCCGTGGAAAACGCTCCTGCGGAAGAGATGGAGGGGGAACCGCAGGACTTGCTTCAGTGAAACCTTGGATTGTATGGTGCGTTTTGAAAGACTGTTGTGGCTCCGGCGCCTTTCCTGGACCGTTCTCGCGGCGCTCGGATTTCTGCTTGCCGGGACCGCCTGCGTTCGGCAGATGCCGGAACCGCCGCCGTCCGCCGCACCTCTCTTCGTTCCGGCGGACCCCAGTCTCGCTTTCGGAGTTCCCGGAACAGCGGATGCCGTCCTGAAGCGGACGGGATACGCCCTCGGTTTCAGCGAACGGCACCGCCAGGCGGTGTGGGTGAGTTACCAGCTCACTTCGGATAAAGTCCGGAACCGCGAGGCCAAGCGGACTAACCGCTTTCTGCCGGATCCGGACCTCTCCGGACTCAGTGCAGACGACCGGGACTATCTGCGTTCAGGATTTGACCGGGGACATTTGGCGGCGGCCGCGGACATGGCGTGGTCAGCCCGGGCCATGGCGGAATCCTTTTACTACTCCAACATGTCACCCCAGCGGCCCGGATTCAACCGGGGCATTTGGGCGCGGCTGGAGAAGCAGGTCCGTCACACCGCCGCCGTGGAGCGGGAGATCTACGTGGTGACCGGTCCCGTTTTGCCGCAGACGCCTTCGCTCACCATCGGCCCCCATCGGGTGACGGTTCCGGAGGCCTATTACAAGGTGATCTACGATGCCACTCCGCCCCGGAAGATGATCGGATTTCTGCTGAAGAATCAGGAGAGTTCGCGGCCGCTGAAAGAGTTCGCGGTGACGGTGGATGCCGTGGAAAAACTCACCGGGCTGGATTTCTTCTCCGCCTTGCCCCCGAAGGAGCAGGAAAATCTGGAGTCCACGGTCATCGTCGGCGACTGGTCGTGGATCAAGTGACGTTCCGGCTTGGCTGACGCGTCTAATTTTTCCAGAACGGATCGTATTTCCCGTCGTCTTTGGAGAGATATCCCAAGCGTTGCCGGTATTCTCCGGAAACCGCCGGAAAGAATTCCGTTTCCTTGGCGACGTGCCCATCCGCGTAGGCGGCGTTGGCGCTCTGAAGATGCCGGAAGTCCGCATACCCGCCGCTCCCGGAGGAGGGCGGATAGAGGAAGGCAGTGGGGGAGATCCGGTTCGCTCCGCTGAAATAGGCGGCATCCGCGAGCAGGACGCACGCCGACGGGCGGTGGATGGAGAAGATCTTCAGTTTGCGAAAATCCGCAGGAGTCCGGCGGTTGACGTTTGCGTAACTCAGGAGAAAGTTGTACCCGTATCCCGCGAACTTCGCCGTATAGGCGCTTCGGAAATACAGCCCGGAACTATCCGCATCGGGACAACTGAAGACCTTGCTCTCTGCCGCTCCTGCGCCGGGAAGTGCCCGACTGAGGATGCCGGAATCCTTGTGGTCCGCGGAGGAATCCCACTGGTCGCCCTTGCCGTCCACGGCCGGACAGAGGACGCCGCGGCTGATCTCCGCGTAGAGCAGATGCATCGTGGCGACCTGCCGGATATTGTTCCGGCAGGAGGAGGAAGCGGCTTCCGCCCTGGCGTGGCTGAGGACCGGCATAAGAAGCCCGGCGAGGACTCCGATGACCCCGATCACCACCAGCAGTTCCACCAGAGTGAACCGCTTCTCCATGATTTTCCCCGTCAGCGTTTTTTGACGAGCTTCATCATCCGCTCGTACTGGGACTCGATGGACTCCACCATTTTGAACTGGTTCCGCGCGCGGTCCAGATTGTGGTGGGGCCGGCGGGTGCGGAAATAGATGTCGCCGTTGAGGTAATCCGCGAGGAAGCGGATACCGATCTCAAGCGTGATCAGTTTGCCGGAGAAGGGCATCATCTCCCGCTCCGCCGGAGTGAGGAATCCGCCCGCCGTGCTCATGAAGCCCTTGTGGAAGGCTTCGTACATGTCGAACCGCATCCCCACCTTGGAGAGGTCAATCTCGTCCTCCTCGGCGGCGTTGGTGCCGCTGCGGACCATATCTCCGAAGTCGTATAGGGAGAGACCAGGCATCACGGTGTCCAAGTCCAGCACGCAGATGCCGTTGCCGGAGAGGTCGTCCATGAGGATGTTGTTGGCCTTGGTGTCGTTGTGGGTGATGCGTTCCGGAATGTCGCCGGAGGCGTTAAACCGGAGCAGAGTGCCGGCCTCTTCCTTCCGGGCCATGACGAAATCCACTTCCGGCTGGACCTTGCTGAGCCGTCCGGCCCGGTCCTCGGCGATGGCCTGTTCCAACTGCTCGTAGCGTTTCACGGTGTTGTGGAAGTTCGGGATGGTCTCATGGAGCCGTCCGTCGAAATCGACGAGGTCCAGCTGGAACTGCCCGAAGGCGCTGGCCACCTTGAAGGCCTGTTCCGGTGACTCCAGCACTTCGTATGCACGGGCGTGCTCCACGAAGACGTATGCGCGCCAGAGGTCGCCGTTTTTCGCAGAGATGTAGGGCTTCCCGGTGGTTTCGGAGCGGAGCAGGCGCAAGGTGCGCTTTTGGGTCTCCAGATGGGCTTCCCTGATTTTTTTCAGGATGTGGTCGGTGACCCGCTCCACGTTGTCCATGAGTTTCTCCGGTTCGGGGAATACGCTTTTGTTCACCCGCTGGAGGATGTAGTGTAACCGGAGGCCGCCCTGATCGAAGGTGAGTTGATAGGTGTCGTTCACGTTTCCGTTGCCGAAGGGAACGCCGACCAGAAAATCTCCATAGATGATGAACTGGTTGACCAGATTCCGGATCTCTCTCTGTGAAAGCGGCATGATAATTCCTCAAATGAAGTTCAGTGATCAGAAAAGCTGCTTGGGATACTTGCCTGTATTGACGAGATTTGCCAGCGCCGCCTGGAAAATCGGGCGGTCCTCCCGGTAGGTGATGCCGAACCAACTGTCCGTAGTCTGCCGCATGGCGATCTCTGCCTTACCGTTGCGGATCAGGGTATCGACCACGCCGGGGAGGTAGAACTCGCTCTTCAGTTCGGTGCCGCGGGCCTTGAGGAACTCGATGAAGAGCGCCTCCAGTTCTCCGACCAGTTCCTCGTGGAAGCCCCAGGAGTTCATGGAGGCGGCCTCTGCGCCGGAGAACTCCACTTCGGAACCATCCTCCTGCGTACTGATGATTTTGCCGTCCCGGCGGAAGATCTTGGTGTTCTCCACCACTTTTGTCAGGTGGCCGGCGCCGTCATCGGAACAGATGCCCCGGGAGACGGAACCGTTTTCGCTCAAGGTGTTATCCAGCCGGAAAGCGGCGATGCAGCCGCCCACCTTGCCGGCGGGTTTGGGCTGACGGAGGTAGTCCGCGAGGACCTTGTAACTGCTGGCTCCGTAGAAGTCGTCCGCATTGATG
>DCGG01000114.1:16397-16994 GCA_002315455.1 Lentisphaeria bacterium UBA1784
GCCCGGTGCCCCAGGGCTTTACGCGACCCTCGGGGATCTTGAATCCGCCGGGGAGGTCGTTGAGGTCCTGAAAGGCGTATTCCAGTTTGATTTTACCCTCGTAGCGCTTGCCCACGTGGGCCCGGAAGTCCGCCTCGAAATCCTTGCGGATCACGAAGACCACCCGGGTGAACCCGGCGCGGATCGCATCGAAAATGGAGTAGTCCATCACGGTCTCGCCGGAGGGACCCAGTTCGTCCAGCTGTTTCAGTCCGCCGTAGCGGCTTCCCATTCCCGCGGCCAGAATGACCAGTGTCAGATCCATAGGAAAATCCTCCTCCAAAAAGTATGTTGACGTTGCAGAATGAGTTCATTCACTTTGTACCTGCATAATATGCCACGGGTTATGACTTTTTTCAAGTCGCGGCGGCGGAACCCGCGAGAGTTTCTTCCATAAGGTGCAGGAAGAAGATGGATTCTTTCATGAAGTATGCGGAAAAGTACATTGAAACCGCGGGAAACGCGTCTATATTATCCAGCGGACAGATCGCACGTCGTCATGAAGCGGAAACGAGAAAGGAAATCGCCCTATGCAGACCGAATCCCGTTTGGTCAGTT
>DCGG01000114.1:17026-20006 GCA_002315455.1 Lentisphaeria bacterium UBA1784
CAAAGTCCTGCCGGCCCCCCAACTGTGCGCAAGCGAATTGAAGGCGCTCTCCGCCGTCCGCGGGGAGGTGGTCTCCTTTCAGCTGGCCGCCCGCTGTGATCAGAAACTGCTGGCTGACGTCGCCTTGGAGTCCGACCTGCCGGAGAAGTGCTTCACCATCCGCCGGGTGGGGCTGGTCCCCTGCCTCATGCCCGCCAATCGTGAGGATGAATACGCCTTTGCTACCCGGCCCGGAATATTCCCCGATCCGCTGCTGCCGCTGGAGGGGCCGTGGTTCGGTTCGCCGGACCTTTGGAACGCCCTCTGGATCACCTGTCGCATCCCCGCAGACGCATCCGCCGGAGTCCACAAAGTCAAACTCACGCTGACGCCGGCACCCGGATACTCCCGGCACCGGGATGAATTCGTGCCCATCGTTCATGAACTTGATCTTGAGGTCGTCCCCGTCCAACTGCCGCCGCAGACGCTTGCCTGCCTCAACTGGTTCCACGCGGACTGCATCGCCAGTTTCTACCGCGTGGAGCCCTGGAGCGAAAAACACTGGGCACTGCTGGAGGCCTATTTCCGCAACATGGCACAGCACGGATGCAACAGTCTGCTCACGCCGCTCTGGAGCATCTCTCTGGATGTCCGCGAGGGCGGGGAACGCCCCACCTGCCAGTTGTTGGACGTCTCCTGTGACAACGGCAGATATGCCTTCGACTTCACCCGGCTGGAACGCTGGATCGATACTGCGCTCGCCTCCGGGATCCGGTTCTTTGAAATGGTCCATCCCTTCACCCAGTGGGGGGTGAAAGCCACGCCCAAGGTCATGGTGAAGGAGAATGGGGCCCTCGTGAAAAAATTCGGCTGGCACGTTCCCTCGGATTCCCCCGGGTATGCGGCTTTTTTGAGCGCGCTCTATCCGCCTCTGCAGGAACTCCTTCGGGGAAAGGGACTGCGGCACAGGTGCTTCTTCCACGTCTCCGACGAGCCGAATATGGATTGCATCGAAGCCTACCGGCGCGCCGCGGCGCTGATCCGGGGGCTGGTGGATGAGGAGGATTTCACCATCATCGACGCCCTCTCCAGCACGGAGTTCGTCAGGAACGGGATGATCCGTACGCCCATCCCCAGCGTCCAGCACATCGAGCCCTTCATGGAGCTGGAGATCCCGCACCGCTGGACCTACTACTGCTGTTGCGGGACGGAGGGGGTCCCGAACCGTTTTCTCGGCATCCCTTCTCTGCGGAACCGGGTGCTGGGCGTTCTGCTCTACCTCTACCGCATCGAAGGGTTTCTGCAGTGGGGGTTCAACTTCTGGTATTCCCAGCTCTCGGTGCAGATGCCCATTGATCCTTACAGCAACACCGATGCCGGCGGAAACTTCCCCGGCGGCGACGCGTTTCAGGTCTATCCCGGCGCGGAAGGCCCGGTGGATTCCCTGCACTACGAGGTGTTCCGGGAGGCTCTGCAGGATCAGCGCGCCCTCCAGTTGCTGGAGAGCCGGATCGGTCGGGAGGCCGCCGTCGCCATGATCCAGGAGGGTGTGGGATATGAGATCAGGATGTCCCGCTACCCCCGGGAGGACTGGTGGCTCCTGGACCTCCGGGCGCGGATCAATGCCAAACTCAAGGAACTTTTCGCCTGAAATACCAAAGAAACGCACCTCCGGGTGCAGTCAAACAAAAGGAAATACTTCATCATGCTGACACTCATCAGAAACGCTCATCTCGTCTCCCCTGACGTGGAGATGGAAAACGCCTCCATCATCATTGCGGAGGGAAAGATCGCACAGGTCCTTCCCGTGGCTCCGGAATCCTTCTCCGGCAAGATCATCGACGCGGCGGGCCAGTACGTCATGCCCGGATTCGTGGACGTCCACTGCCACGGCCGGAACAACTTCGATTTCTGCGACGGCGATGCCGAAAAGAGCGGCGTCATCATCGCCAAAAAACTGGAGGAGGGTGTCACCACGCTGCTCCCCACCACCCTCACCGTTTCCAAGGAGGATCTGAAGAAGGCGGTAAAGGCGGTAGCCGATGCGCCCAAGGCGAAGGGATGCAAGGTCCCCGGCGTCCATCTGGAGGGCCCCTTCATCAACCCCAAGTGCTGCGGCGCGCAGAATCCCGGATTTGTCCGCACTCCCGACGTCGCGGAGGTGTTGGAGCTGAATGACATTTATCCCGTCCGGAAGATCACCTATGCCATCGAAATGCCCGGAGCTGTGGAACTCACTTCCGCCCTTCTGCGAAAGGGGATCACCCCCAGCTGTACCCACAGCGGTGCCACCTACGCGGATTTCTGCGCGGGCCACGCCGCGGGCCTGCGGAACCTCTCCCACTTCTGCAATCAGATGACGGGGCTGCACCACCGGGACATCGGCCTTGTGGGCGCGGGACTGCTTCACAAGGAGGTCTTTGCGGAGTTCATCTGCGATAAACTGCACATTTCTCCCGCCATGATTAAGCTGGTCTTCCAGACCAAAGGGCCGGAACACGTGGTGCTGATCACCGATGCCATGCGGGCGGCGGGAATGCCCAACGGCAATTACACGCTGGGCGGCCTGCCCGTCATCGTCAAGGACGGCGCGGCGCGGTTGGCGGAGGGCGGGGCTTTGGCCGGCAGCACCCTTCAGCTCAACGTCGCGCTCAAAAACGTTTGGGAGGTAACCGGATTGCCCCTGAAGGAACTGGTGAAATCCTCCGGATACAGCGCGGCCGTGGCGCTGGGACTGCACGGCATCGGCAAGATCGAAGCCGGATTCTGCGCGGACGTCGTCTTCCTCGACAGGGGGTTCCGGGTCACCCGGACCATGGTGGACGGAGAGGTTCGTTTCGAGGCGTAACGCGCCGCGTAAAAAGAATCTCTCTCTGAAATCAAACGTCGGACCTGTCCGACAAGGTAAGTCTGTCCACCACGGCGCGCGGACATACCCTGCGAGGCGGTCGCCCGCGAGCGCGCAGTCCGGATGGCAAACGAACTCATCACGGCGCAGCCG
>DCGG01000146.1 GCA_002315455.1 Lentisphaeria bacterium UBA1784
GCATCACCAAGGAGAACCTCGACACTCCCATTGATTACATGAACCTCGGCAAGATCGGTTCCATGATGGGTTCGGGCGGCATGATCGTGCTTTCCGACAGGGACTGCATGCCCGCCATGGCGAAGTTCTATTTGGAGTTCACCAAGGACGAGTCCTGTGGCAAGTGCACCCCCTGCCGGATCGGTACCCGCCGGATGCTGGAAATGCTCGAGCAGATCTGCGACGGCACTGGCACCGAGGAGATGCTGACTGAGTTGGAAGACCTCGCCACCACCATCCGGGATACCGCTCTCTGCGGATTGGGACAGACCGCTCCCAACCCGATTCTTTCCACTCTGCGGTACTTCCGCGACGAGTACATGGCCCACGTCCGGGACAAGAAGTGCCCCGCCGGGACCTGCCAGAAACTCTACAGTTTGAGCATCACCGATGCCTGTATCGGCTGCACCAAGTGCAAACGCAACTGCCCCGTGGGCGCCATCACCGGCGAACTCAAGCAGAAGCACACCATCGACACTGCCAAGTGCATCAAGTGCGGCGCCTGTATTGATGGCTGCCCGAAGAAAGCCATCATCAAGAAGTAAGGAGTCTATCCATGGATCAAGTCACTGTAACGATCAACGGCATTCAGGTGAGTGTTCCGAAAGGCTCCACGATCCTCGATGCGGCGAAGAAAATCGGCATCAATATTCCCACGCTCTGCTACTGCCCCGACGTGGGCTGCGGCGTGGCCAACAAGCCGGCCTCCTGCCGAATCTGCTTGGTGGAAGCCGAAGGCATCCGTCCTCGGCCAATCCTCGCTCCCGCCTGCGCCACTCCCATCGAGCGGGACGGCGTGGTGGTCAAGACCAACAGCATGCGCGCTTTGAAAGCCCGCCGGACCGTCCTTGAACTGCTGCTCTCCGACCATCCGCAGAACTGCCTGACCTGCGCCAAGAACCAGGACTGCGAACTGCGGAAACTCGCCGCTGAGTTCGGCGTCCGCGAAGTGCCCTTCAAGGGCGCCCGCAACGCCTTCGAGCCGGATCACTCCAGCGCGGCGATTATGCGGGACCTCTCCAAGTGCATCATGTGCCGCCGTTGCGAAACGGTGTGCAACAAGGTGCAGACCGTGGGTACCCTTACCGGCTACGGCCGCGGCTTCGGAGCCAAAGTCGGCACCGCCGGCATGATGCCCCTCGCCGACACCAGCTGCACCTTCTGTGGACAGTGCGTCAACGCCTGCCCCGTGGGCGCCATCACCGGCATCAGTTACGTCCGCGACGTGTGGAAGGCCCTCAATGATCCCAAGAAGACCGTGATCGTGCAGACCGCTCCGGCGGTGCGCGTGGCGGTGGGGCAGGAGTTCGGATTCGCCCCCGGCGTGCCGGTCACCGGCAAGCTGGTCTCCGGACTGCGGGCTTTGGGCTTCAGCAAGGTGTTCGACACCAACTTCTCCGCCGACCTCACCATCATGGAGGAGGGCCACGAGATCGTCGAGCGCGTCAAGAGCGGCAAGAACCTGCCGATCCTGACCAGCTGCTGTCCGGGCTGGATCAACTTCATCGAGCACAACTTCCCCGATCTGCTCCACATCCCCTCCAGCTGCAAATCTCCGCAGCAGATGTTCGGTGCGATCGCCAAGAGTTACTACGCCGAGAAGATCGGCGTGAAGCCCGAGGATCTGGTGGTGGTCTCCGTGATGCCCTGCCAGGCGAAGAAATATGAGGCCGCCCGTCCGGAATTCGAACACGACGGCGTCTGGGACGTGGACTACGTGGTCACCACCCGCGAACTCTGCCGCATGTTCCGCGAGGCCGGCATCAATCTGGCAAACATTCCCGAGAGCGACTACGACAGTCCTCTGGGGCAGTCCTCCGGTGCGGCTGACATCTTCGGCGTCACCGGCGGTGTGCTGGAAGCGGCCTGCCGTTCCGTGTACTTCATGCTCAACGGCAAGAATCTGGAAGGCGATGCCATCAACTTCCGCGCGGTCCGCGGACTGGACGGCGTCAAGGAAGCCAAGGTGGAGATCGCTTCCGGAAAGACCATCAACGTGGCGGTCTGCTCCGGTTTGGGCAACGCTCGGAAGGTGTTGGAGATGGTCCGCAAGGAGCCCAACCGCTTCCAGGCCATCGAGATCATGGCCTGCCCCGGCGGCTGCATCAATGGCGGCGGCCAGCCCTTCCTCCACGGCGATCGCGACCTGCTGGAGAAGCGCATGAAGGGGATCTACTCCGAAGACGAGCGCAAGCAGCTTCGGTTCTCCCATGAGAATCCGGACATCCAGGCCCTCTACAAGGAGTACCTTGGTGAACCGGGCAGTGAGAAGGCCCATCATCTGCTCCATACGGTCTATCATCAGAAGTGATCCCGTATCCGATTGGATCGAAAAGGCTCCGGCGCATATGCCGGGGCCTTTTTTATGCATTGATGGGAGAAAAGTGGCGAAATATCCATAAAAAACAAAAAAATTTCCATGACAGGATTGTAAAATCGCGGAAGACGTGATATCTTATCTCCCATGCAATTGTTTGTGGATCCGGTCATGTGTGCAGGGGGAGAAAACAGACCGGGAGTGAAGGGGATCATCCCTTGTTTTTCGTATAACGGATAGGAGAAGTTTCCATGATTTACGACCGGTTGGAAAATCTGGCGGAGTACAGCAAACTGGCACCCGAGGTTTGGGGAAAGATCGTGAAATTCTGCCGCAAGTGCGGGGAGCATGAGCCGGAATTGGGGAAACACGAGATCATTGGCGATCTGGTCTATGCCAGCGTGCAGAGTTATCAGCCCCACGTTTCCGATCCGGAGAAACTGGAGTATCACAAACGTTTCGCGGATATCCAGTTCCTGCTGCTTGGCGAGGAGTCCATCCTCTGCGGAGCCGTGGAGGACGGTGAGGAGGTCAAGCCCTTCAATGACGAGAAGGATATCGGCTTCAATCGGATGCCGGAGCGTTGGAACGAACTGCCTCTGACGGTGGGGGATTTCGCGCTGCTGATGCCGGGGGAGGGGCACCAGCCCGGAGTCGGAGATCCCGCGAAGCCGGTGGTGAAGGTCGTGATCAAGATCGCACAGGAGTGCTTTCTCTGAATCTTCGTCATCCGTAGAAGAAACTGCAAACCGTCCTTCCTTTTCGGAGGGACGTTTTTTTTGTATCCGCGTTTTGGGGCGGCAGACCGGCCCTGCCCGGTTCTCCGGGAACTATGGACCGCCCCGGGGCAAAAGGATCAGCGAAGCCGTTCCGCCGCGACGTCCAGAAGACCGGTCTCGAAGAGCATGTCCAGCACGGTGTAGCGCTTGCGGATCAGTTGGGCGGTGAACAGGCCGTGGAGGTACTGTTTCCGGGAGAGCCCGATCTCTGCGTACTCCGTGGGGGCGCCCGCCAGTTTCAGCAACCGGAGCACCTCGGGCAGCGGCAGAAGCTGTTTTTTGAGGTGGGTCTGGAGTTCCTCCCACTTGGAGAAGATCAGTTCCTGCCGTTCCCGGGCAGCGTCGCCCTCCTGAAACTTCGCCAGCGCCACCGCCGGGATGCTGTCGCCGTAACATCCGGCCGCCAGCAGATCAGCAATCCGGGCTTCCCGCTCCCGCCGGGAGGGCAGGGGCCGGGCCAGTTTGCGCGCCTCTTTCTCCGGCGTGGCGATGACGAACTCCATCAACTGGATCACGGCAATGGTGCCGATGCCCACCTTGAAGCCGTGGGAAGGCTCTTCGCCCCGATACTGCAGGTGCTCCATCTCCCAGACGTGGCTGAACATGTGTTCTGCGCCGGATGCCGGCCGGGAATCCCGGTAGCGCTGCATGGCGTATCCGGTGGCCGCAAGCCCCATGAAAACGTGATTCAGATCGCCGGGATCGCTGACCCAGAGGCGCAGGTCTTTCTGCACCATATCCCAGACTTCAGGGGCGATGGGTTCCAGTCCGAGTGCGTCGGAGATGCACCAGTCCGCGCCGGCGGGGACCTTGGTCAGCAGGTCTGCGTAGCCGGAGGCCAGCATTTCGGCGGGAGCGGTCTCCAGCACGTCGATATCCGCGAGGAGGGCGTAGGGCGCGGGGCAGGGGACCGTTTTTTTCATGCCGTCCACCGACATGGCTCCGCCATAGGAGGTGTATCCGTCCACGGAGGCGGCGGTGGCGACGCAGCAGTATTTCACCTTGGCGATCCCGGCGGCGCACTTGGTCAGGTCGTTCAGCACGCCGGAACCGACCACCACCGGAACGCAGTCGGGAGTGATGTTTGCCGCCAGTTCCTGACTGATGCGGTAGTCCGGGTGGAGTTTGGGCGTTCTCGGGAATATCTTCGGGGGCCTGATGGAGGATCCTGCCGCTTGGAGACGTTCCTGTGCCTGCTTTCCTGCGGCGGCAAAGGTGTTCTCGTCGGCGATCAGCCAGGGAGTTTTGCCGGGGAAGGCCAGTTTCAGAAGTTCCGGCAGGTCGGCCAGCGCGCCCCGGGACATGGCGAAAAATCCGGTTTCCAGGCCGGAGGGGATGGGGATCAGGTCCATGGGATCTCTCCTTGCATACAGGTTGTGTTTCCGTTTCCGGGGATAATATAGGGCCCGCAAGGGTGGAATTCAAGATGGGAGCGCAGTTTTTCCCCGAAGTTCGGGGAATCAATGGCAAGTCAAAGATGGGCTTTTGTTTTTTTTACGGAACGTCTTGACAATGAAAAGGAAGAAAGGTATATTATCCTCAATATCCGGAAAAGACGGTATTCACCCAGAAAAGAGAGGAAAGAAACATGAAAAAAGCATTGATTGCACTGGTGATCCTGGCCGCCGGGATCGGATTGGCCACCTACTTCTACTTCGATTACAAGCGGACGCAGGAGATGCGCTATCCCAAGTTTTACAGCGGAAACGGCCGCCTCGAGGCTACCGAAGTCTACATTTCCAACCGCCTTTCCGGACGCATCGACAAGATCTTCGTGAAGGAGGGCAGTCTGGTCAAGACCGGTGACACCCTGGTCAAGATGGATACCCGCACCCTCGAGGCCGAAAAGGCCTCCGCCGTGGCCGAAGTCAAGGTCAAAGAGGGCGAACTGGAAATGGCCAAGGCCGACCTGAAGAAGCAGGAAAGTTCCTTCGTCGGCGCCCAGAAGGAGTACAACCGCCAGAAGACGCTGCTGGCTACCAGCGCCGTCAGTCAGAAGACCTTCGACGATGCGGAGACGGTCTATCTGAACGCGGTCGCCACGCTGGAACACGCCAAGGCCGCTCTCCTTGCCGCCGAGGGCAAACTGGCCAGGCAGAAGGCCGAAGTCGTCCGGATCCAGACCCTGCTGGATGACAGTACGCTGACCGCCCGTTACGACGGCCGGATCCAGTATCTGCTGGCCCACGAGGGCGAAGTCGTTTCCGACGGCGGCCGGATCATGAACGAGGTCAACCTCACCGATGCCTACATGACGTTCTTCCTGCCCACCGCCATCGCCGGACAGGTCACCATGGGCGCCGAAGTCAAGCTGATGTTCGACGCCGGTCCGGGATATCACATCGATGCGAAGGTCACCTACATCGACCCGGTGGCGCAGT
>DCGG01000003.1 GCA_002315455.1 Lentisphaeria bacterium UBA1784
TCCAAGAAGGATTGGCGCGGCGGCCGGGGCATCCTCGAGAACATGATCCCCTCCAGCACCGGCGCTGCCAAGGCTGTGGGCAAGGTCCTCCCCGCCCTGAACGGCAAACTCACCGGTATGTCCGTCCGCGTTCCCACCAGCGACGTCTCCTTCGTCGATCTGGTCGCCGAACTGAACACCGAGTGCTCCTATGAGGATATCTGCGCCGCCATGAAGGCCGCCAGCGAAGGCGAGCTGAAGGGCATCCTGGGCTACACCGACGAAGCCGTGGTCTCCACCGACTTCCGGAACGATTCCCGCACCTCCATTTTCGACGCCAAGGCCGGCATCCAGCTGGACAAGACCTTTGTCAAGGTCTGCGCCTGGTACGACAACGAGTGGGGCTATTCCAACAAGGTTCTGGAAATGGCTCGGGTCATCTCCAAGTAATCCATCCGGATTGCTTCCTCTAAAAGGAACCGAAAGGGCGGCGGGCCAAATCCGTCCGCCCTTTTTTATTTGACAGAAACACGATTCAGACAGGAGTCTCAGCGAAATGAATAAGAAAACGCTTCGCGACGTCGATCTCAAAGGCAAGAAAGTCATCATGCGCGTGGACTTCAACGTCCCCGTCAAGGAAGGCGTCATCAAGGACGATACCCGCATTCAGGGCGCTCTGCCCAGCATCAAATACGTCCTCGAGCAGGGCGGCAGTTTGATCCTCATGAGCCACATGGGCCGTCCCGATGAGAAGGGCATCACCGGCGACACCACCATGAAGATCGTTGCCGATTACCTCGGCAAACTGCTGGGCAAATCCATCACCTTCGTGGCGGACTGCGCGCAGGCGGACGCCGCCGTTGCCTCCATGAAGGCCGGCGACGTCGTCATGCTGGAGAATACCCGCTACCACAAGGAAGAGCAGGCCAAGTGCAAGCAGAAGGATGGCGAATCCGATGAGGACTTCAAGGCCCGCAAGGCCGCCCTCAAGGAGCAGCAGAAAGTCCTCGCCGAGAAGTTGGCTTCCTACGGCGACATCTACTGCAACGATGCCTTCGGCACCGCGCACCGCGCCCACGCCTCCACGGCCGTGATCACCAAGTACATCTCCTCCTCCGTGGCGGGTTTCCTCATGGAGAAGGAGATCGAGTTCCTCGGCAACGCCGTGGAACATCCGGTGCATCCCTTTGTGGCCATTCTCGGCGGCGCCAAGGTCTCGGACAAACTGGCGGTGGTGAAGAATCTCCTCGGCAAGGTCGATACCCTCATCATCGGCGGCGGCATGGCCTATACCTTCCTGAAGGCGCAGGGCCTCAAGATCGGCAATTCCCTCTGCGAGGACGATCAGTTGGACTACGCCAGGGAAATGATCGAACTGGCCAAGAGCCGGGGCGTGAAGTTCCTGCTCCCCGTGGACAACATTGCCGCGGACAAGTTCGACCCCGAAGCCAACACCAAGGTCGTCGAGGGAGACATCCCCGAGGGCTGGATGGGGCTGGATATCGGTCCCAAGACCATCGCGCTCTACAGCAATGCGGTGAAGGGCGCCAAGACCGTGGTATGGAACGGCCCCATGGGCGTGTTTGAGAACCCCACCCTGGCCAAGGGCACCATTGCCGTGGCACAGGCTCTGGCCGAAAGCGATGCCGTGACCATCGTCGGCGGCGGCGACTCTGCCGCGGCAGTCGAGAAGCTCGGCTTTGCCGATAAGATGACCCACATCTCCACCGGCGNNTGGATGGGCCTCGACATCGGTCCCAAGAGCGTCAAACTCTTCAGCGACGCCCTCAAAGACGCCAAGACCGTCGTCTGGAACGGTCCCATGGGCTGCTTCGAAATGGAAGCCTTCAGCAAGGGTACCCTCGGCGTCGCCGAGGCCGTCTCCAAGGTCAAGGCCAACGGCGGCGTCTCCATCATCGGCGGCGGCGACAGCGTTGCGGCGGTGAACAAGAGCGGACTTGCTCCCAAAATGTCCCACGTCTCCACCGGTGGCGGCGCCTCTCTGGAATTTCTGGAAGGCAAGGTCCTCCCCGGCGTGGCGGCGCTGAACGACAAGTAAGCGCTCCTGCCAACACCGAAGATTCGGAATCGGGCGGCGGAGGAGTTCCCTTCGCCGCCTTTTTTTCGGGACGCGGAAACGCGTTCCCGGCACGCTTCAGACAAACTCAACAAAGACAAGGAGACTGCCGCTATGGGCAGGACTGTTGCACAAAAGATTTTCGACGCCCACGAGGTAGACCGTCCGGAGCCTCAGATCCGGGTCCTCTCCCTCGACCGGGTGTTCTGCCACGAGATCACCACCCCCATTGCCATCAACGATCTGGTGGTCACCGGGCGGGACCGGGTCTTTGACGCCTCCCGCATCAAGGCGGTGATCGACCACGTTTCTCCCGCCAAGGACTCCAAGACCGCGGTGCAGGGAAAGACCCTGCGGGACTGGGTCCGGCGCCACGGGATCAAGGACTTTTTCGACATCGGCGACAACGGCGTCTGTCACGCCATCTTCCCCGAGAAGGGATTTGTTCGTCCCGGACAGACCATCATCATGGGCGACTCCCACACCTGTACCCACGGTGCCTTCGGTGCTTTTGCCGCGGGTGTGGGTACCACCGACCTCGAAGTGGGCATTCTGAAGGGCGTCTGTGCCTTTCACGATCCCAAGACCATCAAGGTGGAAGTTACCGGCAAACTGCCGGAGGGCGTCTATGCCAAGGATCTGATCCTGAGCATTATCCGCGATCTTACCGTCAACGGAGCCACCGGGCAGGTGATTGAATTCGCCGGGGACGCGGTGGCCGCTCTCGGCATGGATGGGCGCATGACGCTTTCCAACATGGCGGTGGAAGCTGGCGCCACCTGCGGCATCTGCTATCCTGATGCGACCACGGTGGAGTACCTCTGGCCCTTCATTCAAAAGGAGTTCCCCTCCAGGGAGGCGGCGCTGGCGGAGTACTCCCGGTTCCTGCCGGATGCCGATGCCCAGTACAGCAAGGTCGTCCGGATCAAGGCGGAGGAACTTGTCCCCGTGGCCACCGTCAACTACAAGCCGGATCAGGTCAAGGCGGTCAGCGAACTTGCCGGGACCCGCGTGGATCAGGTCTATATCGGCAGCTGTACCAACGGCCGCATCGAGGATCTCCGGGTGGCGGCGCAGGTGATGAAGGGCAAGCATCTCGCGGAAGGCGTCCGGTGTATCGTCAGTCCTGCCACGCCGCTCATCTTCAGGATGGCGCTGGCGGAAGGTCTGATGCAGATCTTCATGGATGCCGGATGCTGCGTCACCAATCCCACCTGCGGCGCCTGCCTCGGCATGAGTAACGGCGTTCTCGCGCCGGGAGAGGTCTGTGCTTCCACCACCAACCGGAACTTCAACGGACGCATGGGCAAGGGCGGCATGGTCCACCTGATGAGTCCTGCCACGGCGGCGGCGACGGCGGTCGCCGGCACCATCGTCAATTCGCCCCTGTTCAAGGGAGGGAGATAAGATGAAAGAATTCAACGGCAAGATCCTGTTTCTGGACCGTTCCGACATCAACACCGACGAGATCATTCCCGCCAAGTACCTCACCGAGGCCACCAAGGCGGCGCTGAAGCCCTACTGCCTCGAGGATCTGATTCTCGAAGGTTTCGACTCCAAGCGCGATCTCGCGGGCAAAAGCGTCATCGTCACCCGCGCCAACTTCGGCTGCGGCTCCTCCCGGGAGCATGCGCCGTGGGTGCTGGAGTGCAACGGCTTCAATCTGGTGATTGCGGAGAACTTCGCCCGGATCTTCCGGCAGAACATGTACAACTGCGGCATGATTGCGGCGGAACTTCCGGCGGAAAAGATCGACGAGATGTTCCGGCTTTTCGCGGGAACGGATGCGGAACTGGTGACGGATTTGGAGAAAAAGACCTTCACCGTCACCGGCGGCGGCAAGACCAGAACCTACGATTTCACCATCGGCTCCTTCGATCTGGAACTGGTGAAGGCGGGCGGCTGGGTCGCCTACGCCGACAAAAAGTATTGAGTTTCCGCTTGCGGATCTGCACTTGTGCTCCGGGGGGATGGTCCTTCCGGAGCGATTTTTGTATCCCGGGGAGAGATTCAGCGAGCAGGGACCGGCTTCGGTTTGACGCGGATGATCCGCAGGTTCCGCACGAAGAAGGTGAAATCGTCTGCCTTGGGGATCATGCCGATGCGGAGTTGTCCCGCTTCCTCCGGAACAAAACCGCCGAACATCACCATCCGTTTTTCCCATTGGTCCGAGACCTGCGGGAAGCGCATCCAGATCTGCCTGCCCCGGTCTTTCTCGGTGTTCAGCACCGCCAGCATGGCGGTGAACTCCGCGCCGGCCTTGATTTGCGGGTCCGCCCTAATCTCGAAGACGGCGCCGATGGCGTCCCGGAGGGATTTCTTCGGGAGATCCAGTTCGTATCCGGGGAAGACCCAGCGCCCGGAACCTGCTGGGAACCGCGTACGGATGCGCATGGCCTGCTCCTTTTCGTCAAAGGTGAACTCCGAGGTCCCGGCGGAGTTCTGCCGCCAGCGGGCGGGATCAGTCGCCCCATGCCATGTTCCCGAGGAAACCGTACTGGAAGAATACGCTTCTGTAGCCCTTCTCGTGGAGGAAGCGGCAGGCGGTCTCCAACCGCTCGAAGTTGTCCGGCTGGTAGTTGAAGTAGTCGGGGAAGGTGTACTGTTCGTGGCTCATCATGTTGCCCACCTCCCGGACCGGATCGTTGACCATGGCCTCCATGGCAGAGATAATCTCCTCCTTGCTGCAGAGGTTGCAGACGCACTCGGCGGTGTGGAAGCAGACGTTGTGGCGGAAGTTGTACATCAGGTGGTTCTTCTGCAGGTAGAGCGCCTCGGAGGCGTTGCGGAAATATCCCACGTCGCAGACGGTCTCGGCGCAGCTGCCCGCATCGCCCACGGCGGTCCGGGGATCGCAGAACTGCCCGTAGCAGGCGCGCATTCCCCGGTCGGTGAGGACCTTCAGGGATTCGGGTCGGGCGATGGCCCAGTGGCTCACCGGCGCCGGGATGTAGGCTTTCCCGGCGAAGCGGAGCAATTCGTTCATTACCTGATCGTAGTCTTTCGCCAGCACGTCGGGAGTGCAGTTCTGATAGGGGCGGTCGGGGAACTCCCCGTGGGCGTGGAAGGCGAGGCGGAGCCAGTCGGCGTTGTCCTCAAACTCCGCCTTGTAGCAGTCTGGCATCATGGAGAGGTCGAAGTCCTTGTGGTGGCAGTCCTCGAAGAAACAGTTGAGGCAGACGTGCTGGTCGTACTTCTCGTGCATCTGCTTCCAGAAGCCGAGGTAGAACTGGTCGAAGATGGACTTCCGGCGGTTCTGTGCCAGATCCCGCAGGAAAAAGATGTGGTCATCGACGAAGAACTCGTACCGGCGGAAGGAGGCTTTGTCCCACACCACCTTCACCTCCTTGGTGGAGATGCCGAATTCATCGTCCGCCACGATGACGATGGTGTTGAACTTCTCCGTAAGCCGAACCTTGCCGCAGAAGGACATACCGTCCCGCTCCGCCTCGAAGCCGTTGATCGAGACCCGGCCGGAGCCGTCGTAGAGACCGCTGACGGTGATCTCCAGCGCGTCCCCGGTCTCTTTCCCCTGATTGTGATTCAGCACGGCGCCGTGCCGTGGAAACGTGACTTCCAGCATGATGAACTCTCCTTGTATTCCGAAAAAGAACGTTGGTATTGCCGGAATCAACTATACAGCAAAAGAGCGAATTTGCAACTCTTTTTTTCAAAAAGTTGCCATCTTTCGCGGTTTATGGATCGAAAATGAATCACTACCGGGAGGTTTCCCGTATTTTTGCGGAGAGCGTTTCAGGCTGAACCGAAGAGGTGCTTCCCGGGGGAGCGGAACGAGCGCGGCCCCGCCTGTCGGAACCGCCGGAGCCGGGCCTACTCCTCCTCCAGCGGGAAGGGCGTGATGGCGCAGGAGTTCAGAAGCACGATCTGGAAGGCCACCGTGTAGAGGTTGCCCAGGTGTCCGCCGTTGGAGAACCAGAAGAGCCGATCATGATAGACGTTGTCCAGATAGCGCTTGTCCTGTTCGGAGAGCAGGAAGTCGTCCACGTTGTGGAGGATGCGGATGTCTGGGTGTTTCGCCAGCGTCGCCTCCATGCTGCGGACGCCGGACTGGGCATAGAGTTCCGCGATGGAAAACTCCGGATGCTCCTTGGCCAGCAGTTCCTCGGCGTAACGCTTGAAGGTGTAGCCGTCGATCTCCTCATAGAGCTTGTTGCGTTTCCACCAGGAGTAGGGGGTCTTGAGGCCGATGTCCCGTTCCTTGGCTGCTGTGAGGAGCAGACTCTGCAGCGGCAGCCGCAGAAAAAGCCCTGCGGCGGTGTAGGCAAGTTGCTTCTCCACCTGAATGGAGTAGTCCGGCTGGTCGGCGGCGAGGACCTTCTTGGGGTCGAAGTGGGGCAACCTTTTGGCCAGCGTCAGCAGTTGGGTGCCGACGGCGTTCACCGCTTTGTCCACGATCGTCTGTCGGGTCCAAACGTTTCCGGCGGCGGCCAGACTGTCGGCGGACGCGATGGCGTTTTTCAGGTCCACGGGAGGATTGATTGCCACGTAGCGCTTGATGCCGAGGGTGGGATCATGCGTTTCCAGTTCCGCGACTTTCAGGGTATGGAGACCGCCGAAACTGTATCCGGTAAGAGTGATCTCCGGATTCTTGATCTCGCCCTTCTCGCGCAACTGCTTCAGCACCGCCGTGAGGGCGAGGCGCATGTGGGCGCCGTCCAGAGGGAGGTATCCGGGGAAGTTGTGGTTGCCCATGGCGCGCATGTACTTCCAGTCGAAGGGGCAGTCCATGGTGACGGCGGAGAAGCCCCGCTTGTTGAAGATCTCCGCAAGGGCGGTGGGGGAATTTGCCGAAGCGTATCCGCCGATGCCGGTGAGGATGATGACCAAACGTTCCGGCGGTTTCGGGGTATCGGGAGAGGTCTCCTGCGGTTCGGGGGCGTGCCAGAAGCAGTACTCCAACTTCGGCATGCCGGGGAGGATGGGGGTCGCATAGTCCTTCCGCATCTTGGCGAAGTCCTGATTGAAGACCGACAGCCGGAAGTACCAGTAGTCGTCGTCCTGCTGGACCGCGAACCGGATGTTCCGCAGGGAGTCCACCACCGGATCGATGGGATAGTACCGGTGCAAAGGCACCCACATGCCCTTCATCCACGGGGGGCGTTCGGGGACGCGGTCCGCCGGCGGCTCCTTCTTGATCTCCTTGCCTTCGGCGCGGAGTTTCGCCTGCTCCACAGCGGCGGCCTTCATCTTCTTGAAGGTCCGGTAGAACCACATCCGCATCTCCAGTTCCCGCTGGGTCAGGACCATCAGCCGGAACATTTTGTAGGGATCGCTGCTGTTTTCCACCACCTGCACGTAGGCGCGGTGGGCGATGACCATGCGGTTGAGGGCGGTGCTCATGCCCGCGAAGGGGATGTAGGTCTTGAGGTCGAAGGCGATGTCCAGGATCTGGCCGATGTTGTCCCGCACGTTGATGTGGCGGGAGAAGGGCAGGATCAGAGTGCAGCCGGGACCGAAGCCCCACGCGGCAAACGTCTGCCCGAAGTCGGAGCCGGTGTCGTAAATGCCGAAATTATCCTTCGCCACGTCGAAGAATCCGGCAAAGCCCAGCGTGAGGTTGATGAAGAAGCGGTAGGTCTCGTCCCTGGCGCCCTCCCATTCGCCGCGGCCGAGGCAGCTGAAGCACCGGCCGGGATACTCCAGATTGACGCAGACGTTGTGGAATTTCTCGATGAAGGGCCGGGGGAAGATGGAGGTATAGACCCGTCCCAGCGGATCAACGAAGTAGTTCATTCCGAAGTCGGTGACGGCGAACATGCAGCGGTTGAACTTCTCGATGGGGTCGGGACCGCCCATGGCGTTTTCCAGTTTGGAGGGTGTCCACGGCGGCTCCGGCGGCGGGACTTCGCTACGGCAGCCGGCGCAGAGGATCAGCGCGGCGGCCGACAAGCACAGCACCGTCTGGACGATCCTGCAGTACAGAGACTTTTTCCAAAAAGAAAGTTGCATAATCCCTCTCAAAAAGGTTGTCCGGGGCCTGTGTGCGTTCCGGAACACATCAAAAAGGCGTTTCTCCCGGATCTTCTTGGAGAAACGCCTTGCCGGTTATCTTTGTGTTCCGGTTTCGTCCGCAGAGAACGGAGCCGGATCGCGGAAACGACCGGAAAAGATCACTCGCCGGAGAGTTCCGCCACGTAGTTGAGGTAGGCATCCTCATCCATCATATCGTCCAGTTCCGAACTGTCGATATTGGTCAATTTGCAGAGCCAGCCCTTGCTTTCGGCGGCTTCGTTGATGAGGCCCGGTTCATCGGCCAGAGCGTCGTTGACGACCACCACCGTTCCGCTGATGGGGGCATAGAGGTCGCGGGAACTCGCCACGGACTCGACCATGCCTAACCGATCTCCGATGATGAAGTCATCATCCTCTTCCGGCAGTTCGACGAAGGTGATCTCCCCCAGTTCGTCGGCCGCGTATTCAGAGATGCCGATGGTCGCTTCGTCTCCGTTGATCTCAACCCACTCGTGTTCTTCGGTGTAGTACCTCATTTTTCCTTCCGTCATTGAATCTTATTCGCAGAAAAAGGGCGTCCTTTTCCGCGGGCGGACACTGCCGCACAGCTTGTCCCCCCCTAATGAATCATCGTTTTCACAGAAAATCAAGCGCAATCGGCGAAAAATTCCTTTTTTTTTGGAAAAAAAGCCTGTTTCCGGGGATTTTCCGGGCCCGGGATGAAAAAATCCCGAATCGCGTCCCCTGCCTGCTCCGCTTCAGAAGCACCACGCGCCCTTCCGGAAAATCGGGACGCGTTTCCCGTCGGCGGTGATGCCGGTGACGTCCAGGTCCCGGGTCCCGATCATGAAGTCCACGTGGATCATGCTGTCGTTGATGCCCATGGCGCGAAGTTCCTCCTGAGAGTACTTTTCGTAGTGTTCGATGCAGTTGTCGAAGCCGCGGCCCAGCGCCACGTGACAACTGGCGTTCTCGTCATAGAGGGTGCTGTAAAAGAGCACTCCGGTGTTATTGATGGGGGAGTCGTAGGGGATCAGGGCACATTCGCCGAGGAAGGCGGCGCCTTCGTCCATTGAGATCATCTTTTCCAGCGCCTTCTGCCCTTTCGCCGCGCGGACCTCCACCGCGCGTCCCTTCTCGAAGCGGATGCGGAAATCCTCGATCATGGACCCCTGCCAGGAGAGAGGTTTGGTGGCCACCAGAACGCCCTCGGCTTCGCCGCGCATCGGCGAAGTGAAGACCTCCTCGGAGGGGATGTTGGGATTGAAGACCCGACCGCTGAGATCGGTCTCGCTGGCTCCCGCGAAGATCCCCTGCGGGATCAGTCCAACGCGGAAGTCGGTGCCGTTCTCCGAATGGTATTCCAGCGCCGTGAACCGGTATTGGTTCAAAGTATCGCAGCGCCGGTGGACGTTTTCGTTGTGCTCCTTCCAGTTGGCGAGAGGATCGCCCTCCGCCCGGGCGGCGGAAAGGATGGCGTTCCAAAGTTTTTCCACCGCCTCCTCTGCCGAGATGCCGGGGAAGACCTTCTGCGCCCACTTGATGCCGGGAACGCCGGCGATGCACCACTGGTGCTTGTTCTCCATGGCGTCCCGGAGGGGTTTGATGAGGGGATAGCGGGCCATCTGTGCCCGGGCACGTTTGCCCTGATCAATGCCCTCCATTCCGTCGGGATCGTCGGAATCCAGCCAAAGCAGGGCAGGGAGGGTGTCCACGCGCCACTGGAGTTTTGCCATTTCCCAGGGTGCGACCTTGGAGAGTTCCTCCTCGGACTGATGAAGCTGGTGCAGGCGGGAGACCTCCATGTCGCTCCAGTCCACCACCACCTTGCCGGCGCCGGCCTCGTAGCACTTCTTCACCACCATCCGGACGAAATCCGGCTGATCCAGTCCGGCGATGATGAGGACGCCCTGTCCGGGCTGGGGGGCGATGCCGGATTTCACGATCAGGTCTGCGTAACGTTCCAGTTTCTGCGGGTCCATGGGGGGGAACTCCTTTCTGCGGAGGCGCGGTGCCTCGGGATCTTTTTTGTGCTTTCGTCCCCTTAATATACCACGCAACTGACCTTGGAGCAACCGGATGCCCCGGACTTTTTTCACCGAAAAGCAAGAGAAAATACGCTTTTTTTCTTTTATTTTCCCCGGGAAGGGTGTATATTATGTGACAGACAACCACGGAGTAAAAGAGAAAATGGATCGCATCGATTACATTCATCCCAGTGACCAGATCGTGGAGATCATGGAGCGTATCTACGGATACGGCATGACCACGACCAGCGGCGGAAACCTCTCCATCCTCGACGACGACGGCGACATGTGGATCAGTCCCGGCGGCATCGACAAGGGATCCCTGCGCCGCGAGGACATCGTCTGCGTCAAGGCTGACGGCACCATTATCGGACGGCACAAACCCTCCAGCGAATTCCCCTTCCACCGGGCGCTCTACAAGATCCGTCCCGACGTGAAGGCGATCCTGCACGCGCATCCGCCGGCGCTGGTCTCTTTCAGCATCGCGGGACAGATTCCCAATACCAACGTTCACCCCACCAGCAAACTGATCTGCGGGACCGTGGGCTATGCGCCCTACGAAGTCCCCGGCAGCGAAGCCCTGGGCAAGAACGTCGCGGCGGCCTTCGCCGAAGGACACAGCACCATCCTGCTGGAAAATCACGGTGCCTGCACCGCCGGAGCCACGCTTTTGCAGGCGTTCCAGCGGTTTGAAACTCTGGACTTCTGCGCGCGGCTCATCAACTGCGCCATTCAGCTGGGCAAGCCCCACTATCTGGACGAGACCGAACTGGAGTTCAGCCGCATCGACCGGAACAACCAGTTCCGCCCGGTACCCATGGACTACCACTCCAGTCAGGAGCGGGAACTGCGCTACCAGATGGCCAATCTGATCCGCCGGGCCTACCGGCAGAAACTCTTCACCAGCACCGAGGGCACTCTTGCCGCCCGGCTGGATGAGGACAGTTTCCTCATCACGCCCTTCGGCGTGGACCGCGGCGGCCTGTGCGCGGAGGACCTTGTGCTGGTCCGGGGCAAGCACTACGAGGCGGGCAAACGGCTCAGCCGCGCGGTGTGGCTTTTCAAGGAGGTTTTCGCCGCTCAGCCCGACGTGAACAGCCTGCTGATCGCGGAGCCTCCCTGTCTCATGGGATATGCCGCCAGCCATGCGAAGTTCGATCCCCGGGTCATTCCGGAGAGTTACATTCTGCTGCGGGAAGTGCCGGTGTTTCCCTTCGGCGCGCACTACCGTTCGCCGGAGAAGGTCACCAGCGTGCTCTCCCAGCGGTATCCCGTCATCATCATTGAGAACGACTGCATCATCTCCGCCGGCCGGACGCTTCTGGAGTCCTTCGACCGGATGGAGGTGGCGGAGTACAGCGCCAAGGCTACCATCGATGCCCGCGGACTGGGCGGCATGAAGCCCATTACTGACGAGCAGGTGGCGGATCTGATCAAAGCCTTCAAACTGATTCCGTAGTCCATCGGAAACACAGAAAAAACAGGACCCGCACCCATATTTGGATGCGGGTCTTTTGTCGTTTTACGCCGTGATCGCGGACGGAATGCGAGGCGGTCGCCGCCGAACGCGCAGCAAGGAATTGCAAGCGGCGAGGG
>DCGG01000008.1:0-1931 GCA_002315455.1 Lentisphaeria bacterium UBA1784
GAAAGTATTCACAGGAACTGGTGCTGGTCTGGGACAAAGGCTCCTTCCGCCGCTTCAACAGTTACATCGACGATCACAGTTTCCTCTTCACCGACCTCGCAAGGGAGCGCCCGAAGCACGCCTTCGACCACTTCTACCTCGCGGGGCTGAAGAAGATCCACGAAAAGTATGACTGGAAGGTCACGCTCAACGCCTTCTACCGAAACGACCACGATGGCAAAACCACTCTCTCCGACGTACCGGACCTCTGGAAGTCGGAGTTTGAGGACAACTCCGATTGGCTGAAGTTCTCCTTCCACAGCTACGGGGAGTTCCCAGACCGCGCGTATTTGGAGGCCTCCGCCGAGGAGGTGGGGCGCGACTGGGACCTCGTTCAGCGGGAGATCGAGCGTTTCGCCGGGAAAAACTGCTTCCATCCCCCCGTCAACAGCCACTGGGCCAACGTTCATCCCGCCGTCGCTGCCGAACTGATCCGGCGGGGTGTGCGCTACTACATCACCACCTTCCGTCCCCGGGTCATGGGCGGACCCAGCCTCGCCGACCGCATGAAGGGCAGCAACATGGACGCCGTGCAGAAGGCTTCCTGCAGCGGGGCAGACCGGACGATCCCAAACGAAGCGCTGGAGATGCACTACGGATTTCAGGAGGAGAAGAGTTTCCTTCAGAAACATTATGCCTTCTACGATCCAACCCTCGGAGTCTTTTTCTTCGGCGGCAGCCTCGGATGTGCCAACCTCGTCCCCATGGATCAGATCCACGGCCGTTATCTCGCCGCCGAAAAACGGGCGCAGATCAGCGGCAACGAGATCTTCGGGATCGCCTCCCACGAGCAGTACACCTTCCCCTGCTACCCGAACTACCTGCCGGACCATCTGCAGCGGATCGAGGAGATGGTGCGTTGCCTCACCGAGGAGGGCGGAGCGAGATCCATCTTCTTCGAGGATGGACTCTTCGGTAACACGGCGTGGGAAAAGTAAAACGCGAGGAGGTCGGTAACATGAAACGAATTCTTCTGCTGCTGGTCGGTTTCGTCATTGCGGGCATCGCGTTCCCGGTGCGGGCGGAGTTCGCCTCCAACCCCGGAGCGGACCGTCCTTTGCGGGTCCTGCTCATCGGGAACAGTTTCTCCGAGAGCGTGAAGACCTTCCTTCCCAAGATCGCATCGGAGGTCCCGGGCTGCAAACTCACGTTGGAAACGGCGATGATCGGCAGTTGTTCTCTTGAGAAGCACGTCAAGGAGTATGAGAAATCGGTGAAAGATCCTTCTCACCGCCCCTACAAGGGGAAACATTCCCTGCCGGAACTTCTGGACCGGAAGTGGGACGTCATCGCCATCCAGCAACACAGTCTGCGAAGCCCGGACTGGAAGACCTACCAGCCATGGGCGGACCGGCTGATCGCCATCATCCGCAAGCACGATCCCGGTGCGGAAATCGTCGTTCAGGAGACGTGGAGCTACAACGCCGGAAGTCCCTATCTCGTGAATCGCATCGGATGCGATCAGAACGAGATGTACCGGCGTCTGGCGGATTGTTACCGGAAACTGGCGCAGGCCAATGGGTTCCGAGTGGTCCCGGTGGGCTATTGCGTTCAGCTGACCCGGGCCGGACATCCGAAGCAGTTCCCCCTCATCACCAAAGAACTGGAGGCCGCCATCGGCAAGAAGGAGGTCCCGCTTCCGGAGAACGGGGACGTCGTGGGTTCCGCCCGCTGGCCCAGGAGCAAGGATAAAAAGTTCTTCATCGACACGATCCACCTGAACGTCCGGGGGCACTATATGCAGGCCTGCGTGTGGTTCGGGTTCCTCTTCCGGCGTCCCGTGAGCGACGTCACCTACGAACCCAAGGGGCTTGCTCCCGGAGACGCGAAGTTTCTGAAGCAGTGCGCCCAGAAGGCGCTGGATGAATACAGGGTACCTCTAAAAATTCAAA
>DCGG01000008.1:2059-13030 GCA_002315455.1 Lentisphaeria bacterium UBA1784
GGCCGCAAGCTGCCGGAATGAATTTTTCGAGGTACCCTACAGACAGCCCGCCGCCATCCCTGGGAGCAGATCTTATGCGGAATTTCCGGAAAAAGATCGGATCAAACCGCAAATAGTTGCTTTCATACATTGAAAACGACCCTTTCCGTGGATATAGTATGCCCTTGGTATGAAACGTTATCACGGAACCTCTTTCCCCGGGGAAATACAATGCAGAATTTCAAGTTGAAGGCGGTCCAGCTGGACCTCGCACGGCAGATGGAGACGATGGATTTCATCAAAGGGTTCATCGACCTCCTCGCGGACAACGGTTACAATGCTCTGATGCTCTATCTGGAGGACCGGGTGCGCACGGCATCCTATCCCTGGCCCGCGCCCGGAGAAGCGTACTCCGGGGAGGAGATCCGGGAACTGGTCCGCTACGGCGAAACCAAAGGGATCGAACTCTTTCCCTGCGTCGCCACGCTCGGGCATGCGGAGCGCTTCCTGCGCCATCCGGAACTCGCTGACCTCTCCGAGGTGCAGGAGGGGATGTCCGACCGCTTCGGTAACCCCTCGGTCAAAAACGCCTTCTGCATCAATCACCCGGACTTCTACCTCTTCCTCGCCAAGTATCTCACGGAGGTGGCGTCCCTTTTTCCGTCCCAGTGGTTCCACGCCGGACTGGACGAGTTCTGGAACTTCAACCTCTGCCCCCGCTGCCGGGCGAAGATGCACTCCCTCGAGGACGAGGAGCGCGCTTTCATTGGACACGTCAAACGCGTCCGGGAGATCCTTGCCGGGTGCGGCAAGCGCATGATGATGTGGTCCGACATGTTTGAGTTCTATCCGCACTTCATGGCGGAGGTCCCCCGGGACGTGGTCATGGTGGACTGGCAGTATCAGAACGATGTGCGTTTCTACCACGGGCATCTGCTGGATCAGGGCGTGGAAGACCGTGCCGAAGTCAATGCGGAACTGGGCTTCGACACCGTTTTCGCTCCGGCGGACCGGCCACTCTCCAATGCCCCCTCCTATCTGCACTATGCGGAAAAACGGAAAGGGCTCGGATTTCTCGTCACCAGCTGGGAGAAGAGCGACACCTTCCTCTACCGCTCCTATCCGCTCTTCTGCACCGTGGGCCGGATGCTGAATGGAGCCTCCTTCGACGAGGCTTTTTCCGGTTCCTGCCGCTCCCTTTTCGGGACGGATGACCCGGTCCTCTGCGAGACCATGAAAGCGGCGGCGGCCAGAGGATTTCTGCGGCACTTCGGCGAACTCGCGGATGCTTCGCTTTTCGCCCGCGGATTCCTGGGGCGGGACCTGCCGGGAGAGTACGCCAATGATTCGCTGATCAGACTCTGGGAACTTGTCAGGGACAGGATCGCTACGGAGACCGGCCGGCGCATTTGGCTGGACGTCCGCTGTGCGCTGGAGGAGATCCGCATCGGATACCGGCTCAACGCCATCTTTCAGGATGCCGTCGATCTGGGGTATTCGCCGGTGCTTACGGAGAGGGCGCAGGCCGTTTATGCAAGCGTGGAGACCCTGCTGGACACCCTTGCGGCGGAGTGGGACGCCAACCGTCCGGGGATCCTGCCGAACCTCTTTGCAAAGCGCAAACCGGAACTCCTTGCCAAACTGAAGGAGCGGATCGGTCTGCTTCCCGTGCGTTCCCTTGTGAGGACGCGCTATTGCCTGCCGGATCACTACGGCGTTCCCTACGTCAGAATCTCCGTCCACACGGAGGCGGGGTGGCAGGAGGTGGTGAAGCGCGGGAGTTTCAAGTTGCCCTCGGGGGGCGCCCTCTACGAGTACGCGAACTTCGCCGGGATCCCGGGGATGCCCGATCAGATCCGTTATGAGTATCACGGCATGGGCGGCATCGGCATCTGCTTTGCGGAGGTCCGGGACGGCGACGGAAACCGCTACTTCCCCTGCGCCGTCGCGGAGACGGCTGGAGACGTGGAGCACCCGGAATTTCTGCTTGACAACGACGTGAATTTCGCGTGGTTCGGGAGCCAGTCCACCCGGGACGCCTACTACTCCCGGGAACTCTTTCAGAAGCGTTCCAGCGTGACGCTGAAACTGCAGAAGCGCTGACTTTCTCCTGTGATGCGCTGCCGGCGCGACCTGCCGGACCGCCCGTTCCCGCGGCGGCAGGCGGCTCTTATTCGGCGGTGTAGCGCTGGACTTTGACGCCGTCGAAGAACTTCTGCAGCCGCTTCTCGCCCTGAAGGTCTCTGGTGGTGCCGTAGTGTCCGCTCATGGGGTTGGTGAAGACGTTTTTTTTCACCCCTTCCGGCACGTTGTTATAGACGGCGAAGACGTTGCTGGGCGGGCAGAGTTCGTCGGCGAACCCGGTGGCGAAGTAGCATTCGCAGCGGATGAGCCGGGTGAAGTTCGCCATGTCGTAATACACCATGCTCCGGGCTTCGGCGGGGGAGAGTTCCCGGTTGATGTTGTTGGTCTTCAGGTCTCCCGTCTGGAAGGGATTGGCGTTCTTGCGGCCGCTCAGCGAGCCGTTGAACTCGCAGTAGCAGGGCACCTGAATGACCGCCAGCGTGACGCCGTCATCCAGCGCCGCCGCGACGATGGACTGGGCGCCGCCGAGGCTGCCGCCGCGGACCACGAGGTCTTTGCCGTTCCACTCCGGGCGGCTCTTGGCGAAGGCGAGCGTCCGCAGGACCCGGAGATAGACGCTGCGGAAGGTCCACGTTTCCCGGTCGTCTGCTCCCCGCCGCCGGGGATAGAGCCTTTTGCACCGGGTCGCGTAGAAATTCTTTGGCTGCATCACCGGAAATCCGTGCCACGTGGGAGAAAATCCGAGCGCTCCGGACTTGGCGGCGCTGATGGAGCCATCCGGTTCGGTGTCGCTGTTGGTGAGGCTCTGGAAACTGATCACGACCGGGAGCGAACCCGGCTTGGCGTTTTCCGGGATGGCGAGGTATCCGGAAGTGTTGACTCCGTCCCTGCACTTAATCAGACAGGCATAGAGTTTCACGCCGGGGGTTTTGCAGGGAAGTTCCTTGAGTTCGGCGGCCATTGGCGCATTCCGGACCTTGGCGGCGAGTTCCCGCCAGTAGGCATCGAAGTCGGCGGGGCAGGGAACCTGCGTGGCGATCCGTTCCCCGTCGAACATGGCACCGATCTCGGCGACCACGTCCGGCTTGGTGAACTGCAGGACCCGCCTGACGGGCTTGGGGACGACCTTGCCCTTCCGGTCCACGACGAAGAAGCTGAAGAGTACCCAGCCGGGCTTGGTCCCCGTGAAATTGATTTCCGCCGCCTCTCCGGGACGGGCGGCAAGGTCGAACTCCCGGGTGTCAATGATCTTGCCCTCCCACTTCACGACGCAGCGGAGTTTCCCCTCGGTGACGGGAACTCCGGATTTGGTGAGATGCGCCCGGACTGTGAAGGTCTCCCCGCAGCAGAAGCGGCAGTCCGGTTTGTTGGGCGTGACTTCGCAAACGTAATCTTCGGCGAACAGCGATCCGGAGAGAAACATCCACGCGAGAGCGAACAGTTTCTTCATATTCTTTTCTCCTGATGAAGGCGGTTATGCGGGGGCGGCCCCCTCTCTGCCGCACTCCTCCATGAGGGAGACGGCGGCCTCCGCCCGGCGGTAAAAATCCGCCTGCGCGCCGTATTCGCAGGTGCGCTGTTTCAGTTCGGACAAGCGATTCAGGGCGTTTTTCACGGCGAGGTCGAGATCCTTCTGGACGAAGGGTTCCGGAGTGACGAGAGCGGGATCGGCCTCCGCGACGTAGTTTGCGAATCCGCAGAGTCCGCTGGCAATCACCGGCAGACCGGCGGCGAGGCCTTCGATCAGCACGCTCCCCGCCGATTCGCTGCGGGCGGGGTGGATCATCAGGTCCGCTCCCAGCAGCAGCGCGGGAACGTCGTTGCGCCCGCCCAGGAATACCACCTGATCCGCGAGCCCCAGCGACGCCGCGAGTCTGTCGCATCCGCAGGGAGAACAGTTGCCCACGAGAAAGACCTTCACCCGGGACCGCAACGCTTCCGGCAGGGAGGCCGCTGCGCGGATCGTGCGGTCTGCCCCCTTTCTGCGGAAGTCGGAGCCAACCTGAAGCAACATGAGGTCCGTCTCCGTGAGCCGGAGGCTGTCCCGGATCGCCTTGCGGACGTCCGGCGCATTGGCCGGACGGCGGCATGCGGGGTTCATTCCCGGAGGCAGCGCGCAGAAGCGGTCGTCCGGGATGGCATAAGCCTGCTGATATTGGGTTTTCTGACGGGGCGTGATGGTCATGATCCGGCACTTCGGGTCCAGACAGACAGCCTCCTCCTGCTTCAGGAAGGAGCGGTAGCGGGGGATCAGGTGAAGCATCCACCGGGGATGGGTCTCGCGCCATTCCGCGGCGAGGCAGTTGTCCGCGGCGAAGTAGAGGTCGCCTCCGGGCAGGCGGTTGAAGGTCACCACGGCGTCGAAGGGCCCCTGCGCCTTCACTGCGGAGGCGAACGCCCGGCCGAAAGAGGCCATTTTCGCGTGGTTGCTCCATCCGCGGACGGGCAGGAACCGGACGCGAAGCCCCGGTTCCGGCTGGGGCCCGCGCCACTGATGGGCAAAAACGGTCACCTCATGGCCGCGCCGGAGAGCCTCCTGCGCCATGCGCATCATGTCGCATTGGAGGCCGCCGTGGGGGAAGTACCGATAGAGAGCGAAAGCGAACCGCATGAACGTTTCCTGATGTCCGGAGTGTTGTATTTTCTGCCTGTGCGTGGTATAAATGTAGCACAAATCCGCTGATTTGCAAATGTTGTCCGGGAGAATTATATTAAGGTGCACAAAGGGGTTTTGTTTCAAAAAATGGATTCCCGATGCTGAACAAACTGTTTTTCGCCGCAGTCATCATTCTGACGGCGGCGGCCGGCATGGCAGAAGCTCCGCAGGTCTGAAAAGGAAAGGAGCCGCAGATGAACGAACACGTTCCGGAGACCCGCATCGGACTTCAACACGGAACGCGGATCTGGCGGAGTGAAGTTTTCCGGACCATTCAGAAATATTCCGGGCGCCGTACCGCCTCCCGTCCCGGCGGCGGAGCCTACACCGACGATTGGCCCGTCGGCTTCGCGGCAGAATGCGTGCAGAAGAGTTCTCCCGGGGACCTGCGGAAGTATCTGACGGGCGATCTCATCCTCTGCGGCGCCGCCGTCGCGGAACTGCAGAAGCGGGGCTTGGACGGCCTCATCGGGAACGTCGGTGCGGAACTGATGACGGATGCCGCGCTTGACGTCAATATGGAACACCCCCTCTGCGCGGGGATCGGCGGCTTGAAGTTCCGGTCGTTCGGGGAGAAAACCTACCGCTTCCGGCACGCGGATTCCCCGGAGTTTCAGGTGCTGACCCGATACCGGGACAAGGATGACCGGGATTTCGGCGCCGGAGCGCTCCTCTACACCCGTCCGGACGGGACGCGGGTCGCCTTCGTGAGCGGTTTCAACGTGCGTTTTCTGCCCACCAGCCGGGTCATCCTGCTGAATCGCATCGCCGATTGGGTCTCCCACGGGACCCTCCCGGTATTGACTGCTGAACCCCGCCAGTTGATGCTGATCCCCCGGATCGCCGGGAAGGGGACGCTCCGCAGCGTGACGGTGCTTAACCCCACCATCGGTCCGCAGAACTCCATCGCTCTGCTGTTGCGGAACGTTCCGGTTTCGGTCAGAAGCGCCAAATGGATCGTCCCCGCCTCCGCCCCCGTGGAACTTCCGCTGGAGCGGGGAGGGGCCGGGACCCGGGTCGTCATCCCCTCGCTTGCGGCCTGGGACGTCGGCTATCTGGAGTTCTGATCCATCCGGCCTCTTTCAGCGGCCTCCTCCCACCCTTTTCGCCCGCCCCTTTTTTTTCAGGACCGCCATCTTGAAAAGAGGGGCCGTCGTACTATATTGATAGGGGAGACGTCATTCCCCGGAAACGTCCAATCGCCGGGAGAAAAGGAGGGAAAGTATGGACAACAGGATGTTCTGCTTCCAATGTCAGGAGACCTGCCGCAACACCGGATGCAATCTCTCCGGCGTCTGCGGGAAAAAGCCCGAGACCGCCAACCTTATGGATGAGTTGATCCAGGCCCTGAAAATCCTTGCACTGACCGGAAAACCGGACCGGAAACTGGGAATTTTCACGGCGCAGTCTCTCTTCATGACCATCACCAACGCCAACTTCGATCCCGAGCGGATCAGGACCCGAATCGCCGAAGCCAAAGCGCTGACCGGCGAAACCCGGGCCACCGCGCCCCTCGGCGTGCTCTCCTGCGAGGATGAGGACGTCCGCAGTCTGCGGGAATTTCTCACCTACGGACTGAAGGGGATCTCCGCCTACACGGACCATGCGGCGATGCTCCATTACGAGGACGACAGCATCTACGGGTTCCTCTTCAAAGCCCTCGCCGCAACGACCCGGAAACTCTCCGTGGAGGAACTTCTCAACCTTCTGCTGGAGTGCGGCGGCGTTGCCGTGAAGGCCATGGCCCTGCTGGATTCCGCCAACAGCGAGACCTACGGGGCGCCCCGGATCACCCGTGTCAGGACCGGCGTCGGCAAACGGCCCGGCATCCTCGTCTCCGGGCACGACCTGCGGGATCTGCAGGAACTGCTGGAGCAGACCGCGGATTCCGGTATCGACGTCTATACCCACGGGGAAATGCTTCCTGCGCACTATTATCCGAAACTGAAAAAGTTTCCGCACCTCTATGGAAACTACGGCAACGCTTGGTATCTGCAGGATCGGGAGTTCACCTCCTTCAACGGTCCGATCCTGATGACTACCAATTGCATCATCCCGGTGAAAGAGAGTTACCGGGAACGCATCTTCACCACCGGCATGGCGGGATATCCCGGGATCCCCCACATCCCCGACCGCGCCGGAGACCGTCCGAAGGACTTCTCCGCGCTGATCGCTTTGGCGAAGCGTTCCCGGCCGCCCGCGGAACTGGAGTCGGGCGAACTGGTGGGCGGATTCGCCCATGCGCAGCTCTTTGAACTGACTGACCGGATCGCGGAGGCCGTGAAGGCCGGGAAGATCCGCCGGTTCATCGTGATGGGCGGCTGTGACGGACGGCATCCGACGCGCAGATACTACACGGAGGTCGCCGAAGCGCTCCCCCCGGACACCGTCATCCTCACCGCCGGATGCGCCAAGTACAAGTACAACAAACTGAATCTGGGAAATATCGACGGCATCCCCCGGGTCCTCGATGCCGGACAGTGCAACGACTGTTACAGCCTCGCGCTGATCGCCCTGAAACTCAAGGAGGTGTTCCATCTGGAGGACGTGAACCAGCTGCCGCTCTCCTTCGATATCGCGTGGTACGAACAGAAGGCGGTGGCGGTGCTTCTGGCGCTGCTTCATCTGGGGTTCCGGCAGATCCGGCTGGGGCCGACGCTGCCGGCGTTCCTCTCCCCGAAGGTCGCGAAACTCCTCGTGGAGAAGTTCGGACTCGCCGGGATCACCACGGCGGAGGCTGACGTGGCCGGAATGATGAAGTGATCCTTATCTTCCCGGACGGGAAAACGGCTTTGCCCGCAGGGGATGGATGCGTCCCCGGAGCAAGGCCGTTTTTATGGTCGGGGGGCGCGTACTGGTTCTACTGCAGGTGCACCTGGCTGGAGAATCTTACCGGCTGCCGGAGGAACACCCGCCGGACTGCCTGATTCCGCCCGGAGCGGAGCGCCTTGCCGGAGGCCGTCAGCAGCGATGCTTCCTGCGGGAGGACCGGCGGACGGAACTCACGCTCTTCTTCAGGAAGTCGTCCCACATCTGCCGGAGGGTTGGAGAACTGGTATATTCCTCGTCGAAGAAATATTTCCCGTGCAGTTCCCTCATGGCGTTCTGATGGCCGAGGAAGTTCAGAACGTCCCCTTCCTGCAGGCACAGGTCCGGCGTCTGCGGAATCGTTTTCCGGCCCCGCCGGACCATCAACAGGATGCAGGGAGAACGGTGCAGATCGCTTTCAAAAAGGTTCTGCCCGATCAGGGGATTACTTTCCGAAATAGTGAATGCATGCATTTCCGTACCGTCTGCGCGTTCGTCGTAGTTCAGCAGGGATTCCGGCTGCTGTTTGCAGGGCTCCATGAGGTCCAGTTTTTTCGCCACCCACATGATGGAGGACCCCTGCAGAAGGATAGAGAAGAGCACGACGGTGAAGATCAGGTAGAAGAAATTCGATTTCGGGACTCCCAGATCTGCAGGGAGGAGCGCCACCACCATGGCGGCCAGCATGATCGGCGCCGACCCCCGGATGCCCACCCATCCGGTGAAGATCCGTTCCCTCATGGAGAAGGGGCTCCCGATCATGCAGAACGTGACGACGAGGGGCCGGGCAACGAACATCAGAAACAGCGAGAGCAGCAGGGCTCCGAGCATGTTTCTGAAGCTGAGGAGCATGTGGTAGTCGAAGAAATACCCGAGGAAGGTGAAGAGCATGATCTGCATCAGCCAGGAGAGCCCGTCGTGGATCCGGATGAAGATCTGCTTGAAGTTGAACCGGATGTTGCCCATGGTGACCCCGGCGGCGTAGCTTGCCATCAGGATGTTCGCATGGAATACGGCGTCCGTGATACCATAGCAGAAGAGCACGATGGCGACGGCGATGACCATGCGGAGGCCGTTGTATTCCAGAAAGGACTGGACCCAGTTGTAGAGCCATTGTCCCATGATCCCCACCAGAAATCCGATGACTCCTCCCGCGCCGAGTCCCCAGACGATCCCGGAGATGACGTGCCAGGTGATCCCCAGCAGGCTGAAGGTCTTTTCAGAGACGACCACGCTGAGCATGATGGACGTCAGCAGAAACGCCGCAGGATCGTTGCTGCCGGATTCATATTCCAGAAGGTTCTGCAGTTTCGGTTTGATGGCCATCCCCTGCCCTCGCAGGATCGCAAAGACGGCGGCGGAATCGGTCGAGGACATCACGGCTCCGGCCAGGATGCACATGGAGAAGGTCGGGGAGTAAAAAATCGCCATGTTGTTGGAAAAGATGTACGCGAAGGTGCCTGCCAGCAGGGAGGTGAGCATCACTCCTGCCGTGGAGAGGATGGTCCCGGTGACGAAGACGCTCCGGATGGCCCTGAACGACGTCTGCAATCCGCCGGTGAACATGATGAAACAAAGGGCGATCTCTCCGAAAATCCGGACGTTGGCCATCTTAACGAGCGGGAAAAGGTCAAGTCCGTGTTTCCCGCAGATGGTCCCGACGGCGAGGAAGCAGAGCAGGATCGGCATCTTCAGGAACTTGGAAAAGCGGTTCAGGATCACGCCGGTAAAGAGTACCAGCGAGAGAAGCAAAACGTGCAAACTTACGTTCATTATCAGAGAAACTCCCAAGTTCAGTGATTCTCCATTGGCGTCTGCATAATCTACTGCCATTTGTTTTTTTTTCAAGTGGGAAATGAAGAATTCTGCACGGAGCCGACGCCGTCTGCTTCCCCGCCTTCGTCCCTGTGATTTACCGCCGATTTTCGTCGTGCGGAACTTGATTTGCGCCGTTCCGTCATGTATATTATGAAACTCGGGCCGGTGGGCCGGAGTTTATGGAAATCGCGGAAAAGAAAACGATCAACGGAAGCGCTCCCCGGAAATGCCTGCAAACGAGACTGGATCCCTGTGGCAGAAAATCTGCCCCCTTTTCCGGAAGATCGAAGCAATTCTGCGGGAACGCGTTCCATGGGTATTCCCCCTGATGGAACAGATCTTCTTCCCGCGGCCCTCCGCCAAGTGGGTCCGCGCGCTGATACTGGCTTTCTTCGGGATCTTTCTTGTATGGGGCACCTTCGTTTTCGTGTTGGACCCCTACATCTGCTTTCACCGTGCGCTCGGGTGGAAACAGGTCTATACGGATGCCTATGCGTCCATCCCCGGAGTTTTGCGGCACGTTCCCTATGATACCGTCCTGATCGGTTCTTCCATGTGCAAGAACTTCCGGATCAGCGAGATCGACCGTTCTTTCCGCTGCCGGTCCGTGAAGGCGGTGGCCTCCGGCATGACCGGGGACGATGTGGGCCGGATCATCCGGCTGCTGCTGACGGAGCGGCGGAAGCCTCTGAAGCGGATCCTGCTCGGGTTGGACGTCTGGGCTTTCTGCAAAGGCCCGGGAAATGGTCACTGGCGCAGCCGGCAATACCTTTATGACCGGCCCTTCTCGTGGGAGTATTTCCTCTCTACGGATTCTTTTGGGGCCGCGTTCAACGTCATCGTGAGCAATCTCGCTCCGGCCGGGACCAAGGGGGCGGAATTGGAAAAAGATTTCGACATGATGTTCGGTGACAAACTCTGGCGTTTCACGTTCTCCCGGGAAGTGTTGGAGAATTCGCTTCGGTGCAAGATCGAATATTTGATCTCCGTCCGTCCCGACACCGTGCCGCTGGTCGAAAGTCTGGTGCTGGACCCGGCGAAAAAGTGTCCGGAGATTCAGGTTGACGTGTTCTTCCCGCCTTACAGCATCTTTTTCTGGACCGTTCTTCAGGATTGCGGCATGCTGGAGGAGTATCTGGACGCCCGGATAAAGATCGCAGAGAAGATCGCCTTGTGTTCCAACGTGAGGCTGCATGATTTCCAGAGCGACCCCGATATCATCTGCCAACTGGATAACTACCGGGATCTGACCCACTTTTCCCCTGCCGTCACCACCCGGATCCTCGCCGGCATGACCGCCCGGAAATACGTTGCCGATCCCCTCCGGGTCCGGGCCGGCAGCGACGCCATCCGGAAGATGACCGGGGAATGGTTCCCCCGTTTCAAAGAACTCTCGTCGAATCCTGTTGCCTCAATGGTCTGGAGGGTCCGGTAATATGCTGTTCTGCTCCTACGTTTTCATCTTCTGCTTCCTGCCGGTCACGGCGGGCGGATACTATTTTTTGCTGAAACGCAACCTTCCTGCCGCCCGCTGTTTTCTGCTGCTGGCATCGTTGGTTTTCTACGGATACTTCAACTGGAGTTACCTGCTGATCCTGCTCTCCTCGCTCTGTGTGAACTACGGG
>DCGG01000020.1 GCA_002315455.1 Lentisphaeria bacterium UBA1784
CTGTCGGTGGCGCTGTGGCCGACGTAGCGGTAGGTGACGGTCTCAAGAAGGACCGGTCCCTGATGCTTCTCGATAATCTCGCGCTTGCGGCGGAAGGCATCGATGACCGCCAGCGGATTGTATCCGTCAACGCGCTCCGCATGGAGAGCATCCGGACGGACGCCGGAACCAATCCGGGCCGCGATGTCGTAGGCCATGGTCTCGCCGCGGGTCTGGCCGCCCATGCCGTAGCCGTTGTTGATGCAGTGGAAGATCAGCGGCAGACCGCCCTTGTAATCCTTCTCCCACAGCTGGAAGTACTGGTCCATGGAGGCGAAGTTCAGCGCTTCCCAGACCGGACCGCGGCCCATGGAGCCGTCGCCCACGTTGCAGACCACCAGACCGGGCTTCTTGTTGACCTTCTTGTAGAGGGCCGCACCGGCGGAGATGCCGGCGGAACCGCCCACGATCGCGTTGTTCGGATAGATGCCGAAGGGCAGGAAGAACACGTGCATGGAGTTGCCGAGGCCGCGGGTGAATCCGTTCTCACGGCCGAAGAGTTCCGCCATGAATCCGTAGAGCAGGAAGTCCAGAGCCAGATCCCGGACTTTGCCGCTCTTGTTGTGCTTCTCGACGACCTTCAGAAGAGCGCCGCCGAAGAAGTTCTTCATCACGTCCATCAGTTCCTTCTCGGAGAGATTCTTGATGGCGTTGAAGCCCTTGGCCAGCACTTCGCCGTGGCTCCGGTGACTGCCGAAAATCACGTCGTTCTTGTCCAGGGTGTAGGCCATACCGACGGCCTGCGCTTCCTGACCGGTGTAGAGGTGAGCCGGACCGGTGTAGAGGTAATCCACGCCGTTGTAGTGCTTGGCGGTCCGGACGCTGAACAGCATGGTCTCGAACTCGCGGATGAACTGCATATCCTTGTAGATACCCAGCAGATCTGCCTTGCTGTAGACTTTCTTCTCGTCGGCCAAACTCTTCTTGTACTGGTTCATCTCGATGCTGCCAAGTTCGACTTTGCCGGCCTTGCGCACCGCCTTCGGGTCAATAAATTGACATTTCGGCATGATTTCAATCCTTTATTTATGGTTGAATGGTTGAATGGTCTTAATACCGTTTTATGCTCAGATCTGGGAAATCACCGCTTCACGGAAGATCTCGCCCACCGTCGGGTGGGGGAACACGACCTTGGAGAGCGCCTTGCAGGAGAGATGCTTCTCCACCGCGATCGCCATGCCGAAGATCATTTCACTGCCCGGATTGCCCGCGATGGCCGCACCGATGAGGATGTCATTCTCGTCCAAGATCATCTTCATGAAGCCCTTGCCGCCCTCGTTCTCGGCGATGTACCGCCCGGCGAAGGTCAGGGGAAGTTTCACCACGCGGAACTTCAGACCCTTCGCCTTGGCGGTCTCTTCGGTCTCGCCCACGCTGGCCAGTTCCGGATTGGTGTAGATCACCGAGGGGATGGCGGAGTAACTCATGCGGTCCTCCTCACCGGCGATCACGTTCACCGCCACTTCGGCCTCCCGGTAGGCGGTGTGCGCCAGCATGGACTTGCCGTTCACATCGCCCACGGCATAGACGCCGGGAATGTTGGTGCGCATATGGTCGTCGGTGGGGATGGCTCCCCGCTCGGTGTAAAGGTTGATGGCATCGCAGTTGAGAGCGGCGGTATTGGCGCGCCGTCCCACCGCCACCAAGATCTTGTCCGCAGAGAGTTCGGACTTGCCGGAGGCATTCTCGATCCCCAGTTTGTTGCCGTTGACGGAAACAGCCTTGGTGGAAAGCAGGAACTTCACGCCCTTCTGGGTGTAGAGTTCCTGCAGGTACTTGCACATCTCGGTATCCGTGGGACCGCCGATTTTATCCATCATCTCCACCACCGTCACCTCGGTGCCGATGGAGTTGAAGTAGGAGGCCATCTCCAGACCGATCACTCCGCCGCCCAGCACAATCAGGCTCTTGGGAGCCTCTTTCAGCGCGAGGATCTCACGGTTGGTCAGGGCGATGCCCGCCGCCACCGCATCCTTCAGTCCGGGGATCGGGGGGACCGCCGCCGTGGAACCGGAGGCGATAATCACTTTCTTGCCGGTGTAACTCTTGCCGGCGGCTTCCACAGTGAAGCCCTCGGCGCTCTTGCCGGTGAACTTGGCGGAAGCGGAGACCACCTCCACCTTGGCTCCCTTCATCTGGGCGGCTACGCCGGAGACCAGCATCTTCACCACTTTGTCCTTCCGCGCCACCACGGCGGCGTGGTCGATGGTGGCGTTGGAGGCATCCACTCCGTACTTGTGGGCTCCGCCCTTGGCGTAGTCGTAAAGCTTCGCGGAGTAGAGCAGCGTCTTGGTGGGCATGCAACCCTCGTTGAGGCAGACACCGCCGAGCGAACGCTCCTCGAAGAGCACCACGGACATCTTCTTGTGTCCGGCGCGCTCCGCAGCCCGGTATCCCGCCGGACCGCCGCCGATGATCAGGAGATCATAAACCATTTTTCCTTGCTCCATTCTTTTACCGTTACTTCGCGAGAAGCAGCGTGATGTTTTCCAGATTGTCCGCCACGGCCTTCAGGAAGCGCGCGGCAGGAGCGCCGTCCACCACCCGGTGGTCGAAGGTGAGAGAGAGGCCCATCGCCTGATAGTATTCGACGGAGCCATCATCCTTCATCCGGGGACGGAGGGTCAATCCGCAGACACCGAGGATGGCGGTCTGGGGCGGATTGATGATGGGCGTGAAACTCTCGATGCCCAAGTTGCCCAGATTGCTGATGGTGAAACTGCCGCCGGACATCTCCGCGGGAGTGATGGTCCCTTCCTTGCACTTGGCGGCCTGCGCCTTCACCGCCTGGGAAATCTCCAGCAGAGTCATCTGGTCGGTGTTCTTCAGCACGGGGGTGAAGAGCCCCTTGGGAGTGTCCACCGCCACGGCGACCTGCGCGTGGGTGAAGCGGCGCATCTTGTCATTGATGAAATTGGCGTTGATGTCGGGAAACTGGGGCAACGTCTTGGCAACCGCGTAGACCACGAAGTCGTTGAGGGTGACTTTCTCCAGACCGAATCCCTCCGCCGCCTTCATGGCCTTCCGCAGGTTCATGATGGCGGTGGCGTCAAAGACCCGGTTGAGAGTCAGCTGGGCCATGGTGGCAAGAGAGCCGTGCATGTTCTCGGCGATGACCTTCCGGAGCCGGCTGATGGGCTGGTCCTCGTACTCGGCAGCGGCGGACGCAGCCGGAGCGGCGGCGGAGACCGCGGCCGCAACAGGCGCCTCTGCGGCGGCCTTGGGAGCGGCACCGGAGGCGAGCAGGGTCTTCACATCGCGCTCAATGATCCGGCCTTCAGGACCGGTGGGAACCGCATCGTGGAAGTCGATCCCGGCTTCTCCGGCGAGTTTCCGGGCGCGGGGAGACGCAAAGCAGTTCCCTTCCGCGGCAACGGTGGCAGGTGCCGCAACGGGAGCGGCGGCTGCGGCAGGAGCCTCGGCCTCGGCCTTGGGGGCCTCGGCGGGAGCGGCGGCAGGAGCCGCATCGGCGGCGCCGGCAGGCATGTCAAACTTCTCCCCGGGCTGACCGATCACGGCCACGGGAGCACCCACCTTCACCTCCTCACCGGCGGAAACAAAGATCTTGAGGAGGGTCCCCTCGTGCTTGGAGAGTTCCTCAA
>DCGG01000068.1:0-907 GCA_002315455.1 Lentisphaeria bacterium UBA1784
CCACCCTCACGGATAGCGAAACGCAGACCGTTCTCAATGGCGATGGGGGTGATCAGCTCAACGTTCATGTCGACGTTATCGCCGGGCATGCACATCTCAACGCCTTCGGGCAGGTTGATGATACCGGTCACGTCAGTGGTACGGAAGTAGAACTGGGGACGATAGTTGGAGAAGAACGCCTTGTGACGACCACCCTCTTCCTTGCTCAGAACGTAGATTTCGCCCTTGAACTTGGTGTGAGGAGTGACGCTGCCCGGCTTGGCCAGAACCTGACCACGGGAGACTTCTTCCTTCTTGGTGCCGCGGAGCAAGCAACCGATGTTATCGCCAGCCTGACCCTGATCCAAAATCTTCCGGAACATCTCAACGCCGGTGATGGTGGTCTTGGTGGTCGGTTTGATACCGACAATCTCGACTTCATCGCCGATCTTGACGATTCCGCGCTCCACACGGCCGGTCACCACGGTGCCGCGGCCTTCAATGGAGAAGACGTCCTCAATGGGCATCAGGAAGGGAAGATCGATGTCGCGCTTGGGTTCGGGAACGAAGCTGTCGACCGCATCCATCAGGTCGAGGATGCACTTGCAATCGGGATTGGCAGGATCGCCCTCGGCCTCGACGGCCTTCAGCGCGGACCCCTTGATGATCGGGGTGTCGTCGCCGGGGAAATCATACTTGTTGAGCAGCTCGCGAATCTCCATCTCGACCAGGTCGAGAAGTTCGGGATCGTCCAACTGATCGACCTTGTTCATGAAGACCACGATGGCGGGCACACCCACCTGACGGGCCAGCAGAACGTGCTCATAGGTCTGAGCCATGGGACCATCGGTGGCGGCGATCACGAGGATCGCGCCGTCCATCTGGGCGGCACCGGTGATCATATTCTTGATGTAGTCGGCGTGTCCGG
>DCGG01000068.1:923-9957 GCA_002315455.1 Lentisphaeria bacterium UBA1784
AGTCAACGTGAGCATAGTGACGCTTTTCGCTCTGATACTCGACGTGAGAAGTATTGATGGTGATTCCACGCTCCTTCTCTTCGGGAGCGTTATCGATTTCGTCGTAACGACGAGCTTCACCGCCGAACTTCTTCGTCATGACCATAGTGATGGCCGCGGTCAAGGTAGTCTTGCCGTGGTCCACGTGACCGATGGTACCAATGTTGACATGCGGCTTGGTTCTTTCGAATTTTTCCTTAGCCATTTGTGCCTCCTGTTGGATCGTTTGTTTCTGTTGATGTTAGTGTTCTGAAAAATGGAGCCTACATCCGGACTTGAACCGGAGACCTCATCCTTACCAAGGATGTGCTCTACCGACTGAGCTATGTAGGCACTTGCCACATTTTACTACCAGCGAAATCTATGGTACTCGGGGGGGGACTTGAACCCCCAAGGATTGCTCCATATGGACCTCAACCATACGCGTCTGCCAGTTCCGCCACCCGAGCATCTCTGTCGCTGCCCACGAGGTAAAACCCGCGAGACATGCGTTTAATATAACCGCTCTTTTCGCTTTTGCAACCCCATTTTCGTGTTTTTTCATCAAAATTCAGGGTTTTTTGAGAAAAACACTCCGTTTTCAGCCCTGGACAAGCCTCTCGCGGCGGGCTCATCCCCGTTGAAAGACCAGCGGCACCTCATCGCACCGGTCCTTTTTCGGACAGCAGTGGCAGTCGCTCCAGATCTTCTCGGGGAAGCAGTCGATCGACACCCGCCGAAACCCCAGACGCTGAAAAAACGCCGGCGTCGTCGTCAGCGTAAAGAGCCGCCAGCCGGAAGGACCGGACTCCAAGTCGGAGATCATCTTCTCCACCAACGCCCGCCCGACGCCTCTACCCTGCGCCTCCGGAGAGATCACGAGGGAACGCACCTCATAGAGTCCGCCGCCATGGTGCCGGGCGGCACCGCATCCGAGAAAGCGGCCGTTCTCCTCCGCCACTCGGAAGTTTTCCAGCCGTTCTTCGATATCCTTTTTATCCCGGCGGAGGACCACGCCTTCTGCCGCATAGCGCTCCAGCAGAGCGTGGATCACATCCACGTCCGTCAGGAGAGCTTTTCTGACGAGCAGGTCCGGCATGTCACTTTGCATCCTTTGCCGCGGCATCCTCTTCAACAGGCTTCTCCGCAGCAATGGCAGATCCCGCGGTGGCCACCGTCTCCGCGATGCTCCGCTCTTCGAAATCCCCCATCTTGCGGAACTTCTGATAGCGCTGCACCTTCAACTTCTCCGGCGTGCTGCGGGCTAAGGCGTTCAAACTCTCGCCGATCGCGGTGCCGACCGCGGCCGCCGCGGCCGCCGGATCATTATGCGCACCGCCCAGCGGTTCCGGGATCACGGCATCCACCACCCCCAAAGCGAGCAGACGATCCGCCGTCAACTGAAGGGCTTCCGATGCGGTCTGTGCGAATTTCTTGTCTTTCCAGAGGATGGCGGCGCACCCTTCCGGCGTGATGACTGAATAGTAGGCGTTCTCCATGATCAGGACCCGGTTGCCCACGCCCAATCCGATGGCTCCGCCGCTGCCGCCCTCCCCGATGATGACCGAGACCACCGGCACCGTCAGCGAGAACATATCCCGGAGGTTGACCGCAATGGCCTCGCCCACGTGGCGCTCCTCGCTGGAGATGCCGGGATAGGCTCCGGGAGTATCAATGAAGGTAATGATCGGCACGCCGGCTTTTTCCGCGAGACGCATGAGGCGCATGGCCTTGCGGTATCCTTCGGGATTGGGCCAACCGAAATTGCGAAAGAGGTTGCTTTTCATATCCCGGCCCTTCTGGATACCGATGACCATCACCGGCTTGCCCCGGAACCTGGCGAAACCGCCGACCACAGCCTTGTCATCCCGGAAACGGCGGTCGCCGGCAAGTTCCATGAAATCGGTAAAAAGCATCCCTATATAGTCTAACGTATAGGGCCGGTCCGGGTGGCGGGAGAGTTGGACCCGCTGCCAAGCGGAGAGTTTCTGGTACATCTCGTTGCGCATTCCGGCCACGCGGGCGGTGAGGGATTCGATCTCCGGAGTCAGTTCTGCGGAGGAGAGTTTCTTCAACTCGCCGATCTTCTTCTCCAACGCGGCGATGGTCTTTTCAAAATCCAGTTGGGGTTCAGCCATGATGTTTTTCCTGTATTTCCTTGATCCCGGACCTCGCCGACGGCCTTCCGCGCGAGGGTCCATTCCTGACCGAAATCATTCTCCTGCCCCTGCCGGATCACTCCACGATCCGAACCGGCGTTCCCACCGGCAGAAGCTGGTAGAGCCGTTCCACGTCCCGGTTCCGCATCCGGATGCAGCCGTTGCTCCTTGAACGGGTCACGCCGGCCTCGTCGCGGGTGCCGTGGATCCCGAATCCACGAAGCGGACGCCCGTTCTTTCCGGAAACCGCCAGTTTCAGGAAGTAATCCCCGAGGGGATTTCCGGCATCCCCGTAGGGAAAAACACTCCCGTCCGGAGCGTACCACACGGGATGCCGCAACCGGGCACAGATGACAAAATCCGCCGCCGGAGTCTTCCCCAACCGGCCGATCCCGACGTCGAAGGCGAGAAACAGCTGTTTCTTTCCTCCGTGCATTCGAAACACGCTCAACATCCGGGCGGATTTGTTCACTTCCACCAGCCACGGTCCAGGCAGGACCTTCAGTTTCATTCCGACGCGGATGCGGTCACTCTTCAGCCCATTGGAGAGCTGGATAACGTCGGCCGCACAATGATACTTCACGGCCAACTTGCTCAAACTGTCCCCCGAAACCACCGTGTGGGTCACCATTTCCGCATTGGAGGGCTCCTTGCCGGAGACCAGTTTCCAGTTCCCCCGGGTCAGCGTTCCGGCCTGCGCTCTCCAGGATGCGGAGTAAGGCTCCGGTGTACCGGCCGATCCGACCCCGGCGGAAGCGGCGTCCGGCTTATCCGGGGGAACGCGGGGAGCATCCTCCGCCGCGGGAACGTCTCCGATCCAGGGCTTGTCCTTCTCCGGGATCGCAGTGGCGCCGGCCGCGGACTTTCCATCCGCCTTTTCCGCACCTTCCGGAGCCTGCTCCGAAGCGGTCTCCTCTCCGGAATCTTTGGCGGTCTCATCGGCGGCTCCATCACCTGCGGCGGGCTTTTCCCCTTCCGCAACGGGCAACTGCCGATCTCCGGAGGCGTTTCCATTGGGGGTTCCATCTCCGGGAAGAAGCGCTTCCGGATCCTTCTGATCCGCGCCCTTGCCCGCAGATTTTTCCGCCGCGACCGGAGTCGTCTTTCCGGTCTGGCCTCCGGAGGGAGCCAGCAACCACAATCCGCCGCAGGTCAGGACTCCGATCACGCAGAAGAGCAGAACTCTCCGCAGAGCGCTTCCTTTTGCGACGGTGTCGCGCTGAAATTCAAAACCGGACATGCTTTCTTCCTCCGGGGTTTTCCGATCCAATATCCGCAAGTAATATACACCACTTCGCCCTTTTTTTCAACCGGAACACGAGGCAAATCTCCCATCTCCTCTTGAAACTGCCGCCGGGGAAGGCTATATTTAGCGCATGAGCGACCCCGGAGGACGTTATGCCGCATTTCACCAACGCTCCCAACGACAAAAAACTGCTTCTCGCCTCGCCCCGGGGATTTTGCCGGGGCGTCAAGGGAGCGCTGGATGCCTTTGAAAGGGCGCTGAACGAATATTCCGCCCCCATCTACGTGCTCTACGAACTGGTCCACAACCGGTTTGTCAGCGGAGAAATGCTTCGTAAAGGCGCGGTCTTCGTCCAGTCTCCGGAGGAGGTCCCGGAGGGCGCGGTCCTGCTCTTCGGCGCCCATGGAGTCGGCGAGGAGCTGTTCCGCCGGGCCGAAGCAAGGCACCTCCACGTGATCGACGCCACCTGTCCGCTGGTAAAACGCCTCCACAGGGCCGCCGCCGAACTCTCCGGAGAGGACGACCTTGTGATCTTCGGCCACCGATCCCACCACGAAACCGCCGGAGTCGTGGCCCATTCCAATGCAGGCCGGACCTTCGTCATCTCTTCCGCCGAAGAGATCCGGACGCTGCCGGAACTCCGGCATCCGCTGCTGCTGACCCAGACCACACTGAGCTATCACGAAGCGGAACGCATCGCGCAGGAGTTGAAGATGCGTTTCCCGGACCTCCGCCTTCCTGGAGGAGTCTGCAACGCCTCGCTCCAGCGGCAGAAGGCCATCGAGGAAACGGCGGCAAAGGCGGAACTCGTGCTGATCATCGGCTCCACGCACAGTTCCAATGCAAACCGGCTCCGGGAAGCCGCCGAACGCATGAGGGCGAAGGCCCTGCTGATCGAGACCATCGCAGAACTGCCGGAGGATGCGTTGCTGGGGATCAGCAGGATCGGCCTGAGTGCAGGAGCCAGCACCCCCGATGAACTGATCTCCGAGGCCGTCCGGAAACTGAACTCCCTCGGCTACCGTTCCGGACCGGAAGCCGTCTGACGCAAGGGGCATATTCGGGGGACGTTTGAGGATCCCCGCGCGCTTTTTGTGAGCAGAAAACATCCAAAAGCGGAAAAGCATCTGTTTTTTTGAATTTTTCCGGCATTTTGATTTGACAATTCAGCAAGATGGTGTTAGTTTTAGTGAGTGTATTGTAAAATGCTGTTTTCATACGCGTTTGTTTTGAAATAAAAAACTCCAGGGGTGTCAGCAGATGAAAAAAAACGTTTTGAGCGTGGTCGTCATGGTCCTTGCCATTGCAGGACTGGTGTTCTCCTCCGTCTTCTTCGCGAAGAAGAGTGATTTCGTTCAGGGATGGAAGAAATTGGCTTCCGCCATCAACCGCGGCTCGGCGGAAATGGACAAGGGCAGCGGCACCGAATATGCGGAGAGCCTCTCCGTCCGCAATCTCCAGCATGAGAAATACGCGCAGATGGACCGCCATCTGATGAAACTTCAGGCGCAGAGCCGGGCTTACGCCAAGAGCCGCGACGTTCTGGCGCAGGCGGCCGCAGCCGTCGCCGCAAAGGCGGGGATCAGCAAGTTCGCCGATGCCTCCACCCTCAGCAAAGTCAACGACAGCGCGGCCGTGGATGAGATGACCCGCGAAGTCAATACCGTTTTTGAAAACCGCGACCGTTCCTATGCCAATGCGGCCGTTCTGGCCAAGGGTCTGGGCTACACGCTTGATACCGGGAAACTGACCCGGGGAGAGAGCGATGCGCTGGAGCCCTTCTTCAGGGCCATCGGCGAACTCGCCAATCGCCGCAGGGCCTACGAAAAAGCCCTGAAGAGCATCGCCGTCAACACCGAACTCAGGTCCTTTGATCTCTCCGAAAACGGATACAAGAGTTCCTCCCAGCAGTTGCTCTCCTCCGTGGCCAAGTATCAGTCCGCCCATGAGCATTTGGCCAAGATGCTGGATCAGGCCCGGGCGGAAAAACAGAAACTCTCCGCGCAGGATGAGGAACAGAAAACTCAGATCGCCGGTCTCCGCAAGACGCTCTCCGACCGAGAACGTCAGATCGCCGGCTTTAAGCAGGCGTTGCAGGAGGCCCCCGTTCTCGCCGATCCCAAGACTCCCTGGACCGCCGGTTCCCGCGAGGCGAAGGCGGCTTTGGAAGCCAAGGTCTCCCGCGTGGATGAGCAGTACGGCATCGTCACCATCGACGCAGGCAGCGACACCACGGTCACCCAGCGGCTCGCAAAAGGAGCGAAACCCAACGTGGTCAACGTCGGCCTCGCCGTCGGCAACGAGATCATCATCGTCCGGGGCGAACTCCCCCAAAACCCCGAATATCTCACCAGCCTGAAACTGGAAAAGGTCGATGGCACGGAATCCGTTGGCCGGATCCCCGCCGGATGTACCGACATTCGGGTCGGCGACCGCGTGATCCTCCGTCCGATCCAGAACGTTGCGGTCAAGTAAGACAAAGAGAAATATTCATCATATAAAGACAACAATCGGAGCAAATCCAAAATGAAGACCAAGAATCTGGTGTTGAGCGTGCTGATCCTGCTGCTGGCCGCAGTAAGCGTGACGGCAGGGTATCTTCTCTTTGCCAAGCGCAGTGAACTTGCCAGCGGCTGGAACAAGATGGCGTCCGCCATCAATCGCAGTTCCTCCGAACTGGATCACAACAGCGGCAGCGATTACGCAAAATCTCTCACCGTCGGAGATCTCTCCCCCTTCAGTTACTCCACGCTGGACAAATCTCTGGCGAAGTACCAGGATCAGGTCCGGAAAGTCGCCGCAAACCGCAACAAACTGGTGGCGACCCTCGCCGGAGTCGCCCTCAAGTCGGACTTGACCGGGGTCTCCGAGGATGACCTCCGCAAGGTGGATTCTGCTGAAAGCAACGCCGCCAAGGTCGTCAAGGCCTTCAACTCCGCGCTGCAGCTCCGGGATCGCAACTTCAAGCAGATGATTTCTCTGGTGAAATCCGATCTCGGCGCAGAGATCTCTGCGGAATCCCTCGTTGCGGGAGATGTCAATGCGTTCGTTCCCGCTGATAACGCCGTCAATGCGATCCGCTCCCGCAACTACTTCTACGAAGGCAAGCTGAAGGACATCGCCGTCATGGTGGAAGTCCCGGTCTCTTTCGGCTCCCAGTATGAGGATGGAGCACGCAATATCGCCGAAGCCGTGGATCGTCTCCGGGCCACCTCCTACGATCTCAGAAACGAACTCGTCAAGGTCCGTCAGGAAAATGAAGCCCTGCGGCAGGCCTTCGCGCAGAACGCCTCCGACAGTACGAAACTGAACACCGCCATCGCCCAGAAGAAACAGGATGCCAAGATTTACAAAGAGAAACTCGGCATCGATGCCAATGCCGATCCCATCCCGTGGGAGAACGGTTCCAAGGAGGCCCGGGCCGCCCTGGTTGGCCGGATCATCAAGGTCAATGCCAACTATGGTTACGTAGCCATTGATCTCGGTACCGACACCGTCGTCCATCAGCCGATGGGCAAAGGTTTCGTCGCCGTCAATCCCCGGATCTCCAAGGGGATGAACGTGCTGATCTACCGCGGCAGCGGCAAGAATAGCCGCACCATCGCCCGTCTGGTCCTCAATGAGGTGGGAGACAACGTCTCCACCGCCAACATCACGTCGGAGACTCCTGCCGTCAAGGTCGGGGATCTGGTCCGGTGCGAATTCTACAACTGACAGGAGCATCTATCATGTCCAAGTATATTTCCACGATCCTCACGATCACGGTGGTCGCCCTGGCGGTGACGGTCCTTCTCCAGATTCTGGAGATGCAGGAGTACAACCTTTTCGCAACCCTGTTCAAATGAGAACGGCGTTCTGGGTCATCTTCGGGGCGGGAGTCATCTTGGCATTCGCCTCCGGATGCACAGAACGGGAGCGGTTGGGATACAGTTCCATCCCGCAGAACTCTCCGGCATCATGGGAGATCCGTCCTTACGGCGAGCTCCGCAATTGACAGGAACGTTCGATCCGGCCCCGCCTTGCGCGGGGCCTTTTTTGTAGCGGCCCCGGAACCCGCCCCCGCCCGCGGCCGCCGATCCTGAAAGAAGCGAGTACGTCATGCTTGAAAACATCGTTATCCGAGGCGCTGCACAGCACAACCTCAAACACATCGACGTCACCATCCCCCGCAATCAGCTGGTGGTGATCACCGGGCTTTCGGGTTCGGGGAAGTCCTCTCTCGCCTTCGACACCATCTATGCCGAGGGGCAGCGGCGCTACGTGGAGAGCCTTTCCGCTTACGCCCGCCAGTTCCTCGACCGGCTCCAAAAGCCGAAACTGGACCATATCGAAGGGCTCTCCCCCGCCATCGCCATCGAACAGCGCACCGCAGGCGGAACTCCCCGAAGCACAGTCGCCACGGTCACGGAGATCTATGACTATCTTCGGTTGCTCTACGCCAACGTGGGTCTGCCACACTGTCCGAAGTGCGGCAGACCGCTGAAGGGCCAGTCGGCGCAGGCGATCACCGACCGTCTGATGGCTCTGAAACCGGGGAGCCGCATGACCCTTCTTGCTCCCCTTGTGGATGGACGCAAGGGCGAGCATCGGGAGATCTTCGAGAAACTCCGCAACGACGGATTCGTCCGGGCGCGGGTGGATGGCGAGATCGTCACCATCGACACCGACACGCCGAAACTGGGCAAGACCCTCCGCCACCACATCGAAGCGGTGGTGGACCGGGTCGTCACCGGCAAAACGGATCGTTCCCGCCTCAATGATTCCGTGGAGACCGCCCTGCGCTGCGGAGACGGCCTGCTCATCGTCCTGCTTCAGGGGGAGGAGGCGGAGTTCGCCGAGGAGACCTTCAGCGAAAAACTGGCCTGTCCCAACTGCCACGTTTCAAGCGGAGAACTCCAGCCCCGGAATTTCTCCTTCAATGCACCCTACGGAGCCTGCCCGGTCTGCAACGGCCTTGGCGTGGAACAGTACATGGACCCCATGAAAGTGGTCCCGGATCCCTCGCTCTCCATCAGCAAAGGAGCCATTCCCGGATGGCGGCGGGGGCCGCGGCATCTCATCATGTACTACAACCTCCTGCTCCGTAAACTCTCGGAACAACTGAACTGCCCCGACATGTTCACAACGCCCTTCCGGGACCTCCCCGGGGACGTTCAGCACATTCTGCTCTACGGGACCGGCGAAGTACCGCTGGAATTCGACTACTATATGCACCGGAAGAAATACCGCTGGAGCAAACCCTTCGAGGGAATCCTCAAAAACATGCACCGCCGGATGATCGAGACCGAACAGGACTCCGTCCGGGAACGGCTCACGGCATATCTCAGTCAGCGTCCCTGCCCAGAATGTCACGGGGAACGGCTCAACGCCATCAGCCGCGCAGTAACGGTGGGTGGAGTCTCCATGGGACAACTCAACGCCATGAGCATCGAGAAGGCGCTTCAGTTCTTCTCGGAACTGCAGCTCTCCGCAGAACACCGGATTATCGCCGGGGAACTCCTGAAGGAGATCCGCAGCCGCCTCACCTTTCTCTGCGACGTGGGTCTGAACTATCTCACCCTCAACCGGATCAGTTCCACGCTCTCGGGCGGCGAAGCCCAGCGCATCCGGC
>DCGG01000068.1:9982-10186 GCA_002315455.1 Lentisphaeria bacterium UBA1784
TCCTCGACGAGCCCTCCATCGGTCTCCACCAGAGGGATAACGACCGGCTGCTGAACACCATGGAGAAACTCCGGGACCTCGGTAATACCGTCCTCGTGGTGGAGCACGATTTGGACACCATCCGCAGGGCGGACTACGTGCTGGACATCGGTCCGGGCGCAGGAGTCCGGGGCGGAAACCTCGTCGCCAGCGGCCCCCCCCCCC
>DCGG01000045.1:0-22308 GCA_002315455.1 Lentisphaeria bacterium UBA1784
CGCATTTTCGTATCCTTCGGGGCTGGATTCGTTGAAATATCAGAGAAAAACAACCGTATAATATATCTCTCTACCCCGGAATTACAAATGACGCGACGGACTTAGCCGGGAGTTTTGCGCAATGCCTTGCGAGCGCTCCATCGCCGCCAACTTACCTGACAAGGGGAGTATGAGGGGNNTTTCGGTTTCTGAGGGGACAGCGTTTCCGCTTTCCCCTCAAGAATCGAAAAGGTGGGTCTCGGACGAAAGTCTGCAAACGCCCTGACCGCGCTCGGCGGCGACCGCCTCGCATTCCGAGCGCGTTCAATACGTTTGCAGACACTCCTTGCCCGTATTTCAGGGCTGCTTGTGCAGAAGTGACTATTTCAGACCGGACAGGGACGCCGGGCGTTTTGCTATGAGGACCCGATGCCGGAGACCTGCAATTTCGCGCCGGAGAGGTCTGCTGAAATCACTTGCAAATGCAGGCCGGGATCGCTATATTATGACTCGATATTCCATTGGAACTCAAGGAGAAAATTTCCATGATCACCGATCAGTTGACCCTTGCGGATCAGGAGCACTCCGGCAGTGCGGCCGTCCTTCATCTTGCGCTCTCGCACCTTTTTCAGGATGGCGTCATCCTTCAGCGGGACCGCCGCATCCCCGTCTGGGGCAGAGCCGTTCCCGGAAGCCGCATCCTCTGCACCCTGGACGGAACGTCCGCCGTCACTTACGCCACCAGAAGCGGAGAGTTTTACCTGACGCTGCCGCCCCACGCTCCTGCGGACCATCTGACCATGGTCCTCTCCTCCCGGGAGGAATCGGTGACCATCCGGGAAGTAGCGGTGGGCGACGTCTTTCACATTTCCGGTCAGTCAAACATGCAGTTCGATCTGGAATTCGGCGCTCAGCAGAAACTGGATGAAAATCCCTTCTCCATCCGTTGTTTCCGGGTGATCCCGGACACCGCCATCGGCGGCAGCGGCGACGTTTCCGGCCACTGGACCAAGCCGGAGGAACGCCGGGGATTCTCTGCACTCGGATACTACTTCGCGCTGCGGATCAGCCAGCTCCGGCAGGTCCCGGTGGGACTGGTGGATACTTCGGTTGGCGGCGTCAACATTGAGACCTTCCTCTCCGCCAAGGCGTTGAAACGCATCCCGGAACTCCGCTCCCGCGTGGAGGAGTTTGACGCCCATTGCTTCGATCCGGAGCGGGACGTAGACCGGTCCGCTCCCGGATTCAATGCCGACAAGTTCTTCTTTGACCAGCTGAAACGGGTCATGCCGGCACTTCCGCCGGTCCCGGACTCCCTCGCCGGCTGGGAACGGCCCGGATTCGACGACTCCGCGTGGCAGGAGCAGGACCTCCCCGACAGCTGGACCCATGCCGGCCATCCCGGTCCCGGCCGCTGTTTCTACCGGAAGCGGGTCACCATACCTGCCGCCTGGCAGGGGAAGGCGCTGACGCTCTCCCTCGGCGCCTGCGACCGTGCGGACAAGACTTGGGTCAACGGCACGTTTCTGGGTGGTACGGGCGATCCCTCGGTGATGGACTTCTGGGATACGGTCCGCGTCTATTCCATCCCGGCGGAAGCGGTCTCCGGGCCGGAACTCACCATCGCCGTGGACGTCTCCAGCCTCGTCTCGGTCTGCACTCACGGAGGCATGACGGGACCGGAAGATGCCATGTTTCTTGCGTGCGGAGAGGAGAAGATCCCTCTCTCCGGAACGTGGAAACTGACGCGCGTCGCCGACACCGGAAATGCGCCCATGGCGGAGATGATCTACGTGGCAGGAGGCGACAAAGCGGTCCATCTGATCTACGACAACGCGCTCCGGCCACTGGCCCGGTTTCAGTTCTGCGGCGGCCTCTGGTATCAGGGGGAAGCCAACGCCTTGTGCAATCCCGAAGTCTACCAGCGCATGCTGGAGGAATTGATCCGGGACTGGCGGGAACTCTGGGGCGAAGACCTTCCAGTGCTGACGTTTGTTTTGCCGGGATTTCAGCGGCCCCATCTGGATTCGCCTTACAGCACGTGGGCGATCATTCGGGAAGCGCAGTTGCGGGGCTCTCTCGTGGCCACCGGATTCCCGGCGGTGAGCATCACCGATGCCGGCGACACCTACAACATCCACCCCGGAAACAAGCGTCTCCCGGGATTCCGGGCAGCGGAACAACTGGAGGCGCAACTCCACGGCGGTGCCGCTTTCGGTGCGGTCTGTCTGGGGGCTGTGGCGAAGTCTGCGACGGAAGCGACCCTCGCCTTCAACACCCGGGGTGCCAAGTTGACCCTCAAATCGGACTCTCCCGGAATCGCGGGGATCGGTTTTGACGGGCGCACGGAGTCTCTCCGCGCGGAAGTGACCGCGCCTGACCGGATCAAGGTGACGCTTCCGGAGTTCCCGGTGCAAACCATCGCCTACGGCTGGTGCGACAATCCGATTGACGGCGGCATTCTCAGCGACAACGGCATTCCGGCATTCCCCTTCCGGCTGGAACTGTGAACTCCGGGGCTACCGGCCCTGCCAGATGCGCGCGCCGGCGGGGGAGATGAGACTCCAGGAGTCCCGTTCCTTCTCCATCCGTCCCTGAAGCGTGAAGCATCCCGGAGTCCCTTCCGGGCCCCGGCGGATGCCGGCGGTCTCGGCGGCAGCCTTCATCAAACGCTCCCCCAGCGCCAGACATTCCGGATCACAGCGCAGGGACCACGCGCTCCCCGGACAGTGGCTCAAGGCACAGACGATCAGTTCCGTAACGAGACGGTTTTCCCGGGCGCGGGGGGACTCGGGCGCAGGCACGGCCGGTTCGTTTTTCACAATGTCGCCCTCCGGCGGATCGCCGGCGGGAAGGAACTCCATGCATCCGGCGGATAACGCCAGCAACGATGCCATGCAGAAACTCCCGAAGGCTCGGCGGAAAGTCCCAAGCTTTTGAAAGAGTGCGGTCATCATTCGATATCCCGCTGTTTCCGGCGGAAACAAATGGAATTGCACCGGGGGCAACGGGTCAGGTTCACCGATTCCGCGGAAATGAACGCGTGGTGGCAGTTGTCGCAGTTGAAGAGCCGACTGCGATTGATTTTCCATTCATTCCGCTTCAGGCGGGCCTGTTCCCGGAACCACAGCACCAGCACCACCAGCACCCATAGCAGAAAATAAAGGAAAATGGCATCGGCAATGGAGAGAGGGATCATTTTGCACCTCCGTTATCCATGGGCCAGTTCACGGTGAAGCGCTCGCCATCCGGGACCTCCGGCAGAAAACGCAAGATCGTGCTTCCGGCCAAGGCATCCAGCGCGGGAACGCCGCAGGAGCGTTCCGCTATCGCCAGCGCCATCTCCTGCTGACGGATGATCCGTACCACGGTGGGCCCGGCGACTTCGGCAGTCTCATGATCTACGGCCATCGGGATAGAAACCTTTTTCCCCGAGGAATCCAATACCTGCGCCCGGTAGGGGGCTGGTGCCTCCACTTTACCCAAGGGCATGGTCACAGCCGATCCCAACGCCTCTGTGGGAAGAAGGACCGGAGAGTTTCCCGCGGGACGCTGGCAATTGACGGCATCCGCAGGATTTTCTGCGGTGATCTCGTGATGCAGGACATCCGGCAGAATGCCGGAGATTCCGGCGGCGTGACCTGGATCGGCGAAAGAAGCGGGGTCATGCAGCACCATCCAGCGGCACATGCGCTTGGCTTCGGCGGGGGAGAGGGCCTGTCCGGAAAGCAAGGTGGCTTTGGAGGAAACGTTGCTGACGGACCGGGGCTCCTCCTTCTTCACTCCGATCAGCAGAAACAGCAGAGCGTGGGAGACGACAACGACCCCCAGCGCTTCGAACCAGTGCCATACTGCCGGACGGGAAGACCGGACGAAGGACCATTTCCGCTGTGCCATGGAGTTCATTCCAGTTTTGCCGCAGATTTTTCGCCGGAGACCGCGACCGCAATGAAACTGGGGACTCCGGCCTTCTCCGCGATGGCCATGATCTGCGCCACCGCTTCAAAATCCACCCGCCGGTCACTGCGGATGATGATGGCCGCTTGCCGGGAGACGTCGTGGAGCCGGGAAAGAGCCTGCGGCAGTTGTTCCAATCCGATGCGGCTGTCCTGATAATAGAGTTCCACGCCCTCGCCATTGGCCCCCGGGACCACGGTGACGATGTATTTTTCCAGATCCGCAGGAGCGGCGGCGCCCACCACAGGAAGATCCACCTTGACGCCATAGACCTTGATGAAGGACTTGGAGATGAAGAGAAACATCACGATCAGAAGGCCGATATCCAGCAGCGCGATCATGGGGGGCCATCCGAGATACGGCTTCAGCCGCGGCGCGTAGCGGCGGAAACCGATCTTTGTCATCGGAGTCATGGATCACTCCTCCTGCTTGGAAGTTTTTTCCAGAGAACGCTTCCGTTCAAAGAAACTGAGAATCTCCAGAGAGGCCTTCTCCATATCCAGAGAGATGGTGCTCACCCGGGCCACCAGATAGTTGTATCCGAGGTAAGCCGGGATCGCCACCGCCAGCCCGGCCGCCGTGGTGATCAGAGCCTGATAGGCTCCGGTCAGGTAGAGGTTGCTGCCGACTTCGCTGGTAAAGACGCTGAGCATTCCCAAAACCGTTCCGAAAAGACCCAGCAGAGGCAGGATGAAGGCGATGATGCCGAGGAGTTTCACGTGGCGCTCCAGCTTGGGGAGTTCCTCCAGCGCGGCCTCATCGATCGCCGCCTGAATGTCCTCATCCTTTCGCCCGTAGGCGGTGATGGCGGCGCCCAGCAACCGGGCCGCCGGCCCCGGGGTATTGTCGCAAAGAGTGACGGCTTCGACCAAGCCGTTCCGTCCCAGCACGTTGAAGAGGCCGTGGAGCAGTTCCCGCACGTTGATCTCCTCCCTGTGGAACTGCAGAGCCTTCTCGAAAAAGACGAAAAGCGCCACCAGACTGCAGATCAGAATGATCCACATCAGCGGTCCGCCTTTCACCATGATCTCATAAAACTGCATTTTCGTCATCCTTCCTTATTTTTTTTGCCTGCCGCTGCGGGAGTGGGAACGAACCTCATCGCGGAGCCGGATAAGGTCCTCGCCTTCACCGGAAAGTCCCAGCGAGCCATAGAGGTCGATGACCCGGTTGGCCCGCTGAAGCCATCCCGGCCCCCGGTCCTGAACGATCACCCGGAGCGCCTCATAGACTGCCTGCGCACACCAGACCGGCTCCGGTTTGGCGCCGGAGCGCCTCAATTCCGAAGCGAGGTAGAGGGTGCGTTCCCACTCGGAAACGGCCTCGTTCCGCCGGCCCCGCAGGAGCAGACAACGCCCCAGATGAAAACTGCTGCGGATCTGGATCGCGGGAAACGCAGACTTCTCGGTCAGATTCCGGTAGATTTTCTCGGCCCGCTCCAGATCCGGACCGTTATGCCGGGAGCCCGCCAGTCGGAAAGAAGCATCCGCGATCCCGCTTGCCGCGGCGTCCGCGAAAGCGCCGGCCGATCGGCTCTGCAAGGCCCGGGAGTAGAACTCCCGCCCTTCTGAAAAATCCCCCTGATCGCAAGCGTATTCTCCCGCCAGCATGGCGATTTCCGGAGCCAGCGGCTTCGCCGGTTCGGCCTCCAGCGCCTTCCGCAATTCGCGCAAGGCATCGGGCTGCCGTCCCATGGCGGAGAGGGTCTTGGCCTTCAGCAGCAGAAATTCATCCTGCATTCTGGGATCTGCAACGGCCGGACCCTGCCGGTCCGCCAGAGCGAGCACCTCGGCGTATTTCTTCTCGGCGAGCATTTTGGTCCCGAACTCCACCTCCGCCGCGGCGAGGATGGGGTCCTTGGCATAACGTTCCCGGAGTTTCCGCATGATCGGCGCGGCACTGGTAGAATTCTGCGTGCGGCACTTCTCCTGAAGCGCCAGAAAGAGCGCAGACGCCGCCCGGGAAGAGTCCGGATGCTTCTCCGCAAACGCCAACAGCAGAGTCACCGACGGCTCTCCGGAACGGAACCGGATCAATGCCACGGCGAAGTCCGCTTCCGCGGCCATGGGAGTTCCGGTAAAATCCGCCGAAAATTTCTGAAAATAGTCCATGGCTTTCACCGGCTGACCGGCGCGCATCTCGATCTCCCCTTGCTGAAAGCGGGCAAACATGGCGAATTCCCGGACGCTGGAATGGGAGAGCTGTTCCGCGGCCATTCTCGCTTCCGGCCATTTCTCTGCGCCCATCAGAGCCTGGATCCGGATCTGTTCCGCCCGGTCGTCCGCGCCCTCCGGGATCTCTTCCAGCACCTTCAGCGCCGCGGCATAGTCCTTCTGCCGCAGGCAGTAGGCGGCGAAGTCGTCCAACGCGCCGTAATGGCGGTCGCTCCGCGCCAGTGTGCGAATGGCATAGGAGTACATCCTCCGGGCGGTATTGCGGTCCCCATGGCGCTCGGCATAGGCGGCGGCATCGTAAGCGGCCGCGATGCGTTCATCCTGCGCCAGTTCGCCATCCGCCATCACACGATCAAAGGCTTCGATGCTCTCCGTGTAGCGTCCGGAGCGTTCCAGCAGGCGGCCGCATTGCAGCAGGAGCATCCCCCGGTCAGGAGCCGAAGGAAAAGCTCGGATGTATTCCATGATCCGCGCCTGCGCTTCCGCCGGAGAGTTCTCCATCTGGAGGTTGATCCGCCGGCGGAGGTTATCCCGGCGCTCCGCATCGTTGCGGACGTAGAGGGAGGCATCGGCCAGCAACTGGTCGGCGTCGGCGATCCGGCCCGTCTTCTCCAATGCCGTGGCGCCGTGGGTCAGCATGGTGAGCAGGAAGGGATCTGGGATCACCGCCTGCTTGCCGGAATCCTTCAACTGCTTCCAGTCGGTCAGGAACCGGTCCAACTCCCCTGCGGCCAGATGGCGGCAGAGGCGAAGTTTCTGATTTTCGGGATCCGAGAGGTCCAGTTTGGCGATCTCCTGATCGGCCAGCTTCAGGTCTCCCCGCCGGATGGAGGTGAGAATGATCCCCCGCACGCCCCTGTCCCGCCAATCAGCGTTCCGGCTGGTGGAGAGTTCCCGGAACACGGCTTCCGCGGCCTGATAATCCTTGAGTTCCAGATCGACGAGACCGAGCTGTTCACTGATCTCCTCCTTGGAGACCGTGCCGGGATTGCGCCAAAGGGTCTCGAAGAAGGTGCGGGCCTGTTCGTTCTTGCCTTCGGCGGCAAAGATCATACCCGGCAGGATCCCTGCGGAACGGGCGGGAAACCGCTTCCGGAACTCCTCGTGCCGCGCCCGGGCGGAGGGGAGGTCTCCGCTCAGGAGTTCCGCCTCGCCCAGCCGAAGCAGGATCTCCGCCCAGGCGTCCTCGTTGGATTCCGAAGCCAGCGCCGCCCGGTAGAACTTCACCGCGTTGGTGAAGTCCCGGTGCTGCATGGCATCGTCGCCCATGCGCCGGTCGGGGATCGGCCCCGCTTCCAGCGCCAGCGCGATCAGAAGTGCGCCACCGGTCAGGACCGGGACCACGCTCTTTCCCGCGACTGCAGAAAGAAAGGAGAACATGAGAGTATCCCTCCCGGGATGATGCTATTCCGTCTGCGCGGCGGAGTCCGCAGGAGCCTCGGCGGGTTCAGCCTTGGTCTTTCCGCTGAGCTTTTCCCGGATCCGGGTCACCAGTTTCTCCTGAAGTTCCGGAGACGCGGCCAGAAGCGCCTTGGTCTGATCCCGTCCCTGGCCCAGCTGTTCGCCGTCGAGACTGAACCACGAGCCGCGTTTTTCCAATAGGCCGAGGTCCGTGGCCACGTCCAGAATGGAGCCGATCTTGGAGATGCCTTCGTTGTACATGATGTCGAACTCCGCCACCTTGAAGGGGGGTGCCATTTTGTTCTTCACGACCTTGACCCGGGCGCGGTTGCCGAGGACCGCATCGCCGACCTTGATGACGGCGGTTTTGCGGATGTCCATGCGCACGGAGGCGTAGAATTTCAGCGCGTTTCCGCCGGGAGTGGTCTCCGGATTGCCGTACATCACGCCGATTTTTTCCCGGATCTGATTGGTGAAGATCACCAGTGTGTGGGTCTTGCTGGCGGCGCCGGTGATTTTCCGCAGGGCCTGCGACATCAGCCGCGCCTGCAGCCCCACGTGGGAATCGCCCATCTGCCCCTCGATCTCAGCCCGGGGCACCAGAGCCGCCACGGAATCGATGACGAGGACGGCGATGGAGTTGCTCCGCACCAGCATGTCCGCGATATTGAGAGCATCCTCGCCGCAGTCCGGCTGGGAGATCAGCAGATTGTCGATATCCACGCCGATTTTCCGGGCGTACTGGGGATCCACCGCGTGTTCGGCGTCGATGATGGCGCACTTGCCGCCCTGCGCCTGCGCGTTGGCGATCACGTGGAGGCAGAGGGTGGTCTTGCCGCTGGATTCGGGACCATAGATCTCCACGATCCGCCCGGAAGGCAGACCGTTGATCCCCAGCGCCAGATCCAGTGCGAGGCTTCCGGTGGAGATCGCCGGAACGTCGGCGACGTTCCCGGAATCTCCCAGCCGCATGATCGACCCTTTGCCGAACTCCTTCTCGATCTGATTGATCGCAATCTGAAGGCTTTTATCCTTATCCATCATCGGCATCTCTTTTTCAGCCATGTTGTTCCTCCTGAAATCATTGGTGTTAACAGTTGCCGGGCGTCAGATATCCAGATCCTTGACGTTGGCGGCGTGTTTCTCGATGTAGTCCCGCCGGGGTTCCACCACGTCGCCCATGAGCAGATTGAAGATCTTGTCCGCTTCGATGGCGTCCTCCATGGTGACCCGGATCATGGAGCGGGTCTTGGGGTCCATGGTGGTCTCCCAAAGCTGGCTGGCGTTCATTTCGCCGAGACCTTTGTACCGCTGGATGCGGAGGCCGCTGCCGTTGCGTCCACTGTTCCGGACGATGGAGAAGAGTTCCTCCAGCGAGCGGGCTTCCTGAACCGTTTCCGAAGCCGTTCCCTCGCCGAGGGTGACGCTCATGATGGGATCTCCGGCGTCGAAGACCTGTGCCGGACGGAACCCGTGCTTGGCCAGATCCGCGATAAAAGCGGAACAGGAAGCGGATTCAAAGATGCTGACAAGATCGATCCGGCGCCGGATCTCGGCGGCCCGTTCCGCTTCCTCGGCCTCGTTGGCCGGAGGCGGCAGAGAGGCCTGCGCCGCCTTGAAGCGGTTCTCCGCCTCGGCGATCATGGCGTGCTGCTCCTCCTGCGAGAAGGCGTAGTGAGCGTTGGAGGTCCCGTCCAGTTCCCGGATGGTGACGTGAGCCACGGGGCAGACTCCCTCGGGAGTGATGACACTGAAATATTCATCGGGATCAATACCTTCCCGGCGGAGGCCGGCCGCCACGCCTGCGGCGCGGTTGTAGAGATCGATCAGCGCCCGGATCTTCTCCTGATCCACCTCGTTTCCGGCGGGATCTTTGAACTTCAGATCGCTGATGCCGAGATCGACGAGGTAGCGGTTCAGCTGATCCTCAGTATCAATGTAGCGTTCGGACTTCTTGCCCTTGCTCACTTTGAAGAGCGGCGGCTTGGCAATATAGACGTACCCCGCCTCGATGAGGGGCTTCATCTGCCGGAAGAAGAAGGTCAGCAACAGCGTCCGGATGTGAGAACCGTCCACATCGGCATCGGTCATGATGACGACGCGGTGGTAACGGGCCTTTTCCACGTTGAATTCCTCGCCGTAACTGCATCCGACGGCATAGATCAGGGACTGGATCTCCTTGTTGTCCAGGATCTTATCCAGGCGGACCTTCTCCACGTTGAGGAGTTTTCCGCGAATGGGCAGGATCGCCTGAAATTTGCTGTCCCGGCCCTGCTTTGCGGAGCCGCCGGCGCTGTCGCCCTCCACGATGTAGAGTTCGCAGATGGATGGATCGCGGCTGGAACAGTCGGAAAGCTTCCCGGGCAGACCCACGGATTCCAGCAGGCCCTTGCGCTTCACGGTCTCCCGTGCCTTCCGGGCGGCTTCCCGGGCGCGGGCGGCGGTCATGGCGTTGGCGGTGATCTGCTGGGCCACGGTGGGATGTTCCTCCAGATAGGTGGCCAGTTCGCTGTTGATCACGGACTCCACCAGCCCCCGGACTTCGGAGTTGCCCAGTTTGGTCTTGGTCTGCCCCTCGAACTGGGGATCCGGAACCTTGACGCTGATCACGGCGGAAAGGCCCTCCCGCACGTCGGTGTTGGTGAGGGCGGTATCGTTCTTCATCATGGACTTCGCGTAAGCGTTGATGGTCCGGGTGAGCGCGCTTTGGAAGCCGGTGAGGTGGGTACCGCCTTCGTGGGTGTTGATGTTGTTGGCGTAGGAGTGGACGTTTTCCTGCGTGCCGTCATTGTACTGCATGGCGACTTCCACGTCGATGCCGTCCTTCTCCCGGTGGAAATAGATGACGTCGGGATTGATGAGCGTCCGGTTCTGGTTGAGCATGGAGACGAACTCCCGGATGCCGCCCTCGTAGTGGAAGGACTCCTTCCTGAAGGTGCCGTCGGTGCCCATTTCCCGCTCATCGGTGAGGGTGATGCGGATACCGCTGTTGAGGAAGGCCAGTTCCCGGAGCCGTTTGGCGAGGATGTCCCAGCTGTAAACCGTCTCGGAGAAGATGGTGCCGTCCGGCTTGAAGGAGACCTTGGTGCCCCGCTTGTTGGCGGGACCCAGTTCCTTCAGGGGACTGCTGGTGACACCCTTGGCGAAACTGATGGTATAGGCTTTGCCGCCCCGGCAGACTTCGGCGGTGAGCCAGTCGGAAAGGGCGTTCACGCAGGAGACGCCGACGCCGTGGAGACCGCCGGAGACCTTGTAGGAGTTGTGGTCGAACTTGCCGCCGGCGTGAAGAATGGTCAACACCACTTCCACGGCGGGCTTGCCTTCGCCTTCGTGCATATCCACGGGGATGCCGCGGCCGTCGTCCTCCACGGAGATGGAGTTGTCGGGATGGATCACCACCTCGATGTGGCTGGCATAACCGGCGAGGGCTTCGTCGATGGAGTTATCGACCACTTCATAGACCAAATGGTGCAGACCGTAAACACCGGTATCGCCGATGTACATGGAGGGACGCATCCGGACGGCTTCCAAACCCTCCAGAACGGTGATCTTACTTGCACTGTACTCCCCGCTGGAAGCGGGATCAACTTGATTGTCAACAGGGTTCTCGCTCATGATGCTCTTTCCGTATGAAAAATGGTTGTTTGTTTCAAAACAGGCGATTCCTATGGAATCGGGAGTAATATATTACGCGCGCGCGAAAAATGCAAGGGACTTTCCGCTGAAAACGGCACTTTTTACCGGGTATTTTTTCCGCGGAGAAGTTCCGCGTACTCCCGTTCGAGGAGATCGCCCATGAGGCGGTGGTCGAAACGCTCCAGAACGAGAGCTTTTCCGGCGGCGCCGAAACGTTTCCGTTTTTCCGGGTCTTCCAGAAGTTCCCGGGTGCGCGCCACCACTTCCGAAATGCTTTCCGGGGTGACGGCGTAACCGGTCTCGCCGCTCAATACCACCTCCGGAGTCCCGTCGAGAGCGAAACCTATCACCGGGATACCCTCTGCCAGCGCCTGCACCGCGGCCCGGGGCAGCCCCTCCCGGAGCGACAGGTGCCAGAGCAGGTCCCCCTGCGCGAGGTACTCCGGGACCCGGTCCGGCGAGACCAGTCCGGCGAAGCGGACCGATCCGGCGATGTCGTCCCGCTCCAGTCGAGCGCGGTAACGGTCGTATTCCGGGCCGTCACCGATGATGAGATAGACCGTTTCAGGATCGGTTTTCAGCACCTCTTTCAGGGCGGGGAAGGCGAATTCGTACCCTTTCAGCGGAAAGAGCCGGGCGATGGAAACGATCACTTTGGCATCCGTGGGGATCTTCAACTGCTCCCGCAATTCCGGATCCCGCTTCGCGGCGGAGAAGGCCGCCATATCCATACCGCTGTAAATGACCTTGTACTTCTCCCGGGGCGCGACTCCGGCGGCGACGCACTGGTCGATCATCGCCTGCGCCACGGCGAAGATCCGGCAGCTGTACCGGGCGGCGAAGCGTTCCAGACGGATGTAGAGCCAGTTCTTCCAAGGTTTCTCGTGAGCGTGAAAGGCCTGTCCGTGAACCGTGTGGACCACCACAGGGACTCCGGCGGAATGGGCGCTCCAGCGGCCGATGATCCCCGCCTTGGAACTGTGGGTGTGCACCACGTCGAAGCCCTCTTTTTTGAAGAAGGAGCGCAGTTTCAGCCCCGCTTTCAGGTCTTTCCACGGGGAGAGTTCCCGGACCAGTTCCGGAAACACCACGACCCGCAGTCCCGGCACCGACATCTTCCGGAGAAGTTCGCCCTCCCGTCCCGGGGAAGGTCCGGTCACCAGCGTGACGTCATGTCTCTTTTCCACGTGGGAACGGATGGTGAGCAGGGTATTTTCCTGTGCGCCTCCCACGATCATGCGGGTGATGACGTGACATATTTTCATGGTGACGGACTCCATACACGTTAGTTTCGGGGTTAATGTACCATCTCCTGTCGGTTTTTCAAATGGCGAAAGGGAAAAATCCTCCTTAAAATCCGCAGAGCCACCCTTCCGGCGAAGCGCTCCACGGCAAGAGTTTTTCCCTTGTTTTTCCGCCGGAAGAGAAACGGATCCTCCGTCCCGCATCTTCCGGAAACATCTCCAAACTGAACGATCTTCCGGATGCCGGATTTTCGTATTTGACGAAAACGTGATCCTTCCGCTCCCAAGTCGTGATGACCTCCCCGCCCTTCCGGAAGTGGGAAGCGGCTTCTCTTTTGCAGTTCAGTTCGAGGTTCTGATAGAAGGAACTGCTCCGTTTCTCCTCCGGCGGCAGACCGATCCGCACCACCTCCAGCCGCCGCAGAAGCCGGGATGCTTCGGAAGCGTATTTGCTCCGGGGCCGGGTGAAAGTGAGCAGATCCAGTTTTTTCACGCCCCGGTCTGCAAGAAAGTTGCCGGCGGCATAGACGGCGGTCCGGTCGGACGCGTTGACCATGCAGGAGAAGTCTCCTCCCGGATCGTGGACCGCCGCCATGGGGATGCCGTCGGAATCCGGCGAGAGGACTAATACCGATGCGGGAAGCGTCTCCGCCCGCCAGACCCAGCTGCCGATCAGAAGGAGCATTCCTGCCAGCGCACAATTCCGCAACCGGCGGGAAGCACATCCGAAAACGGTAAAGAGCAGAAGATAGTATCCCGCCACCTCCCAAGGTTCCGGTCGGATCACCGGGAGCGGTTCGAAGATGCGGGCGGCGCCCCGGGCGATGGGGCCGAGGACCCCGAAGGCGATATCAGGGAAGGAGACGCCGCAGATCCCGGTGATGCCGATGATCGGCAACGCTCCCAGCAGAAAGACCGCCGGCAGAAGCGCGGTGATGATCAGATTGGTAAAGACCGATCCGGGAAGAAGCAGTCCTTGCGCCGCCACCGAGATCCCGAGTCCGCCGAAGAACGCCGCAATGCATCCATAGAGTGCGGGAGCCATTTTTCTGCGGAGAAAACTCTTTTTCGCGTGCACTCTCGGAATCAGCAGATCCTTTTCGTCCAGAACGGGAGTGATCTCGTCCCAGCGCTTTTTTGAAACCAGCAGGATCGCGGTGATGAGAAAGGTGTAAAGCGTTCCCAGATCGCCTGCCAGTGCCGGGCGGAACAGCAGAAATCCAGATGCCGTGAGGGCGATGATCCAGTGTCCCGGCAGCCAGCGCAATTCCGCCCGGCAGATGCACCAGATCGTCACCATGGCCAGCACCCGGAGAGCCGGGATGCCGGCGCCGGCGCAGAGTACGTATCCGCCCGCCGCAAACGGCAGAAGCCAATGCCGTAGCCGGAAGGGGACCGGCAGAAGCAACATCATGAAAATCCCAGTGACGATGCCGACGTGCATCCCGGAAACGCAGAAAAGATGGATCGTGCCGGAGAGAACGAACTCCCTTTTGACCGCCGCGTCGAGACCTCCTCCGGCATTGAAGAAGAGGGCCGCAACCGCACTGCGAACGGCATCGGACTTCGTTCCGGCGAGAGCTCTCTCCAGGAATCCGTCCCGGAAACGCAGGAAGGGCGCGAACCATCCCGAATCGTTTTCCGTCTTCTCCATCTCCCGGACGATGAGGATCCGCTCCACACCCTTTGCTGCGGAACGGTAATTCCGATCCAGCAGAAGCCGTTCGTAGCGTTCCTCCTGCCACACCGCTTCGGAATCGGGAGGGAGAAGAACTCCCCGGCCGCGGTAAACGTCGCCGTACCCCGGACGGAGGTGGTCCGGCAGATGAACGGAGATCCGTCTGCGGGGAAAATAATCGACACCGTCCTGTAAAAAAAATGTCAGCAGTTCCGCCTGCACCGGATTCACCCGGCTCAATCCGGAAACCGTACTTGATCTCGGGTCGGTGATCCGGATCACAAAGGTACCGAAAGCCCGCTTTTCCGGCAGATCATGCCCGGAGCGCCAATCGTTCACGGCACAACTTATCAGCACACAAACGATCCCGGCCGTCCCGCAGAGGATCGCCCGCTTTTTGGAGATCAAAACGAAAAAGAGAAGCAATGTTCCCACAAATTGCCATGAGAGCAGACCTATCCCGGCCGCCGCTCCGGAAACCACTCCGAACGTGAAGGAGATCGCAGATGAAAAATCCTGCCGAAACCAAATTTTCCGGAGCGGAATACCCCGGAAGCAGAATCGTTTTTTCTGCGGATTCAGCAGTTGACGCATATCATCTCCAGATCCCGCAGCCGGGGATGGGAAGGGATCTCCGTGAAGGTGAAAAAGCGCTGATCCGCCTGTTCCACCGTGGAAAGAAAGAGTTCGGTATTGGCTTCATCAAGTTCTCCCGTCACGTCGTCGGCCAGAACCACAACCGGACAGGAACACCCTTTCCGCACCAGCTGAAAGGAAGCCAATTTCATCATGAGCGTAGTGATCCTTATCTGCCCCGTGGAACCGAATCCCCTGAGAGGGCGCTCATGAAAGATCAGTTCGAATTCATCCAGTTGGGGACCAGTCAGAGTCTGTCCCCGCAAAAGTTCCCTGTCCCGGTTGGAGAAAAGCTGTTTCAACCGCTGGTCCGCCGGTGTCTCCGCGTCTCCCTTGTACCGGATGCAAAAACCGGAATCTTCTCCTAGAAGCAGCAGGACCTCTTTCTCCAGTTCCCTGGAAAGATCCAGACGGCGGCGGGAGATGATCTCCCCATTGACTGCCAATTCCTCCTCAAAAGCGGCGGCGATGGGGATCTTCTTCTCTTTCAGGGCCCGATTGCGCTGTTCCAAAGCGCGGTTATAGTTGGAAAGAGCTCGGAAATATCCGGGGTCCAGGGGAGAGATCAGCATGTCGAAAAACCGCCGGCGGTACCCGGCGCTTCCGGAGGCTATGAATTTATCCTCCGGCGTGAAGGCCACCACCCGGAACTCCCCTATAAAGTCACTGGCCTTCCGCAACCTGCTGCTGCCGATGTAAAGTTCCCGGGCGCCGGAAAGAGACTCCTTCATAAGGATCTTTTCCTCATAACCTGAGAGGGAAAGAAGCAAACTTATTGTAAAGGAATCCGCTCCCAGACGCACCAGTTCCCTGATCCCGGCGGAACGGAAACTCCGCAACATGCTCAAAAGGTGGATGCTCTCCAGAAGATTGCTTTTTCCGCAGCCATTCGGACCGTAAAAAACCGTTCCTGAAGCAGAAAACCGCAGCGTCCGTTGCCGAACGTTGCGGAAATCCGTAAGCTGAAGTTCTTTCAGCGGGGGCATAATATCTGCCCTTCTGACAAATTGTGAGCCTTACCGCTTGCGGATGGGCATGATCACATAGAGGAAACCGTCCGTCGTCTCCATGGCCACCGGATTGATGGGATCGTTGACCTTGAAACTGATCTTCTCCATGTCGGTGTTGCGGAGGGGATCCGCCAGAAAAACCGGATTGAGACTGATGTCGAAAGGTTCGCCGGAATAAGCTATCTCAATGTAATCGTTGCCTTCGCCGACTTCGCTGCTGGCGGCCTGAAGGATCAACTTGTTGTCCTCAAAGCGCAGAATCACGAAGGAACTGCTTTCAGAGAGCAGGAGAGAGACCGTCTCCAACTTGGAGAGCAGCGTGCCCACCGGCAGTTCGATGTTTTCCTTGAAGGACGCCGGAACAACCTGACGGTAATTGGGATACTGCCCCTCGATCAGCTTGGTGGCAAGTTCGAATTCCGAGGTGGAGAAAGCACACTGTTTTTCACCGATTTTGAGAGAGACTATACCGTCTCCTTCCAGCATCCGTTTGACTTCGTTGATGGCCTTCAGGGGGATGATGGTGTCTCCATCGCCGCCTTCCATCGCTTCCGGAGCCTTTTCCTGCATGGCCATGCGTTTGCCGTCGGTGGCGACCAGAGTTACCATGGATTCCCGGCAGCTGAGCATCACGCCGGTGAGGACCTTCCGGGAATCGTCAACGCTGACGGAGTAGGCTATGGCGCCGATCATCCGCTTCAGGTCGCAACTCTTGAACTTCAGTTCACGAACCGAGGTGAAGTCGCTGTTTTCAGGAAAGTCTGCGGCGGACAGCCCAAGAAGTTTGTAGCGGCCCGTAGAGCAGGAAATCTTGATGTGGTCATCGCCGTCAATGTCGAATTTCACCTCGGCTCCATCGAGACAGGCGACCAGGGAAGCCAGTTTCCGGGCGGGAGCAGTGCTGCGTCCCGCTTCCTCTACCTGCGCTTCAATGGCAGTGGAGATGCGGACCTCGAGGTCCGTGGTGGTCAAAACCAGTTTTCCATCCTCTTTTGCTTCCATCAGGACGTTGCCGAGTATGGGCATCATGGAAAAAGAACGGGCCGTGATGATGCTGCCGACCTTCTGCAGAGCTTTCTGCAATTTTTCCCGATTGACTGTGAATTTCATGATTTTTCCTCCGATACGTTGTTATTTTTTTGTTTCCAGCGGCTCATCCGAACATCCATTGAAAAAGACCGGTCACTTCGAAAAGCGTTATTTTCACAGTTTTCCGTCATAACTGATTTTTTCAGGAAGTAAATCAGTACAACAGAAGTTTTCCGCGAGTTCCTACTGTAATTGATTTTTTAAAGAAATAAATCAGTTGCAGTAGAATCGCCCATTTTCGTCAGTAACCTTCCAAACACTATGATCCGGAATGAGTTGCAGCAATTTTGAATTGTCAGTAACCTCGTTGGAATCGGTCAGAATCCAGAGAAAAAATATTTTTTCAACAGCATTCCATCCAAGTTCTGACCGGTTTTCAACCACGTTATTGACAGCCCGGAGAAACCATTTTTCATCAGTGTTTCTCCAAAAAATCCGTCCGAGTGTAAAGATATCACAAGAGTACTTCAGATTCAAGGGCAGAAAGAAAAAAATTCGTTGGATGTGAAGTCCGGAACGGGAGGGAGCACCATGAAAGGATCACAGACGTTTGCTTTGAAGAGCAACGGCGTGATTGCTGGTAAGGGCATTCACGCAGATGAAGGCCATTTTCAGGCCCAATTCATCGTCCCGGACTCCCCAGCATACCACTCGAAATCCTTTTGCATGGAGCGCCGTGACAAAGGTTTCGGAAACTGCAGGATCGTCCCGGAAACTTACGCCGGTACACCCGTCATTTTCCCCAGTCGATGGCAGCGAAGTCTCTGTTATAATAGCGACTGCAACCATAATTTGTGACGTTGCTGTCGCCGTTTGAGATTCCGCCCACGTGTCCGTCGATGTAGAGGTAGTTGGCCAGTTTACCGTGAACAATGTAAATGGCGGCGCCGTTGACGGGATTGTCGAGGCAGCTGCCGGAAAGATTTGCTCCGGAAGTGATGCGGGAGGACATATCCCAAACCCCGGCACTGTCGTTCCAGCCAATGTTGTCGCCCATAAAGAAAACGCTGGATGAAACCGGACACTTAAATGGTTTGAAGACGATGGTTTCCTGCTTCACGTTGGTTTTGCTTCCGTCCGGTTCCCAAAGAGTGGTAGTGTAACCGAGAAATTCGGTATCTCCGGCCTCGCGCAGCCAGCGCACGCCGTAACCGCGACCGCAGGTATCGCCCCTGTCCCACGTCTTCTTGCAGCTCGGATCGATACTGATGGGGCAGTAACCGATTTTCGTATTGGAGATGTAGGAGGGATAACTCCCGCTCTTGTAGTAATCTTTTCCTCTGTTCGTAGTCAAGGCCCCGGTCAGAAAAGCGACGGCGGGACGATGTTCACTGCCGCTGGCGTTATAGGTGTCTGTACAACTGCTGCCTTTGTTGTAACTGACTACGCCGGTGGGCCACATGCCTTTGAAGTCATTGGCATAGGCTATGAAACCGGAACCCATTTGCTTCAGATTGTTCTGGCAGGTGGTGGATTCTCCCCGCGCCCGGGCACTGGAAAGCGACGGCAACAGCATGCCGGCCAGAACGCCGATGATACTGATCACCACCAGAAGTTCGATCAGGGTGAAATGCAGAGAACTTTTTTCAGAAAAGCGTGACATTTTAGCAATCCCCTATTCTGGAAGATCATTCGCCCCACGGGATGGGAGTGTAACTCTTGTCGAAGTACTTCTTGATCTTGTAGCCTGTGAGGCGCTTGTCGCCAGTGCCGACGCCATCGACGTGTCCGTCGAGGAAGAGGAAGTTGGCCTTTTTGCTGTGGACAACGTGAACGGCATTGTTGGAGTAGGCCTCCTGACCGTCGTAACTGGCGCCCATGGCTTTGTCGGGAAGGGTGCTGCCATTGGTGATGCGCGAGGACATATCCCAGTCGGATTCCTGACCGTTCCATCCGGTGTTGTCGCCGATGAAGAAGACTTCGGCCGCCACCGGGCACTTGAAGGGTTTGAAGGGCAGAATGATGATCTTCCGGTCGTTGCTGTCAGGCTCCCAGGCGTGGGTCTTGTAACCCATGAACTTGTTGCTGGAACGGTTCGATCCGTCGAGGATCCACCGGAAACCATAGCATCCGCGGCCGGGGAACTTCAGTTTCAGAGTGGGGCTGTCCCAGCGCTCTTTCGAGGCGGGACTGACGCTGGCGGGGCAGTATCCGATCTTGAAACTGGAGACGTACTTCGACCCGTTGGCAATGCCCACGTCGGCGCCGCTTCCGGCAAGCAGGTCCATGATACCGCAGTTTCCGGAACAACTTTTGCCGTTCTGCAAAATGTTGGAGGTGGTGGCCTTGTGCTCTTCGCCATTCAGATAGGGCACGTCGGAAGCCGGCCAGACGCCGCCCCAGTCATTGGCGTAGGCGATGATGGCGGAACCGATCTGTTTCAAGTTGTTTTTGCAGGTAGTGGTATCGCCTTTTTCCCGGGCGCTCTGAAGCGACGGCAACAGAATGGCCGCCAGCACCGCGATAATGGAGATCACCACCAGAAGTTCGATCAGAGTGAAGCGGAGGCTGGCTCGGATGGACGAGGGGCGGGCGGAAGTCTTTGACATTGCCGTGATCCTTTCTTTATTTCAGCAAATTTAGAATAAGACACAAGGTCTTTTGCCTGAAGAAAACATTCCAAAGCGGAATACTCGCTGATAGCATACACTATTTTTCAGTATTTGTCAAGCGATTTCCGCAAAAAATTATCGGACTGTCCGGAAAAGTGTCTTGAAAAAGGCCCGTTTCAGTTGAAAAAGAAAAGGAAGAAAGGTATGTTAAGTCAGTCAGGTTCACTTACAGATCTGTTGACAGGGGGTTATCATGAATTTCAAAAAAGTTTTTTTCACCGTTTCCGGGATGATCCTGCTGTTGACGGCAGTGTCACCGGCCGCCGCGGAGAAAGTTGTTCCGCCGCCGCCGGAGACCCGGAACTTCGACTTTGTGAAACAGGGGGAACTGGTCATTTATCCGCTCTTTGAAAGTGCGGGCTTCTACTACCGGGCCCTGCCGGGACGGCTTTCCGCTCTTGCCGGTCTGCGCGGAGAGTTCCGGGAAGCGGACGGCAGGGAATGGCGCGCCGCCACAATTCCCGTCATCGACCGTCCGGCGGACGTGCTGAAGGGTTCCGCTCTCGGACTGAAGGAGGGTGTAAAGTACGAATTCCGGTTGGTGGATTCCGGGGGGACCGTGGTCGCCGCCAAAGAGTTCCGCACCTGGTCGAGCACCGTTCCCGTCGCCCGGACCATTGATATCTCCAAGTTTCCCCGGGAGAACGGGATCATCGTGATCCGGGAGAAGGGAACTCCCAATGGGTGGGTCCGCCTCTCCGTGCCGAAGGGACACGTCCTGCGAGGTGTGGAAAAGGCGGAAAACGTTATCCTGTTTGAGAACGCCGCATACGTGATTCTCGAGAATGCCGTGGTGGAAGGCGGGACAGTGGATGCCATCCGGGTGAAGGATTCCCGGGACGTCCGCATCGTCAACTGCGATATCTCCGGCTGGAGCGATCCCGGCATCCGTTCCTGGCGGATCGACCGTCCCGGACAGTTCTGGAGCGACGGAAAAAACGTCAATTGTCAGGCCGGTGTCGCCATCTGGACGAGCCGGAACACCGTGGTGGAACGCTGTTACATCCACGATCCGCTGAGCCGTGCCAATTCGTGGCAGTTCTCCCATCCGGCGGGACCCACGGCCATCTACGTCCGCAACACCCTCGGCGGCAACGTGATCCGGCGCAATGACTGCATCGGCAGCGACGAGCACCGCTTCAACGACGTGATCGAATCCAGCGAAAACTTCGACGATGAAGGCGGATTCTTCCGGGATAGCGACGTCTCCGAGAACTTCCTCGTCTTCGGCAACGATGATGGCATCGAACTGGAGGGCGGCGGCATCAACGTCCGCTTCTTCAACAACCGCATCGAAGGGACCGTCTGCGGCACCAGCACCGGTTCCTGCCGTTTCGGACCCATGTACATTTTCGACAACCTCATCGCCCGGCTGGGGGACGAAGTCGGAAACAGTTTCATCGCCTTCAAGAACGGCGGCGGCGGTCAATATGGCCAGCGGATCGTGGTCAACAACACCGTCTATGCGCCCGTCGCGGCGGCGTACAACACCTATGGTGGAGCCTATCCGGGCATCCGGATGGCCTTCAGCCGCAACAATCTGATCTTCTCCGGACCGCATCAAAAACTGAACGCGCAACTCCTCACCGACGATCTGGACCATGACCTTTTCTGGAGCGGAAACCCCGCTGCGGCAGAGGAGACTCTCACCGCTTTCCGCAGATTCCGCCAGGAAACGGACGGCATGACGGCGGACCCGAAGTTCCGCAATGCCGCGGTCAATGATTTCCGCTTGGAAAAAGACTCTCCCGCCATCGGCAAGGCGGTCCAGGTACCGGGATTTCCGGCGTGGCGGGACCTTGGCATGGCGATCCCGGGAGACAACTGGAACCGCCCCGTCCGGCAGTTGGGAGTGACCACGGACAAACAGCATTTCTCTTTTGCGCCGCCCCGGCTGGCGGAGAAGTTCAAACTCTTCCGTCCGGCCACGGCCTCCGGACCGATCACTCTGCGTCTGCGGAAGAACAAGGCGGCGGACTTCTTCTCCGTCACGCCCTCCGCCGTCACTCTCTATCCCGGGGAGACCGTAACTGCGACGCTGCAGTTTCTGCCGGAGAAGTTCAGGGGATATCCCAAGCGGATAGGAGCGTTCCTCTACCGTTCGGAGGAGGGTCTCTCCGTTCCCTTCACGGTGGAGGGCCGGGTCCCCTTCGATATGGAGAAAGCCACGGCCGCGGCCCGGCGGGATGCGGCGGAACTTCCGGTCCGGACGGTTTTTGACGGAAAGGGAACGTTCTCCGGAAAGGTGCGGATCGCCAGTGCCGGGAAATATTACATGGTGGCCCGGCTCCGTTCTCCCATCCACCGAAGGGATTCTCGGTTTCAGGTGACGGTGGAGGGAAAACCGGTGGAAACGCCGTCGCTCCCGCTGCGGTACCGCTTCAAACCGGGGGAGACCGGCTTCCGGTATACCTACTTCGGGATCGCCGGGGAACTGAAGCCCGGGACGCACCCGGTCACCATCACCCGGATCAAAGGCGACGAAACCGTGGAGATCGATGCGGTCTGGTTCACCCGGGACCCGGAGCCGTTCTTCGACAATTACTATCAGCGGGAACGATAACCGGGAAAATCCGGCCCGTTCGCTTCGCAAAAGAAAGGACCGCCGCATCCCTGATAGGGGTGCCGCGGTCCTCCGTTTTTGGGTACTTCTAAAAATTCATTCCGAATCGATCAGAAAAGCTTACCGGTCCACCCGGGCGCTGCCGCCCTTCATGAGTTTCTTGACCTCGTCGAAGGTGGCCATGGAGGTGTCTCCGGGAGTGGTCATGGCGAGAGCGCCGTGGGCCGCGCCGCAGTTCACGGCGTAGTCGATGTCGCCTTCGGCCATAAGTCCGTAAATCAGACCGGAGGCGAAACTGTCACCGCCGCCCACCCGGTCGAAGATCTCCA
>DCGG01000045.1:22380-26258 GCA_002315455.1 Lentisphaeria bacterium UBA1784
CGTCCGCCCAGGCGATGGCGCACCAGTCGTTCACGGAAGCGCTCTTCACGCCCCGGAGGGTGGTGGCGACCACCTGGAAGTTGGGATAAGCCTTGACAGCTTCTTCGATCATGGCCTTGAAGCTGTCGCTTTTCAGGTTGGTGAGGTTGGCGTTGACGCCCTTGACTTCCAGGCCGAGGCAGGCGGTGAAGTCCTCCTCGTTGCCGATCATGACGTCCACCAGTTTGGCCAGTTCGCGGTTGACGGAGCGGGCGCGCTCCACTCCGCCGATGCTCTTCCAGAGGCTGGGGCGGTAGTTGAGGTCATAGCTGGTGACGGTGCCGTATTCCTTGGCCTTGGTGAGGGCTTCGATGACCACGTCGGGAGTGGTATCGGAAAGGGCTGCGAAGATGCCGCCGGTGTGGAAGTGGCGGACACCGCACTTCCCGAAGATGTAATCCCAGTCAATATCGCCTTTTTTCAACTGGGAAATGGCGGTATTGCCCCGGTCGGCGCAACTCTTGGAGCCCCGGCATCCGAAGCCGCGCTCCACGAAGTTCAGGCCGTTGCGGACGGTGCGTCCGATGCCGTCGAAGGGGACCCAGCGGATGAACCGGGTATCCACGCCGCCCTGCAGGATGAAATCCTCCACGAGGCGTCCTACTGGATTGTCGGCGAAGGCGGTGACCACGGCGGTGCGGAGGCCGAAGCAGCGGCGGAGGCCCCGGGCCACGTTGTATTCTCCGCCGCCCTCCCAGACGTTGAAGGTGCGGGTGGTGTGGATCCGGCCTTCGCCGGGGTCCAGACGGAGCATGATCTCGCCGAGGCTGAGTTCATCGAAAAGGCAGGATTCTGCGGACTTGTATTTGACCATGGTATTTTTCCTTATATGTATGTACCGGAAGACCAGAGGTTGTTCTTGATATCCACGGCGGCCTTGACGGCGGCGCGGATGCCGTCCCAGTTGCCGGCTTCGATGTCGGCGCTCTTGCCGAGCCAGGTACCGCCCACGGCCACCACTTCCTTGAGGGCGAGGTAACTTTGGACGTTGGCGGTGGAGACGCCGCCGGTGGGCATGAAGCGCACACCGAGGTGCTTATAGGGGGCAATGAGGGACTTCAGCATGGGGATGCCTCCGGCGGCTTCTGCGGGGAAGAACTTGAGGAAGGTGCATCCGAGGTCATGGGCCTGTTCGATTTCGGAAGGGGTGCAGATGCCGGGAGCGAAGGCAAAACCGTTATCGACGGCGGCCTTGACCACGTTGGGATTGAATCCGGGGGCAACGGCGAACTTGGCGCCGGCGTCGAAGGCCCGCTTCAGGTCGGCGGGGTTGAGGACGGTCCCGGCGCCGAGGTAGAGTTCGGGGAACCGCTTTGCGGCGGCGGCGATGACGCCGGCGGCGGCGGTGGTGCGGAAGGTGATCTCGGCGGCAGGAAGGCCGCATTCGACGAGGAGTTCGCACATTTTGAGGCCGGAGACTTCGTCATTCAGCACCAGCACCGGGACGATGCGGATGGAGCTGAGTTTTTCCACGACGGCGGCACTTGCTTCCTGAAAGCCCATGATGAAAGATCCTTTCTTGTCTTGCATTGGCGGCGGGAACGATTTCCCGGTATGCCAACATATTTCCTATCGTGCGGTATAGTATAAGGGTGATTCGGCAATTTTTCAAGTCCGGAAGGGGAAAAAGTGGCTCATCGCGGCCCGCTTTCTTGAAAAATCCCGATTTTGGTGGCATATTATACACGTGAAAGTGTTCATTTACAGCGAAGGACTTGGAACAATGGTAAAGAAACCTGCGGAATTTGCGATCCTGAAAATCGGCGACCGGGAGGTGAAGCTCCCCATCATCGCCGGCACGGAGGGGGATTGCGGCATTGACGTTTCATCCCTCCGGAAGGAGACCGGCATGATCACGGTGGATCCGGGGCTGGGCAACACGGCCGCCTGCTACAGCAGCATCTCCTACATCAACGGGGAGAAGGGCGAACTCCGCTACCGGGGCATCCCCATTGAAGAACTGGTCAAGAAAGTGCAGTTCATCGACGTGGCCTATCTGCTGGTCCACGGCGAACTCCCCGGCACCGAGGAGCGGCGGAAGTTTTCGGATCTGCTGAACGTGGATTCTCTCATGCACGAGGACATGCGGCATTTCTTCGATCTGTTTCCGCAGGGATCGCATCCGATGCACATTCTCTCCACCATGATCAACGCCATGGCTTCCTTCTATCCCAACGTGGACCTGAAGTCTCTGGCGGACGACATTGACAGTTCCTGTGCGCGGGTGATCTCCATTGTGCGGACCATGGCGGCCTTCGCCTACAAGAAGTCCATCGGCGAACCGGTGGTCTATCCCCGGCACGACCTCTCTTACTGCGCGAACTTCCTCAACATGATGTTCGATTCGCCGGTGAAGCCCTACCACATCCATCCGGAGACGGTGCGGCTGCTGAACGTACTGTTCATCCTGCACGCGGACCACGAGCAGAACTGTTCCACCACGGTGGTGCGATCCATCGGCAGCGCGCAGGTGAATCTTTACGCCACGATTTCGGCGGGCATTTCCGCGCTTTCCGGACCGCTTCACGGCGGCGCCAATCAGGCGGTGATCGAAATGTTGCGGATGATCCACGAGGACGGCGACATCAACAAGTTCGTCAGGATGGCGAAGGCCAAGGACAACGCCTTCCGTCTCATGGGCTTCGGGCACCGGGTCTATCGGACCTTCGATCCCCGGGCGGTGATCATCCGGCAGGAGTGTGAGAATTACCTCAATCTGATCCACTGCAACGATCCGCTGCTGGACACTGCGCACCGGCTGGAGGAGATCGCCACCAAGGACCCCTATTTTGTGGACCGTCAGCTCTATCCCAATGTGGACTTCTACACCGGGATCCTCTATCGTGCCATGGGCATTCCGGAGAACATGTTCACGGTGATGTTCGCGCTTGCGCGGCTGCCCGGATGGGTGGCGCATTGGAAAGAGATGATCGGCAGCGGCACCAAGATCGTCCGTCCCCGTCAGATCTACATCGGCAAGGAGCTGGTGGCTTCCGAAGAGGTCGAGGACCGCAACAACTCCAAGATCATCTGACGGATCCCGTGCCGGCGGATGCCATCCGTGCATGGCGGAAGATGGATTGCGTTGACAGCAGGGAATTCGGACAGAATGGCATTTCTCTGCCTGCATAAAGGGTTGATGCGGGCGATTCTGATGATCCGGATCTCCGTCCCGTGAGGGATGGCGGGGGGGGGTCTGAAAAGGGCAAGATCGTCCCGTTTCTCGTCCGGAGAAGTTTTTCAACAGGTTTTTCGAAAATGGCAAAGACAGAATCTTCCGGGGCGGACGTCGCCCGCAGAGCCGGACACCGTCTGCGTCTGCGCAATCGTTACCTCCGTGCCGGATTGAACGGCTTGGAGGAGTACGAGATGGTGGAGCTTCTTCTGACCTACGCCATCCCCCGCCGGGACGTGAAACCCTATGCGAAGATGCTGATGGAGCGGTATGGCTCCGTTTCCCGGCTGCTGGATGCCTCTCCCGAGGATCTGATGGACGCCGCCGGATTGGGAGAAGGTTCCGCGGTCCTGATTTCGCTGATCCGGGGGCTTTGCACCCACTATCTGGAGCAGAAGGTCCATCTCTGCGATCCGCTGGACACGGCGGAGGCGGCGGTGAACTACCTGCGTCTGAAACTGGGCGGCGGCAAGCGGGAGACGCTGATGGTCCTGCTGCTGGATTCCCGTCATCGGCCCATTGGATACGAGACGTATCCGGGAGCCATTGACCGTGCGCAGATCTTTCCCCGGAACATCAACGAGCTGGTATTGAAGCGGAATGCGGCGAGTGTGATTCTGGCGCACAATCATCCCAGCGGCGTGTGCGATCCCTCCACGGAGGA
>DCGG01000164.1:0-369 GCA_002315455.1 Lentisphaeria bacterium UBA1784
CCCCAGCGTGCTTGCGGGCAGTGCCGTCGGCGCCAATACCTGCCGTTTTCTCGGCGCGGAGCGCCGCAACCGTCCGCTTATGATCGGTTGCGGAGCCGCCGCCGCCATCTCCGCCATCTTCGACAGTCCGGTGGGCGGTGTTCTGTTTGCGGTGGAGGTACTGATGCCGGAGTTCAGCGTTGCGGCGCTGATCCCCATGGTGATGTCCAGCGCTATCGCCACGGTCACCAGCCGGATCCTCATCGCCAAGCACGGGATCTTTTCTCTGCCGGTGCTGGCGCCTTGGCGGGTGGATGCCGTGCCCTGCTACTTCATCTGCGGCATACTTTCCGCGCTGGTGGGGGTCTATGTGATCCATCTCGCCTACGG
>DCGG01000164.1:461-6775 GCA_002315455.1 Lentisphaeria bacterium UBA1784
CCTGCTGCTTTTCTTCTTTCCGTTGCTCCGGGGGCAGGGGTACGGCTTCGTGGAACTGCTCTTCCACGGGAAACTGGAGGAACTGACGGGAAATTCTCCTCTTGCATTGCTTTTCGGAAATACCGGCATCGTCGTCGGGATTATGCTCTTCGCCGCCATTTTCATCAAGGTTGTGGCATCGGTCCTCACGGTGGATGGCGGCGGCGACGGCGGGATTTTTGCGCCCTCCATGTTTACGGGGGCGTTTCTCGGATTCGCCTTTGCCCGGCTGGTGAACCTCTCCGGCGTGATCGAACTTCAGGAGGAGAACTTCGTGGTCGCCGGCATGTGCGGTGTTTTCACGGCGGTGATGCGGGCTCCGCTCACGGGGATCTTTCTCATCGCGGAGGTGACGGGCGGATACGAACTTCTCGTGCCGCTCATGATCGTCTCGGGGACCAGCTGGTTCACGGCCGGATTCATGGAGCCGAACTCCATCTACCGCAAGGTGCTGGCAGAGTCGAACCTGCTTTCCGGCGACCGGGACCGGGACCTGCTTCAGCGTCTGCCGGTACGCCTTTCGGTGCGGCGGGACTATATCGAGCTGCGGCCCACGGATCCTCTCCGCAAGCTCATCCGTCTGGTGGAACGTTCCGGCCGCCGGGATGCTTATCCGGTGCTGGACGAATCCGGTTCGCTGCTGGGTGTGGTCCTGCTGGAAAAGGTCCTCGCTGCCATGCTGGAGCCGGGTCTGGCGGACTCGTTGCTGGTGTTCGACCTCATGGTGGAGCCCAGGGGCGTGGTGGCGCCGGACGACGATCTGGATTGGGCCATGGTCAACATGGAACGCTTTTCGCTGGATCTGCTTCCGGTGGTGGATGCCGCAGACCGTTTTCAGGGGTTCCTGCGGAAAGACGACGTTTTTGTGCGCTACCGCCGCTGCGTCAGCGAGGCTTGACGAAGGGCGTTCCCTGCGCTATCTTATAGAGGAAACGCATACGCGCGGCGGCTCCCGGTAGACGGGGACCACCCGCTTCTGACAAATACGGGAAACAAAATGGATACAGCAGAAGTCTTTCTCGCCGGACGGCAGGCATTGGAGTTTTTCTTCACCCGGCCCGGGGATGCGGGCGTGCTGGAGTGGTGCGGGCCGGAAAGTCTGCGCCTTGCCGCCGGTGCGCTGGTCCCGGAGAAGATAGGCGGCGATTCTGCGGGGAAGCCCGTTGCCTCCGCCTGCGATTATCTCAACGCGCTGGCGACGCAGGGCGGTGCGGAAACCTTCGCAGGGAACTTCTACGAGGCATTGTTTCAGGCGTTTCTGGCGAGGCGGGTCCTGCCGGGCGATCTGGAGGCGGGAAAGCGCACTCCGGACGGCGACTTTCTGCTGGACCAGCTGGTTCTGGCGGTCCGGGCGCTGACGCTTCTGCCGGAGGGGATCGCCCCCGGGAAGCGGAAGAGTCTGCTGCCCTCCGCCGCCGGAATATTTTCCGGTCTTCTGACCGCAGACGAGCGGAGTTCCGGGGCGGATCTGAAGGAGATGCTCGCCTCCCGTCTGCGGGATTGCGATCCCTTCGCCCGGCACCGGGCATTTCGGTTGGCGGGGGAGGCGTTGTGCCCGGTACATCTGGATTCCGCCAAGGACGTGGGCAAGTTCTACGGCTTCCCCGGGGTCCGCGTCATCTACCGGGATCATTTTGCCGACTTTGCCGCGGGGAAGAGCAATCTGCCGCTTCTGATCTACAGTTTGCCCGGATACGGCAAGACCAGCATGACGGTCTCGCATGCGCTGGCGCATCCGGAGATCGTGGTGATCCTGCTGGGACCGGAGGCGCTGGAGGGGGATTGGCGGAAGATCGTGGAACCTCTGCGGCTCCGGCAGGACCGGAAGTTTGTGCTGTTCTTCGATGACGTGGATCCCCGGAAGATCGACTGGTACAACTTCCGCACCCATGTGGGCGGAGCCTTTTCGCTGCCGGAGAACACCATGCCGGTGCTCTCCAGCAACTATGAATTTCCTGCGAGCATTCTCTCCCGGGGGCGTCAGCTCTCCTATCCGGTGTTTGACGAACTGCGCTGTTCGGAGATGATCGAGGACTTTCTCCGGGATTTCGGACTGCACAATCCACCCCGGAATCTGGTGGCGCTCATGGGGGCCGACTACACGGAGGAGTTCGGGCAGAAGAAGTTCACGGAACTTTCGCCCCGGACGCTCATGCGTTATCTTGCGGCCTACCAGTACGATCAGAACAAGCGGCGCACCATGGCGGAACTCGCCCTGGGCGAACTGGTGACCCATCCGGACGGCGAACTCTTTTACGAATTCAACATTGAATTGATGCGTTCTCTCTACGGCGAGGAGTACATCCAGCGGCTTCTGAAGCGTAAGCTCAAGGACTTGGAGTGACTTCCGGCGTTTTCGCCGGGGTTGCCGAATCCCGCCCGAAGGGAGAGGCAACCCATTTCCCAATGCGCCGACGAAAGGGAGGCGCAACCCCATTGGGGTGCAGGAGGTTTGCGGGTGGAGCGGGAACTGCGACACCCGAGCGAAGCGGGAAGGATCACCGGTTTGCAGTTGCGGAAAAACTGGCTTCTGAAAGCACAAGAAGGAGTTAGACGTATCTCTGCGTTCATTCCTCTTGGGCCACACACAGGGCGACAGCCCTGTGAGCCCCGCCCGAAGGGAGGGGCAACCATGCCAAGCCGCAGGAGGTTTGCGGGTGGAGCGGGAACTGCGACACCCGAGCGAAGCGGAAAGGATCACCGGTTTGCAGTTGCGGGGAAAAGTTTTTCCCGCAACAAAAAACGGAGATTCGACCGCGAACCTCCGTGTAATCAGAAAAATGGGGTGGTAGACGTGACTCGAACACGCGACCTCCTGGGCCACAACCAGGCGCTCTAACCAACTGAGCTACAACCACCACAAGTGATGATTTTTAAATATACCCCCGCACCTGCCAAAATTCAAGTAAGGGATATCTTTTTTTCCTTTTTTTGTAAAGGGAAATGTCGGTGGGGAAGCTATCTTCGGCGCGGAGATCAGAATATGAACGCAATGGTCAAGGCGATAATCAGCGCGGAAAGAAGCGCCCCGATCAGGTAGGGAAGGCCTTCGGCAAAGATGCGCCCCATGGTGCGGGGCTCCTCCTCGGTGGCGTACCGGGTGGCGGAATTGTCTCCCATGAAGGCCTGTGCCTGCCCCTGCGCTCCCAGATAGCGCAACCGGAGCAGATCCAGTTGGCGGCGGTCCGAAGTTTGTTCCAGTTCCCTGATGAAATCCTCCAGCGCCGAGAAAAAAGTCTCCAGTTCCTGTTTTTTCTCGTTGAGAAGTTCCAGTTCCTTGAGCAGGCGCGCGTGGTCCCGGTGTAGCGCACCCTCCAGTTCCCGCTTGGAACGCTCCAATTCGTCCGGAGATGCACTGCGGGGCATGGGAGGAGGCAGCGGCTGCGCCGTGAGAGTCTGTGACGTCCCGGGCTCCGGCGGAACCGGTTTCTCGGGTTGGGAAGCGTTCGCGGCGCTGACTTCGGCGGGGGAGGGTGCGGCTTCGGTATCTTGACCAGCCTTGCTCTTCTGCATTTGGGCGTTCATAATGGCGTAGTTGTACCGGAGTTTCTCCCGCATATCCACTAAATTGTCGCTGATGAAGTCTTCCCTGGACATGGTTGCGCCTCCCTGTCAGAATAAGGCTTTTTCTGTTTTTTCGACCTCGTTGAGGATGGTCTGGCACTCTTTGTTCAGCGCTACGATGCGGTCGTTGAGGCCGAAACGGACGCATTCTGCAGCCACCCGAATCGCGTTGCGCACCGCAGTGGGATTGCTGCCTCCGTGGCCGATGATGCAGATGCCGTTGATGCCGAGGAGGGGCGCGCCGCCGATGGAATCCGCGGCGCCGATGGCCTTCAGTTCCCGGAAGGCATTGTGGGCCAGCGTTGCACCGATGAAGCGCATGGCGTTCTTGGTGAGGACCCGCTTCAGCCAGAAGATGGTGGACTTGGCCAGGCCTTCGGCTCCCTTGAGCAGGACGTTCCCGGTAAATCCGTCGGCGATCAGCACGTCGGCAACGCCTTCAAAGACGGAATCGGCCTCCACGTTTCCCACGAAATTGATAGGCAGATGTTCCAGCAACTGGAAGGTCTGCTTGGTCAGATCGCATCCCTTTACGTCCTCGCCGCCGACGCTGAGCAGTCCGACCCGCGGATTGGGGACGTTGTAGAGCATTTCCGCGTAGATGCTGCCCATGATGGCGAACTGGACCAGATTGATGGGAGTGCAGTCGGTGTTGGCGCCGGCATCCATCAGCAGAAAACGACCGGTCTGATGGGGCATGCTTGCGCCGAGGCCGGGACGATCGATCCCGGGAAGGGTCCGGCAGATGACTTTGGTTGCGGCGACGGTGGCGCCGGTGTGTCCGGGGGTCACCATGGCATCGGCCTCACCGCTTTTCAGCAGTTTTGAGCAGATGGTGATGGAGGAATCTTTTTTGGCCCGCAGCGAGACGGCGGAGTGGTCGCTCATCTCGCAGACGGAACCTGCATCGACCTGACGGATGCGGGGATGCCCCGTGAGGCCGTATTTCTCGAGGTAAAACGCAACCCGATCGGTTTTCCCGACCAGCAAAATTTCGCAGTCGGGGAAATCCTTAACCGCCATGGTCAATCCTTCGACCACGGCGCCGGGGGCGAAGTCGCCCCCCATGGCGTCAACGGCGATCCTCATCGGGATGGATTCAGCGGAGACTTAGGCTTCGACAGAGATGATCTGCTCGCCCTTGTAGCATCCGCAGTTGGGGCAGACCCGGTGGGGGGCAGCCGGAGCGTGGCAGTTGGGGCAGAAAGTCGCCTGAACGCCCTCGTAACGATTGGCAGCCTTCCGCTGACGGCGCTGCATTCTCGAAGATTTTCTTTTCGGAACGGCCATTTTAACTGACTCCTGTATCTGAAACGGTTAGTTGTGAAAAAAATCTCATCCTCTTGCGGATGTTCCCGGCACTCCGGACCGGAAATCCTGCTTGCGCTTCCGCCTTTGCTTTCACGCTTGCCTCTGCTTCCCTTCAGCCCTTCGTCCTGCGGAACCCGCACGGCGCACGCGGCCGGTGATCGGGGACAAAGGTCCTCTGTTTCTTCGGACGCGTTCAAATAATATATCATAAAACCGGAAAAATGCAATGGAATATGGGTTTTTTTTCACAAAAAATGCGGAACTTCCGGTTTTTTTCGCTCCGATGTTTGCAAAAATCCATCTTCGGTGTTAATATATGGAGGGAACAGGAGTTCGACCCCCGCTCTGCGGAGAGAGCCGCCTGTTCGATGGATCCGTTTCGGGTCCGATACCGTCTGATATTCAAAATAAGACAATAAAAGGCGTGTCTCATGTTCGGGTTCTTGAGTGCTGTCGGTTCTGCCCTGCTGCTGATTTGGGCGGTGTACGTTATCTGTGTTCCCTCCGCAATGCTGAAACTGCTGGGATTTCTGCTTCGGCACTCCTTTATCCGGCTTCGTGTGTTCGGACTGGACAACCTGCCGGCCTCCGGTCCGGTGCTGCTGGTCTCCAACCACATCTCCATGCTGGACCTCCTGCTGATCCAGTCTCTCTCCAAGCGTCCGGTGCGGTTCATGGTCAATGCGGAGATCGCCCACTATCTGCCCACGCGTTTCATCTTTTGGTATCTGGGAGTGATCGTAGTCCCCAGCGCCCGGCATCCCCGGGAGATGCGCCAGTTCTTCAGCGAAGTCCGCAACCGCCTCCATGAGGGCGAAGTGCTCTGTCTTTTTCCGGAAGGGGGCATCTCCGGGAACGGCAATCTGATGCGGTTCCGTTCCGGAGTGGAACCGCTGCTGCCCACCAACGTGGGCGTGACGATCATCCCCATCCGGATCGGCATGCTGCACGGGCGGCTGTTCCACGTCGTCAACGGACGTCTCCGCTGTCGTTTGCCGGAGTCGCTTCCGGTGGATTTCAGCATTATCTACGGCGCGCCGGTGGAGCCGACCCTCTCCCCCTTCGAACTTCGTCAGAAAATCTCGGAACTGGGCGCAGAGGCGGAAAAACTGCCTCAGCCCGGCGAACTGCCGTTTCATACTGCGCTTCTCTACCGTGCCAAACGGAAACCCTTCCGCACGCTTTTTATTGATGCCGCCACCGGCAGGAAACTGAATATTTTCATGGCGCTTGTGGGTGGCATCCTGCTCTCCCGGAAAGTCCGTACCCTGAACCGCGGAGAGACGGAGTACGTAGGAGTTCTGCTCCCCAACGGGACCGTCGCCGCCGCCACGCTCCTCGGCGTCCTCTATGCGGACCGGACTCCGGCCGTCATCAACTACAGCGCGGGACAGGACGTG
>DCGG01000077.1 GCA_002315455.1 Lentisphaeria bacterium UBA1784
AATAGCGCGAGTAGTTCTCGATGCCGGAACAGTAACCCAGTTCCTTCATCATCTCCAGGTCGTAAGTGACGCGCTGATAGAGCCGCTGGGCCTCCACCAGCAGGTTCCGGTCCTCGAAGAATTTGACCCGTTCCCGCATTTCCGCAAGGATGGCTCCGGCGGCGGCTTCGATCCGCTCCTGCGGCAGGACGAACTGTTTGCAGGGGAAGAGCGTAGCCGTGTCGAGCCGCACCTTCACCTTACCGGAGACGCCGTCCCGGCGCTCCAGACTCTCCACCTCGTCTCCGAAGAAGGAGACTCTGACAAAATCGTCCCGCTGGGGCTCGAAAACATCGACGGTATCCCCCCGTACCCGGAACTCCCCCCGTTCCGGCGACACGTCGTTGCGGTCATACTGGATGTCGATGAGCCGCCGCAGAAGTTCGTCCCGCCCGGTGGTGTCCCCCACGTTGAGCCGGACGCACATGTCGGTAAACTCCTCCGGAGCCCCCAAACTGTAGATGCAGGAGACGCTGGCCACCACGATCACGTCCCTCCGCTCCACGAGGCTGGTGGTGGCGGAGAGCCGGAGCCGTTCGATCTCCTCGTTGATGGAGGCATCCTTGGCGATGTAGGTATCGGTCTGGGGAATGTAGGACTCCGGCAGATAGTAGTCGTAGTAACTGACGAAATACTCCACCGCGTTCTCCGGGAAGAAACTCTTGAACTCGCTGTAGAGTTGCGCCGCCAGCGTCTTGTTGTGAGAGAGCACCAGCACCGGACGGTCCAACTGCGCGATGGCGTTGGCCAGCGTGAAGGTTTTTCCCGAGCCGGTGACGCCCCGCAGGACCTGCGTTTTCGCCCCGGCGCCGAAGCCCCGGAGCAAGCCCGCGATGGCCTCCGGTTGGTCCCCCGACGGAGGGAACGGGGAGTGTAATTTGAAGATACCCATGTTCTGCCTGCTTTCAACGGGAGAATATACCCCGGAAGAGTTTGCTTTTCAAGCGGCGGCAGGCTATATTATTGCATTCTGCAAATCAAACAGGGGGGAAACCATGCCGAACTACGATGAATCCAAGGTGCCGCGATTCGAACTGCCGTCCATTTTGAAATTCAGAGGCATGAACGTCACCTCCGCCTTCCAGTGGGTCAATCATGGCCGGTCGAAAATTCTCGAACTCTACCGCAAAGAGGTCTTCGGCAAGTGGCTGCCCCGCCCGGACCGCATCAGCTTCGAGACCATCTCCCGCCGGGACGACGCACTGGAGGGCCGGGCCATCCGCAAGGAGATCCGCATCACCCTCGCCATGAACGACGGTCGTTCCCACTGCGCAAACATGCTGCTTTACGTTCCCAGGAACGCGCCGAAGCCGCCGCCGGTATTTCTCTCCAACTGCTTCAAGGGATACCACACCATCACCGACGAGAAGGACGTTCTGCTCTCCGGCGGAAACTGGAGCGGAAATCCCGACTTCAACGACGAGACCCGGGGCACCTTCGCCGGCAGGGGAGACTTCCGGGACATCGTGGACCGGGGATACGCCTCCGCGGCCGTCTGTCTCCACGACTGGTTCCCGGACCATCCGGCAGGCTGGGGGGAGAGCGCGCTCAACCTCTTCGGGGACTTCTCCAAAATGGAGGGGACCCACGCCGAATACACCGCCATCGGCACTTGGGCGTGGGGTCTCTCGCGTATGCTGGACGTGCTGGAGTGCGAACCTCTCGTAGACGCCTCCCGCGCCATGGTCTGCGGGCACTCCCGCCTCGGCAAGACCGCCCTTTGGGCCGGAGCCAACGATCCCCGCTTCCGCATGGTCATCAGCAACGACTCCGGGTGCGGCGGCGCGGCCCTCTCCAAGCGTTGTTTCGGCGAGACGGTGGAGATCATCACCGGCGGTTTCCCCCACTGGTTCGTCAAGGCCTTTCACCAATACCGCAACAACGAGGCGGCCTTGCCCTTCGATCAGCACTTTCTGCTGAGCCTCATCGCGCCCCGGCCCCTCTGCGTGGCCAGCGCTTCCGAGGACCTCTGGGCGGACCCCAAAGGGGAGTTCCTCGGCGCCTACTACGCGGGGGAGGTCTATCGGCTCTTCGGCTCCGACGGCCTCGGACTCGCCAAACCGGAACCGCCCGCCGTGGACGTTTTCCATACCGCCGACGTCAGCTACCATAACCGTTCCGGCGAACACAACATCACGCCTGTGGACTGGAAACACTACATGGACGTCGCCGACCGGCTTTGGGAGTGCTGACCATTCAACAGGGAGCATCACCATGAAATTCCGGATGATCCACAATAATTTCAACGTATTCGATCTTGAAAAAAGCCTCCGGTTCTACGCCGAGGCTTTCGATATGAAGGAGGTCCGGCGGATCAACGCCAAGGACGGCTCCTTCATCATCGTCTATCTGGAGGATGGCTCCAGTACCCACCAGTTGGAACTGACGTGGCTCCGCGACCGCAAGGAGCCCTATGATCTCGGGGATGACGAATTCCACCTGGCGTTCCGGGTGGACGACTTTGCCGCGGCGCACGCCCGCCACGAAAAGATGGGCTGTATCTGCTGGGAGAATCCTGACATGGGGATCTACTTCGTGACGGACCCGGATAATTACTGGCTGGAAGTCGTTCCGACCCGCAGTTAGACCGCCCGTCCCGGAACCGCACGCATTCCCTGCTGGGAACGATCATATCCCCCGGGCGCGGCGGATCGCTTCGTAAGCATCGTTGATTTTCTGCATTTCGGTGTTGGCGAACTGCAAAAACGCCTCCGACAACCCTTTGCCCTGTAGCCGGTCAGGGTGAAACTCCTGCACCTTCCGGTGCCACGCCTTCTTCACGTCGGCATCGGTGGCGGAGGAGGTGATCCCCAGTTTCTGATAGGCTTCCTTCAGTCCGGATTCGCCGGTACCGGGAGTGCTCCTGCCGGAATCGCCGTCGGCGGTCCCGCGGTATCCGTACCCGCTCCCGGAGTTTGCGCCGTGTTCCCGGAAGAAACGGGCGCTCCAACCGGGCAAACGGAAGAACTGCTCCGCCGTTTCGAGGAACTTCCGTTCGGCGGAGTTCAACACCTCCCCGTCCGCAAAGACCACCGTGCAGAAGATCTCCATGATGGCAGGGTACATTTCAGAAGGGGCTGTCGCCGCGATGGCGCGGATCATCTCCTCGTCGGACTCCGCCGCAGTCTTGCCATCGGCAAAAGCCTGACAGAGGATCTTTCGGTTCTCCTCCGGCAGGTTCAGGGAGTGCAGGAAGGCCTTGACCACGTCCGCCTCCTCCTGCGAGACCACCCCGTCGGACTTGGCCAGTTTGCCCAAGGCGCGGAAAAGCAACGTCAGCAGATTCGAGGAAGCCTCCTCCCTGCGCTTGGATGAAGTCGCCCACGCGCCGATCCCGGCTCCGATGGCGGCGCCCCAAGGCCCGGCGAAACTGCCGATGAGAGCACCGATGATGATACCGCCCAGTCCCATAGGACGCAGAACTCCTGTTTTTTGATGATGGGTACCTCTAAAAATTCATTCC
>DCGG01000137.1:0-151 GCA_002315455.1 Lentisphaeria bacterium UBA1784
CGATCTGGTGGAACTGACGGCGGCGTCCGGCGGCAGGCCGTTCGCCCCGGAACATGGGACCGCAGTAGTGGACTCGCTGTTCCACGCCGTTTAGCACGTCGGTGGTGCAGAGGGCGCGCATGACGCCGGCGGTTCCCTCGGGGCGCAGGGT
>DCGG01000137.1:195-6866 GCA_002315455.1 Lentisphaeria bacterium UBA1784
GGCCGCCCCGGTCCTCGAAGGTGTACATCTCCTTCTGGACGACTTCCGTCTCGCCGCCCAGCCCCTTCTGGAACAATTCCGTGTACTCGAAGATGGGGGTGCGGAGTTCTCCGTAGCCGTAGCGGCCGAAAACGGAGGCTGCGGTATTTTCCAAGGTCCGCCAGCGGCGGGCCTCCTCGTCAAAGATATCTGCCGTACCGGGCGGCGGTGCGAAAGAAGCCATGATGTTCTCCCTCAAAAAAACAGTTCACGCCCGACCGGAACACCAAGGTTCGTCAGGCGTGAATCCATAATCTGCAAGCTCCCGGACGGGACCTACTTGAACTTCGCAGGGCTGAGTTTCTCGACAGCCTCTTTCAGTTCTTTGCCGGCGCGGAACTTCACCACGGTGCGCTCGGGGATGGTGACCTCCTGCTTGGGGGTATTGGGGTTGCGGCCCTTGCGGCTCTTGCGGACCTTGATTTCGAAAACGCCGAAATTCCGCAGTTCGATGGAGCGCCCGGCGATCAGTTCCCTGGCGATATTGTCCAGCGTCATCTGAACGATCTCAGCGACGTCGTTCTGCACGAGATTGGTCTCTTTGGCGATCTTGACCACCAGGTCACGTTTGGTCATTTTCCCTGTCTCCTGAATAGTGTATATAATTGTGTGTTTTCACATCGAATGAACGAATTGTATAATATCGCACAAAAATCAGTTATAGTCAAGTCTTTCCAAAGATTTTTCTGCAATTTTTCGCCGAATCCGTGGAGATTTCTGCCGCAGAGACGAAAAACTGCCGGATCGGGCAGTATTCCGCAGCCGATCCGGCAGTCTCAAACAGGAAGATATTTTTTCAGTCTGCTCCGGGTTCATTCATACCGGATGTCAGGCTGGATCGGATCGTAACGGGGATGTTCGCACTTCGGAACGGTCATCCCTCCGGTACGGTAGATCGCCGGCCTGCGATCGCAGACGAACTTCAGCACGGGAGCAGTCTCCTGCACCAGACTTTCCGGCAGTTCCACCGTGACCTTGCCGCCATTCTGCGTAAACTTCAGCGGCAGATCACCCAAAGCGGTCACACTCCGGACTGTCGCCTTAAGTCCGGTGAGGACGTAGCGGGGGCCGGGAAAGAATTTCATGGTGAGGAAGAGATCGTTCCCCGACACGGTGAAAGTCCCGTGATGATCCCAGTCCCCCCGGTCCTCCGGCTTGCGGAGAATGGGGTGCAGCGGCATTGGTTCACAGTCGGTGATGGCCTCCCGTCCGCCCTGCCGGAGCCAGCGCCCCACCGCGCGGACGACGTTCACCGATTCCTCCGGGATGGAGCCATCCCCGCGGGGGCCGACGTTCAACAGAAGATTTCCCCGTCCGGCGCCGCAGGTGAGCAGCATGGAGATCACTTCCTCGGGGGACTTCCACAAATGGTCTCCTGCATGGTATCCCCAATGCTCATTGAGGGTCACGCAGGCTTCCCACGGACGCCACGGCGCAGGCGCAGTAAGATGCTGTTCCGGCGTGCCGAAATCCCCGGGCAGGCAGTTCCGCCCGTTGAAGAGCAGACCGGGCTGGATCTGCCGCAGTTCGCGATTCATGCGCTCCGCCTGCCAGCCCTCGCTGTTGAAGGGCCACCAGCCATCGTACCAGAGGACGTCGATGGGGTTGAAGAGCGTCACCAGTTCCTTCAGCCGGGCAAAAGTGTTTTCGATGAAGGCCTGATAGGCCGCCTTGTCCTCCAGCGCCCGGACGGCATCCGGCTGATCATACCAGTTATTGAGGCTGTGATAGAGGCCGATCTTCAGTCCGCAACGGCGGGCCGCATCCACCACCTCCCGCACCAGGTCCCGGCGGAAATGCTCGGTGATCTTGAAGTCCGAGAGTTTCGTATCGTACATCCGGAATCCTTCATGGTGCATGGTGGTGAAAACGATGTACCGCATCCCCCCATCCACGGCGAGCCGGCACAAGGCGTCCGCATCGAACTTCTCCGGCTGAAACTCCGGGGCGAACCGGCGCATCTCTTCCGGAGATATCTGCTCGCGGTTCATGGTCCACTCGCCTCTGCCGAGCTGGCTGAAGAGCCCGAAGTGGACAAACATCCCGTACTGCAATTCGGAAAATTCCATGGGAGTCATAAATACGTTCCTCGACTTTCAGACCGGTGTCCTCGGCATCCCGGGGAGATGCCTATTCCGCCTTGATCTTCTGAATGATATTGGTGGTGGAAAGTCCCGCGATGAAGGGCATGAAAACGATCCGGGTATTATTCTGAAGCAGAGCGTTCCTCTCGCCTGCATCCAGCGTCTCCACGGTATAATCCCCCGCCTTCACGTAGACGTCGGGAGCGAGAGCCGCCAACTCCCTGTCGCAACGGGGGCTGTCAAAGATCACCACGCCATCCACCACGGCGAGGGAGGCCAGCAGAAAAGCGCGGTCATACTCTCCCACAATGGGCCGCGTCGGCCCCTTCAGCGCCCGGACGGAAGCGTCCGAGTTGCAGAGGATCAGCATGGCGTCCCCCTCACAGCGGGCGCGGTAAAGATAATCCGCGTGCCCCCGGTGCATCAGATCGAAACATCCGTTGGTGATCACGAGCCGGATGTCCTGTTTCCGCAGGGATTTCCGCCAAAGGCAGGCTTCTTCCAAAGTGAAAATCTTTTTTTCGGGCGCGACGAGATCCATGACTTACGCCTTCTCTCCATTTTCTTCCACGCAGCGGACCCGCACGCCGGCTTCCTGCAGAAGGCGCATGGAGGTATCGTCAATGGAGTAGTGCTGATGATAGACCACCTCCACGATCCCGGCGTTGATGATCATCTTGGCGCAGAGAAGGCAGGGACTGTAGGTGGTGTAAAGCGTTGCGCCCTTCACCATGATCCCGTGGTAAGCGGCCTGCACAATGGAGTTCTCCTCGGCGTGACAGCAGAGGCACTCGCGGAGGTTCTGTCCGGAGGGGGCATCGGAGTTGCAGCGGGGACATCCGCCGTCATCACAGTTCTTCACGCCCCGGGGGGTACCGTTGTATCCGGTGGAAATGATCCGATTGTCCCGGACCAGGACCGCCGCGACGTGACGCCGGCGGCAGTTGCTCCGGGTGGCGACCACGTGGGCGATGTCCATGAAGTACTGATCCCAACTGGGACGCGGGATCTTCTCTGCGCTCATCTCAACGGCTCCTTCCCTCTTTTTCTCCCCTGCTTCTTTCGGGGAGCCCCGGTTCAAAATGAAAATCCCGGAGAAGCGTACGCTCCGCCGGGATCAAAAACCAACAAACGTTTTCTACTGAATCCCAACGGGCCTTACTTGGAGATCCCGTTGATCAACTTGTCCGCCTGGGACTTCTTGTTGGCAGCGCGGTTGGCATGGATGGTGCCGACCTTGGCGGCCTTGTCCAGCAAACTGGCGAAATTCTTGGCCAGCGCAACGGCGTTGTCCTTCTCGCCGGCGGCGGCCGCGGCGCGGAGTTTCTTCTCGACGGTCTTCAGCTCGCTGATGCGGGCACGGTTGCGCAGATTGGCCGCAACGGAGTTGCGCTGACGCTTGAGAGCAGATTTGCAATGAGCCATGATCTTCCTTGTCCTTATTGTATGATATGAAAGATTTTACATGATCGTTCAATTTTCATAACATACTGCCGAAAAAAATTTTTTCAAGTCAGTTCTTCAAAATCGGGTTGACTTTTTCATGAAAAAGCGCTATTTTTTCGTTATCACCATCGGATTCCCGTTCCCGGGGTCCATTTTGCATTGACAAAGGAGAGCCGAAATTGGATTGGCAGGAACTGGGCCCCTTCACCGTATTCGACGTAGAGACCACCGGCATGAGTCCGGTCTATGACCGCATCGTGGAACTGGCGGCCGTCCGCATCAACCGGGACGGGAGCCGGGATCATTTTCATTCGCTGGTCAATCCCGAACGCAAAATTCCCCGGGGCGTCATCCACGTCCACCACATCACCGACGACATGGTGTGCAAAGCGCCCTGCTTCGGATGCATCGCCAGGGAGTTTCTGACCTTTGCGGAAGGCTCCACGCTCGTAGCGCACAACGCCCGGTTCGACCTTGGATTTTTGCAGGAGAGCCTCGCCCGGTGCGGCATGCCTCTCTGGGAAGGCAAGACCATGGATTCCCTGCGTCTCGTCCGCACCACCCATCCCGGCCTTCCATCCTACAAGTTGCAGGACCTGCGGGTACGATTCCATTTGGACGAAGCGGAAGGCATGACCGCTCACCGCGCCGGAAGCGACGTGGAATGGACCGCCCAACTCCTCGGGATCGCCCTCTCCTGCGCCATGAAAAAGTGCGCAGAGAAGTAACTTCCTCCCTCCCGCTGATCAGCCGGCAGAGTCGGACCAACCGGACGGGACAGACGAATCAACTCGGCAGAGACAAAACGTGCCTTGCTCTCTGAAAATGGGAAAATCGGAAGCGGAGGAAGAGTGTGACCGGATACAAAAATGGCATCTCCATCCGGATTCGAACCGGAGTTGACGGGATGAGAACCCGTTGTCCTAGGCCTCTAGACGATGGAGACGCGACATGTTCAGAATATATCCCCGATCCCGCCGATTGTCAAGCCGAAATTCGGCATTTTAAGAGAAATTCTGCGACATTCTTATGGAAACCTATGAAAATTCAAACGGATGGACTACAAAATATTGTTATGGGAATCGAAGCGAGCCAAGGGGGAGTCTGACGGGGGCTGCGCGTTCAGCGCGGCCCCCTCAAGTACGAAAAGTTGGGTCTCTGCTAAAAATCTGCAAAACGCCCTGATCGCGCACACGCCTGCGAGGCGGTGCCGCCAAGCGTGGCCGGTGGCATTAAGTGCCAGAAGAGAGAAACGGCAAGAGCGTCTGACCAGTCGGACAGGTCAGACGGGATAAGAAGGGATTCGACGGGCCGCAAAGCCGACAAGCGCCATCCGTCGCAGACGGTGGCGCAACCGTAAAAAAATCCCGACCAACGCGACATTCATGGCGCGGAAAAAAAGCAAAAAAGAAGCCGCGGCGATGGCAAAAGCTATTTTGCTGATCGCAACGGCGATTTTTTGCGGGATTTTTTTACGCTACAAAAAATGGAGCGAGTGACCGGAATCGAACCGGCGACAATCACGTTGGCAACGTGATGCTCTACCAACTGAGCTACACTCGCTTGAGGCAATACGCATAATATATTCCACGTCCCGGCAAAAGTCAAGGGAACCAGTTGTTTTTTTCGCAGAAAAGCAAAAAACTTCGCTCCACCGGATACGGAAGGGAGTTTTTTACTCCTTATCCGGAGCCGCAGAAGGCTTCCCTGAATTTTGCAGAGTGATGAGGATTACTGCAGCGAGGATCAAAACGATCCCCAGCAGGATGCGCCTCGTGAGTGTTTCACCGAGCACCGTTACGCCGCAGAATACAGCAGTGACCGGTTCCAGTGCGCCGAAGATAGCCGTGACCGTGGCGCCCACGGTCTGCAGAGCGAGATTGGTGCAAACCATGGAGAGGATCGCACAAATGAGGGCAAGTCCGGCAATGTTGCACCACGCCTGCGGACAAAAATCTCCGCGGAGTGCAAACCCGAACCGCAAACGGACCCAAAAGAATATCGCTCCGGAAAGAAGCACGTAGAAAGTCAGTTTCTCGGCTGGCATCGTCCGCATGCGGCTACGGTTCACGGAAACGAGATAGACCGCATAGGAGATCGCCGATACCATCACAAAGGCAATCCCGGCGACGCTGATGATCTGGCCGCTTTGGTTTCGCCCCAGCAGAGCAATCCCGAGAGAGGAGAGCGCAATGCAGCAGCAGGTTATCCACGAAAGCCGCTCATGAAAACAGATGGCCATGATTACCGCAACCATGACAGGATAGACAAAGAGCAAAGTGGATGCGATACCAGCGTCCATCTTGAGGTAGGCGGCAAAAAGGGACAGACTGGAAATCGCAAACAGCAGTCCGGCAAAAGAACTCCAGCCGAATTCCGCAAGGGATACTTTCAGACTTTTCTTACGGCACGCGCACCAGACGCCCAACAGCACGGCGGCAAAACAGTAGCGGAAGAACAAAACGCCGTCAGGGGTATATCCCAACCGGTAGAGAGGGACGGCGAAGAGAGGATTCATCCCGTAGGAAACCGCCGCGGCGATGGCACATGCGATCCCGCGGGACCGCATGGAAACTGTTGATGCATTTGGAGCGCTCACGAAGCATTCCTTAGTATCGTACCGGCTTAAAGGGGTGTTGATTCACTTATTTCAAGCAGATTTCTCTGAAAAAAGGGCAAAAAAATGGTACCGGAGATGGGGATTGAACCCATACGCCCTCGCGGGCACCAGATTTTGAGTCTAGCGCGTCTGCCATTCCGCCACTCCGGCATATCATTCAAATAATTTAATCCCGAAAACCTTTTTTTGCAAGTCAAAAAGCCGAAAAAGTAACGAATATTTCCAATGTACAACAGGTCCGGGCGGGACACCCGCCATCTCCTGTTATCAGGGCTTCCTTGAGACAAACGTCCCGCACTCTCAATCTTCCTATCGCCACTCCTGAACAAACCATTGAAAGCGGAAGGAGGCTTGTCTGCAAACCGGCGTGGCGGGAACCGAGGCGGGATAGTCTGCAAAACATCGTTATGGGAGCTGAGGCGGGATAGTCTGCAAAACATCGTTATGGGAATTGAGACGGGACAAGCTGCGCTTTTCCCCCT
>DCGG01000122.1:0-2039 GCA_002315455.1 Lentisphaeria bacterium UBA1784
CGCTGACGCTGCCGGGCATCGCCGGCATCGTGCTGACCATCGGCATGGCGGTGGATGCCAACGTGCTGGTATTCGAACGCATCCGCGAGGAGATGGCAACCGGAAAATCCCTGACCAAGGCCGTGGAACTCGGTTACGACAAGGCCTTCTCCGCGGTGCTGGATGCCAACTTGACCACGTTGATCACCTCCTTCATCCTGATGTACGTGGGGACCGGTGCGGTCAAGGGGTTTGCGGTGACGTTGAGCATCGGTATTCTCACCAGCCTCTTCACTGCGCTTTTCGTGACTCGGCTGATCTTCGACTACCTCTTCAAGTTCACGGGATTCCACAGGGTCTCCTTCCTGGAGATCTTCCACGATCCCAAGTTCCGTTTCTCCGGGATCTGGCGCAAGGCCATAACGTTTTCCGCGATCCTGATCGTGGGATCCTTCGTGGTCCTCGGCGTGAGGGGAACCAACGTGCTTGGTGTGGACTTCACCGGCGGCACCGTGGTCACCTTCAACTATGAGGAAGCCGTTCCGCAGGAGAAGATGGAAGCCGTTCTGGTCAAGGCCGGATACAAAGAGCCCTCCGTTACCTACAAGTTCAACGCCGCCGGCGGCGGTGCGGAGCGGAAGGTGGAGATCCTCGTGCGCGGCGACCTCACCAGGCAGAACGCGGACCAGAGCCCCAAGGACACTTTGGCATCTCTGTTGAATCAGGCCTTCCCCAACGCGAAGCTGGAGGGCGGACTGGAGAGCAGCGTGGGCGCTCTGATCGGCTGGGAGTTCACCAAGGCCGCGCTGTGGGCGATCTTCTTCTCGGTGCTCGGCATCGGAGCCTACATCTCGCTGCGCTACGAATTCACCTACGCTCTTGCCGGCATCCTCTGTCTGGTCCACGACGTGATTGTGGTCCTCGGGATCTACCTCGCCACGGGACGCACCATTTCTCTGACTGTGGTGGCGGCGATCCTGACGGTGGTGGGATATTCCATCAACGATACGGTGGTGATCTTCGACCGGATCCGGGAGAACCTCGCATTGAACCGTTATCCCACCTTCGTGGACACGGTCAACGCCTCTTTGAACCAGACGTTGAGCCGGACGATCCTCACCAGCGTCACCACCTTCATCGTGGTGCTGATCCTCTTCATCGGGGGCGGAGTCGCCATCAACGACTTCGTGCTGATCATGATGCTGGGCGTGATTGTGGGAACGTACTCCTCCGTGTTCATTGCGGCGCCGCTGGTCACCAGCTGGCACCGGCGGCGGCCGGGACTTCCGGCGGACGTCGCCAAGGAGAAGTGATGATTTGACTTGCCGCGGCAGAATGGAACGTTCATTCTGCCGCTTTTTTCTCTGAAAAAGGATTGGAAAGGAAATCGTGCCATGATGGGAAATTTTGGAGATATGATGAAGTTGATGTCCCACGCCAAGGACATCCAGGAGGGCGCCAAGGCGTTCAAGGAAGAACTGCCGCATATGGAGTTCTCCGCTGTGTCGGAGGGCGGCCGGGTGAAGGTGACGATCTCCGGCGACTTTCAGGTGAAGTCTGTGGAGGTTTCTCCCGATGCACTGTCCGACCGGGCGGCTTTGGAGCAGGAATTGAAGCAGGCCTTCGACAACGTGCTCTCCTCCGCGAAACTGACCTTCCGCGAGAAGATCTCCGGAATGATGGGCGGGATCGGTCTGGACAGTCTGCTGTAAGGAATCTTGCGCATGGGCGGAAACTATCCGGCGGTGGTGGAGACGCTGATCGGGGAGTTGAAACAGCTTCCCGGGATCGGTCGGCGCGGCGCGGAACGCATGGCCTTGGAGTTGCTCTCCTGGGATGCGGACCGGCTCTCCGCATTGGGCGGTCTGATCGCCGACCTGCCTCGGTCCGTGGTCCCCTGTCCGGAGTGCGGTGCGCTTGCCGAGGCCGGTCATAAGTGCTCTATCTGTTCCGCTCCCGGGCGGGATGCCAGCCGGTTGTGCGTCGTGGAGTCCATGCCCCAACTTTTCGCCATCGAGAGCAGCGGACATTTTCGCGGCCGCTATCTGGTGCTGGGCGGG
>DCGG01000122.1:2058-2500 GCA_002315455.1 Lentisphaeria bacterium UBA1784
GATTGTCGCCCGTGCAGGCGGAAAACGGAGAAAATCTCAATTTGGACCTTCTGCTCGACCGGGTGCGCTCCGGCGAGGTGAAAGAGGTGATTCTCGCCTTGAGTTCCGACGTGGAGGGGAGAGCCACCGCCTTTTATCTGGCGGACCTTCTGAAGGATACCCCGGTGCGGGTGACCCGTCCGGCGCTGGGCTTGCCGGCCGGTGCGGATCTCTCCTTTGCCGATGCCGCCACCATCGGAGCCGCGTTCAGCGGCAGAAACGATCTGGAATAGGAGCCCCGACGAACATGCCGAGTCCTGCCAACGGTCACGTTTGCACGATTACTGCGGAACAGAGCCTGCAACTCCGGGACATTCTGGAGCGGAAGGGGTGGGAGTTCGATGCCGTTCCCTACGCCCGGTACCGCGCCAAGGGGGAAGGGGTGACACTGATCTCTTACGAG
>DCGG01000112.1:0-3725 GCA_002315455.1 Lentisphaeria bacterium UBA1784
CCTTATGCCTCAAACGGAACTTCCATCATCTCAAGCAGGGCCTTGGCGGCCTCGTCCGTCTTGGCGGTGGTCACCATGGTGACGTTGACGCCGAGAGGATACTTGAGTTTGTCGGCATCGACTTCCGTGAACACGGAAACGTCCTTGACGCCCATGTTGTAGTTGCCGACACCGTCAAAACCGGTCTTGGGAATACCCCGGAAGTCACGAACACGCGGCATGGCGTTGTGCACGAAACGATCCAGGAACTCGTACATCCGGCTGCCCCGGAGCGTGACCATCACGCCATTGGGCATTCCGACGCGGAGTTTGAAGTTGGCGACGTTCTTGCGGGCCTTGGTGATCACCGGCTGCTGACCGGCAAGAGCACCGATGTGCTTCTGCGCTTCTGCAAAAGCATCCCGCTCCATATCGCTCCCGATGCCGGTGGAGATGACGATCTTGGTCAGACGCGGCACCTGCATCACATTCTTGATCCCGAGTTTTTCCGCGAGCTTGGTGCGGACTTCCTCGTCGTACTTTTTCTTCATATCAGGCATTTTCGCTTACTCCGTCTTGCCGGCAGCGGCCGGCTTCTCATTCCGGGCAGCCTTGCCTTCCTCGGTCAGCGCAACGTTGGAAACGTGCACAGAGACCGAACGCTCGACCAGTCCGCCATTGGGATTGAGTTTGCTCTTCTTGACAGTGCGCTTCCCGATCTTATGTTCGCCGGCGAGTTCCAGCACGACCCGGTCGCGATCCGTGAGGACCGCCTTGATGGTGGCGTTCTGGCCCTTGAAATTACCGGCGATCACCTGCACCTTGTCGCCTTTTTTCACATGGTAGCTATTCATTATAACACCTCCGGCGCAAGGGAGACGATCTTCATGAAGTTCTTGTCCCGCAACTCACGCGCAACAGGCCCGAAAATACGGGTCCCGATGGGGTTGTTGTCCTTATCGATCAGCACGGCGGCGTTCTCGTCAAAACGGAGGTAGGAACCATCCGCGCGACGGATCTTCGCCTTGGTGCGGACGATGACGGCCTTCACCCGCTGCTTGTCCTTCACCGTGCCCTCGGGAATCGCACCATGAACCGCACAGCTCACGATGTCTCCGATCCGGGCGATCTTCTTGCGCTGCCCGAGAACGGTCAGCGTCAGGAGATTCTTGGCTCCGGAATTATCAGCAACCTCCAGAATAGTCTGAGTCTGAATCATGATCTTCCCTCCTGGAGCTTATTCCGTCACCGCATGGTTGATGATCTCGACCAGACGCCAGCACTTGCGGCGGCTCATCGGACGGGTCTCGACGATCCGCACGGTATCGCCCTTCTTGGCCTCGTTCTTCTCATCATGCGCAGTGAACTTCTTGCTGACTTTAACGATCTTGCGGTACAGAGGATGGGCAGTCCGGCGCTCGACGTTGACCACGATGGTCTTGTCCTGAACGTCGCTGACCACAACGCCGACCCGCTCTTTGCGGTTTCCGCGAACGACAGCTTCACTCATCACTTCACCTCGGCTTTCGCACGCACCGCGGCTTCGGTCATGCAACGGGCAATATCCCGACGCACCTGCCGGACCCGGGCGGTCTTCTCCAACTGTCCAGTACGGGACTGGATCTTGAGATTCAACTTCTCGCGCTTGAGCTCGACGATCTTCTCGTTCAGCTCGGTCGCGGTCAGTTCCCGAATTTCTTTGTTATCCATGCTGTTCACCTACTACTCTTCGCGAGAAAGGAATTTGCACCGCACGCAAAGCTTGTTCGCGGCACGGCTCATCGCTTCCTTGGCGACCACTTCGCTGCATCCGGAGATCTCAAAGAGAACCCGGCCCGGCAGCACCGGCGCCACCCAGCCTTCCACCGCACCTTTTCCCTTGCCCATACGGACTTCCAAAGGCTTCTTGGTGAAGGAACGGAAGGGGAACATACGAATCCACACGCGACCGCGGCGCTTCAAATGACGATTGATAGCGACACGGGCGGCTTCGATCTGATTATTGGTGATGTACCCGCGGGTCAACGTCTGCAACGCAAATTCGCCGAATTCCAACTTGTTGTTGGTAGTGGCGAGTCCGGCATTACTTCCGCGTTGAACCTTTCTGTACTTTACCCTTTTTGGCATTAACGGCATTTTCTTCCTCCGCAGAGTCCTTATGACACACCCAAACCTTGACGCCGATCTTACCCGCCGTCGTGTTCGCCTCAATAAAACCGTAGTCGATGTTCGCCTTCAGCGTATGCAGCGGCACACGGCCTTCCTTATACTGTTCCTCACGAGCCAACTCAGCACCGCCGAGCCGTCCCGCGCAGTTGATTTTGATGCCGTCGGCACCCATGTCCATGGCGGACTGGATGGCGCGCTTCATCGCCCGCCGGAAACCGATACGGCGTTCCAGCTGCTGAGCAACATTCTCCGCGACCAGCTGCGCGTTGGTCTCGGCGCGACGGACCTCGCTGACCTCGACGAACACTTCCTTGTCCTTGGCGATCTTGCCGACCTCGGCACGCAGAGTCTCGAGTTCGGCGCCTTTGCGGCCGATCAGAAGACCCGGACGGGCGGAGAGGATGGTGACCCGGACACGGCTGGCAAAACGCTCGATGATGATACGGGCGATGGCAGCGGCGGCGAATTTACCCTTGATGAAGTTGCGGATCGCAAGATCCTCGTGCAGCCAGTTCCCGAACTGAGTCCGTCCGGAAGTCTTGGCTTCGGCAAACCAGCGCGAATCCCAATCACGGGTAAGCGCGGTTCTCAAACCGATCGGATTAACTTTCTGTCCCACGATTACTTCCTTTACTTCATGTCGGTCAAAATGATTTCCACATGGCTGGTACGTTTCCGGATCCGGCCCGCGGAACCCCGCGCCTTCGGACGGAAGCGACGAATGATCGGCCCCGGACTGACCAGTGCCGCCTTGACAGTCAAGTTCTTGCGGTTGACGTCGTGATTGTTTTCGGCGTTGGCAACCGCCGAACGAAGCGTCGCACCGATGAGATCAGCAGCCTTGCGGGGGCTGAGCTCGACGATAGCCAGCGCTTCGACCGCGCTCTTCCCCTGGATCAGCCGGGACACATGCCGGGCCTTCTCCGGAGAGATTCGCACGTTTTTCGTTAACGCTCTAACTTCCATGATTCTGGTTTCCCTTTTGTACTGTTCCGGAGCCGCACACTTATGCGGTTCCGCGATTGCGGGAGTCCCCCGCAGTTCCGGACCGTTTTCCGGCACCTTCCCTGCCGCCATTTTCGCACCGGCGGCGATGCTGAAAAACCGTCCCGCTCCGCGATCGACTCGCGTTTGCCCCAAACGGGACTTCTCAATCAACGCTCCCGTCCCCGATCTGGGCCGGAAGCGTAAGGGACACTTCCGACGACCCGGTTCCGGGACCGCGTTCCTTCCGGGCTGCTCCGTTCGCGCGGAACGAGGCCGTTTTCTGCAGAAAAGCATCTTCTTCCGCCGTCATCGGACCCGCTCTTTCAGAGCACACCGGAACGCACATACGAAGCCGCTTCCCGACGGTTCCGCACATGCGGATTCTATAAAATATCCCTTAAATGGTGATTTAGCAAGGAAAATTCCGAAAAAAAGCCCATTTTTTCTCGTTTTTATTGTCTAAAATGCCGTTTTTCGTCATTTTTCGATGTTTTGAAGAGGTCGGACCTGTCAGACAAAGTCAGTCTGCAGACCGAAACGCGCGGACGTGCCCTGTGAGGCGTCGCCGCCTCGCAGGCGTGTGCGCGGTC
>DCGG01000112.1:3769-22978 GCA_002315455.1 Lentisphaeria bacterium UBA1784
CTGGGAGAGGTCTTTAGTGACAGCTTCCGGCTCCCTGCTTCATTATCTATTGATATATTCCTGAAGTTTTCCCTCAAGGGAAGCAGGCTCTTTCATAAGTCGTTCTCTATGTAGCAGGAGCCTTGCCGTAAGACTCTAACTGGGGGATATCACTTCCCGAACACGACTACGCCGGTGTGGGGGGCTTCGCAGGAAGAGAACTCCATCCCGGGGATCAGATCGGCGAGGTTCCCCTTCTGTACCACCGCCGCGGATGCGTAGGGCCGCACGGAGATCAAACGCAGTTCAAAACCATCCCGCCGGTAGATCATCCCGGGAGCGGCACCAGCGGCGGCTCCCGCAGACAAGGCGACAACACCCAAGTCAGGATTGACCGCAAGCACGCGGCAACGCTCCAGTGGGGTGTTTTCCAAGCGGTCCGCCACAAGGCTGAAGGCGCTGGCGGCGGCCTCCAGTTCTTCCAGACGGAGCAGTATCTGCGCACGCTCCGCCGGGCTGAGCGGTTTCAGAAACGGCCGCAACTGCCGGGAGACTTCGCCGGCTTTCAGCACAAGGGCTATCCCGCTGGCGGAAAGGGTCTCGATGGTGCGCATCTGCCGCAGTTCCCGCTCTCCGGAGGGAAGCTGTTTCCCCGCATCGGCGGCACTTCCAAGCCAAATGCGCATCCGGGCAAGTTCCGCCTCCCTCTCCTGAAGGGCGAGCCGAAGGCGCTTCACCTCCTGCTCAAGTTCCGTGGTGCGCCCGGCTTCCATGCTCCGTTTGGCAACAGCGGGAACGGACTTCGCCTTTGCTCCGTCTTCCGCGGCGGAAAGGATCATTCCCGCCGCTGCTGGCAACAACGCAAGGCAAAGTCTAAAACCGTTCTTCATCGCCACCCCTGCCCTATTTTTCCGGGCTGGTCTTATGAAACCAGTCGGAAACCCGCTCCCGGGTCTTCTGGAACAGCGCATAAGTGGAGGGAATGAATGCGATCCCCACAATGGTGGAGAGCAACATTCCGTAGAGTGTGGTGATGCCGATGGCACGGCGGCTTCCGGCTCCGGCACCCGTGGCGACGGCCATGGGGAGCACGCCGATGACGAAACTCCACGCTGTCATCAGCACCGCACGGTACCGCTGGCTGAACCCCTCCTGCGCGGCCTCGTTGACGGACTTGCCGCTCTCCCGTTCCTGCTTGGAGAACTCCACCATCAGAATGGCGTTTTTGCAGGAGAGTCCGATGAGCATGACGATTCCCAACTGGGCGTAGATGCTGAACTCCATGTTGCAGATCCACAATCCGAGGAATCCGCCCAGCATGGCAAAGAAGAAACTGGTGATCACCGGCATGGGGATGGTCCAACTCTCATACTGTCCCACAAGGAAGAGATAACCGAACACCAGCGCGAACAACAACAGGATCACGATCCGGCCCTCGTTGCTCCGCTCCTGATAACTCATCTCCGTCCACTCCACCTTGTAATCCCGGGAAAGGTCTTTCTCCACGACCTTCTCGATCTCGCCCATCACCCGGGAGGTGCTGAAGCCGGGTTTGCACTGCACGTTGATCTTCGCGCAGAGGTTCTGATTGTAGCGGGTGACCAGCCGGGGCCCCACCATGTACTCCAAGGTGGCGAAACTGCTGATGGGGACCATGGTCCCGGAGTTGTTCTTCACGTTGAGCTGAAGAATGTCATCCTTCTCCGCCCGCTCCGAAGCGTCCGCCTGGATCTTCACCTTGAAGGAGTAGCCCTTCAGGTTGAAGTCGTTGATGTAACTGGAGGCCAGTTTGCTCTGCAACGTACTGAAAATGGCATTCACCGGGACCCCCATGGCTTCCGCCTTGTGCCGGTCGATGTTCAGGAACACCTGCGGCGTGGAAGCTTCATAGGTGCTGAAGGCCCTCAACACCCCCGGCAGGGAGTTCAGCTTCATGAGCAGTTGGCGCATGGTCTGGAAAAGTTCTGCGGAAGTCTGCGCTCCGGTGCAGGTCAGCATGAAACTGATACCGCCCGTGACGCCCAGCCCCATGATCGCCGGCGGCTGGAACACGTTGAACTGCGCCTCCGGAATGTTGGACAAAACCTTCTGGATGTTGGCCTGAATGGCGCCGATCTGCGTCTCCGGAGTTTTGCGCTCATCCCAATTCTTCAGGGTGATGATGGTGGCTCCCACGTTTTCACCCACACCTGCCACGAAACTGTATCCGCTGATGCTCAGAATGTTATTGACTCCGGGCACGGAAGGCAGAAGTTTCTGCGCCTCTGCCTGTGCCTTGGCGGTCCGCTCCAGCGAAGCGCCGGGAGGGACGTCCATGATGCAGAGAAGCGCGCCCTTGTCCTCCGTGGGCAGGAAGGAACGCTGGGTATTCGCATAGAACCGCTCGGAGATCCAGATCACCGCCACCAGAATGAGCGCCGTGACCAGAAGCGACCGCAACAGGACCGAGGAAATCTTCAGATAGCCCTTCTTGGACCACTCCAATGCCCGGTTGAACCCGAGAAACACAGGATTTTTCGTCGGTTTCTTGTCTTTCAGCAGAAGTCCGCAGAGGGCGGGGCTGAGGGTCAGCGCGTTCACCGTGGAGATGCAGAGCGAGATGCACATGGTCACCGCAAACTGCAGATAGATCCTGCCCACCATTCCGCCGTAGAACCCCACCGGGGCGTAGATCGCCACGATCACCAGCGTGGTGGCGATGACGGCTCCGGTGATCTGCTTCATGCTCTTGGAGGCGGCCTCCTTGGGCGGCAGATGCTCCTCCTCGATGATCCGCATGCAGTTCTCGGTGACGACGATGGCGTCGTCCACCAGCGAACCGATCACCAGGATCAGCGCGAACATGGTCAGCAAATTGATGGAGAATCCCAGCGGAATCAGAAAAATGAAGGTCCCCAGCAGACTCACCGGAATGGTCAGCGCCGGGATCAGCGTCGCCCGCCAGTCCTGCAGAAAGAGGTAGGTGATCGCCACCACCAGCAGCAGGGTAATGATCAGCGTCTCCGCGATCTCGCGCATGGAGATGCGGATATATTCCGTAGGATCGTAGGTCAGGATGTAGGAGACGCCCTTGGGAAAACTTTTGGCAAGGTCCTTCAGCAGCGTATTGGCGCGCTCCACCACCTGAAGCGCGTTGGCATCGTCATTCCGGTAGATCATCATGCCGATGGAACCGCGTCCGTTGAGCATGGAACTGTGGAAGTAGTTCTCTGCTCCCAGTTCCACCCGGCCGATATCCCGCAGCAGGACCTGCCGGCCGTCGGAGCCGGAACGCACCACGATGTTGCCGAAATCCTCCACCGTGTTCAGGCGGCCGAGGGTGTTGACTTTCAACTGGATGTAGGAGTTGCTGCCTTCAGTCCCCACGGAGCCCGCCGCGGCCTGCACGTTCTGCCGCTGGATGGCGGCGGCGACCTCCTCGGGCTTCATCTGCAGAGCGGCCATGTGTTCCGGGTCCAGCCAGATTCGCATGGAGTAGTTCCGCTCGCCCATGATTTGCACCTCGCTGATGCCGTCCACGCGGGACAGAGGATCGCGGATGTTGGTGCGGATGTAGTTGGAAAGTTCGATGAGGTTCAGCGTGCTGCCGTCGGTCAGAAAACTGTACGCCGCAAGGATGTCTCCGGAACGCTTGAAGATCCGGATGCCGTTGTCCTTCACGTTCTGGGGCAGGATCGGTTCCGCCCGGCGCACCGCGTTCTGAACGTTTACCTGCGCGATATCGGTGTCGGTGCCGGACTTGAAGGTGATCTCCAGCGTGTAGGTACCGGTGTTGCTGGAGGTGGAGTTGTAGTAAAGCAGATCCTCCAAGCCGTTGATCTGTTCCTCGATGACGGTCGCCACCGTGTTGGCGACTTCCTCGCTGCCGGCGCCGGTGTAGGTGCAGAACACCATGATGTTCGGGGGCGCGATTTCGGGATATTCCGCCACCGGAGCCACCTTCAGACAGAGAAGCCCCAGCAACACCGTGACGATGGAGATGACAATGGCCAGCCTCGGCCGATCAATAAAGACCTGGGAGATCATTTCTGCACCGCTTCCTGCCGGGGAGCCCCGACCTGGACCGGTTTCACGCCGAGGCCGGGCATCACCTTGTGGGTCCCGTCCACGATCACCGTCTCACCGGCCTTCAGTCCGGAGGTGATCACCTGCACGCCCTTCGCCGAAGGACCGGGAACGACCCTCCGCCGCTGCGGCATATTGTCGGCCCCGAGGACGTAAACGAAACACCCGTCCTGCGCGATCATCATGGCAGTCACCGGGATCGTCACCATTTCCCCCGCATCCTTCTGCCCCAGATGGACGGTGCAGAGACCGCCGGGGATCAGCGCATGATCGGGATTGGGCAGAACCGCCCGGATCAGCAGAGTATCGGTGTTGGTGTCGGCCCGGTTGTCCACGAAATAGACCTTGCCCCGAATGGCGGAGGCCTGGTCATCGGCTTTGGCTCCGTAGAAACTGCCGTCCGCCAGTTGCAGGGTGATGTCGGCGTTCTGCTTCACGTTGGCGACGGTGCGGAAGTATTTGAGATAGTCCCTCTCGCTGATGGCGAAATCCACGTAGATCGGATCATAGGAGACCAGTCGGCACAGTTCACTGGTGTTGGCCCGGACGTAGTTTCCGGGGGAGAAGAAGCCCCGGCCCATGCGCCCGTCCACGGGAGAGAGGACCCGCGTGTGCTTCAGGTCGTCCTCCGCCGTGACCAGCGCCGCCTGCGCCGCGTTCAGCTGCGCCTTGGCGATATCATAGACCCGGACTGATTCCTCATAGGCGCTCTCCGCCACCGCATGCTGTTTGATCAGTTTGTCATTCCGGTCGAAGTTCAACTTGGCGAAGGCAAGTTCCGCCTCGCACTGCTTGACCTTGGCCCGGGCAGAATCCACCGCCGCACGGTAGCTCACGTCCTCGATGACGAAGAGCAGATCCCCCTTCTTCACCGAAGCTCCGTGGGGGACCGCCTGCTTGATAATCTCGCCGGAAACCCGGGCAATCAGCGTAACGTCGTCCACCGCTTTGACCATACCCACGTATTTCTTCAGAACTTCACCGTGTCCGGGCTTCACCTGATCCACCCACACGGAGGGGAGCGGCATCGCCATCTGGGCGGAAGACTTTCCGGCATCCGCCGCAACGGCGGAGAGAACAACACCGGCTGCCAAGACCGGAATCACATTCAGAATACGCATTTTTCAGCACCTCACCTTACATTATTTTATGAAAGACCGATCCAATCTTCCAAGAATCCGGTATCCCGTCCCCTGTGGGGCGTACCCGTTCAGCGGATCGGAGCCTTTTTATGATAATTGTTCACGTATTCGCCGAATCCGGCGAGGAACTCGTTGAGCCGCCCCTGATCTTCCAGGGAGACCCCCTTCAGATAATCCCCGGCCATCTCGGTGAAACTGCGCTCCACGTCGTCGATGGTCTGCCGCCCGCCGTCATCCAGCCGGATCAGCACCATCCGCCGGTCTTTGGAACTGGGTTTCCGTACCAGATGACCGCGGCCGACCAGAGTTTCCACCATCACGGAGACCGTGCTGGGAGAAAGACGGAGCCTCTCCGCCAGATCCTTGAGCGAGACACCCTCCCGGGAATCCCGGGTCATGCGGTCCACCGTGCGGAGCAAACGTCCCTGACTCAGCGTCAGCGAGGAAAACACTTCGTTGCTCAACGCTGGATCTCCGCAAAATGCGGCTTCCCGCATGTTATCCACCACGTTCATCAGTGTCCGGCAGAAATCACGAGCCGTCTTTTCCCGGGCATCCATCATCACGCTCCTGCATCACTTGTTTTATTCGATGTATTCGGCATAATATAACGCTTCCAAAGTAATTTGCAAATCAAAACAATCCGAATCATGGAATATTTTCATGATTCTTCTGCAAAAAATGCCTCAACGCATTTGATTTGTGCGAGGGGAAGGGATATATTTATGTAAAGAAGTGAGTCCTCGCAACCACAATTCAGGAAAGGAGTCTCTCCATGGCAAACGAACTCAATCAGAATACCGGAGCGTTTCAGACGCTTTCTCCCAGTTTTGCGGCGACGCAGAACCGTTTCATCAACCGGGTATTCGGCTGGATGACCGTAGGCTTGGCCGTCACCGGCATCGCCGCGTGGCTGGTGGCCTCCAATGCGCAGGCAATGCTGAAGGTCGTGCGCATGTACTGGTTCCTCATCATCCTGGAATTCGTGGTGGTGATCGGGCTTTCTGCCGCCATCCGCAAACTTTCCGCGGCGGCGGCCACCATGGGCTTCCTCTTTTTCGCCGCACTGAACGGCGTCACGCTGAGCACGATCTTCCTCGCCTACGATGCGAACTCCATCACCGCCACCTTCTTCGCCACCAGCGGCACCTTCGGCGTCATGGGCCTCATCGGCTGGGTCACCAAGAAAGACCTCACCTCCGTCGGAAGTCTCTGCGGCATGGGCCTGATCGGCTTGATCATCGCCTCGCTGATCTGCTGTTTCTTCCCCAACGGGATGGCGTGGCTCTTCATCAGCATCATCGGAGTGGCAATCTTCGTGGGGCTGACCGCCTACGACACCCAGAAGATCAAACAGCTCTCCATCGCGGTGGCAGAGGGACAGGTGGACGAGGAATCCGGGAGCAAACTGGCGATCCTCGGGGCGCTTCAGCTCTATCTGGACTTCATCAACCTCTTCCTGATGCTTCTCCGGCTCTTCGGGAACCGCAAGTGACGATCTCCCGCTGAACCACCTTCCGGGAGCGATGCCATGCGTCTCTTAGTCACCGCCGGTCCCACCCGGGAACGGCTGGATCCGGTACGGTTTCTTTCCAACCGTTCCAGCGGACGCATGGGTTACGCCCTCGCTGCGGCCGCCGTGGAAGCTGGATGGGAGGTCATCCTCGTCTCCGGTCCGGTGAGTCTGATGCCTCCGCTGGGATTGTTCCGGTTCGAATCCGTGGAATCCGCTTCTCAAATGGCGGAGACCGTCAAGTCCCTCGCGCCCCAGTGCGATGCCGTCATCATGGCGGCGGCGGTGGCGGATTACCGTCCAGCCCGGGTCTCCGTGCAGAAAATCAAGAAACACCCGGGGGACCTCGTCCTGCAACTGGAGCGGACCGAGGACATCCTCGCTGCCCTCGGCGCCGCAAAGCCGGCAGGGCAGATCCTCATCGGCTTCGCGGCCGAAACCGAGGAGTTGCTGACCCATGCCAGGGAGAAACTCCTGCGGAAAAATCTGGACTGGATCTGCGCCAATACCGTGGAATCCGGCTTCGATACCCCCACCAATGCAGTGACCCTGCTTGGGAGGGAGGGGCAGGTCATTTCTCTCGCCACCGCGCCCAAACCGGAGTTGGCGAGGGAGATCCTCAAGATCCTGTTCCCCCGGTACTGAACGACCTTTTTTCCGGTTCTGCGGATATCCGATTTGCACAGACGGAGATTTTGTGCTATATTATCCTCCGATTATCGGCGATTTCAACTTTTTGAACGAGAGGGGATGCTATGTTCTCCCGGATTTTAACGAGCGCCTTCGCTTCCACGCCCGTCAGCGACAGTACCGTTATGTTTCTACAGAATATTTTCACGCACTACGGCAATATGTTTTTCTATACCGCAGTCGCTACGTTTCTCTCCGGCCTTCTGACGCTGGGATGCGTTCACGTTCTGCCGAAACTGGGCTACATCGACATCCCACACGGCCGGCACATGCACAAAAAAACCACCCCCCGCGGCGGCGGCATCGCCATCGCCGTGACCTTTTTGGGGATCTCCTGGTACTATGCGCTCCGCTCCACGATCCTCCACGGAGATTCGACCGCCATGGACTACATGATCCGCTTCAGCATCCCCGCCGCGATTATTCTGATCGTAGGGATCATTGATGACCGCGTCGAACTCTCCAGCCTCGTCAAACTGATCGCGCAGATCGTCGCCGCCGTGCTGATTTACTTTTTGGGAGGCGGCTTCTATCATCTGGCCAGCATCCCGCTGCCACTTTGGATTGGCATTCCTCTGACCGTGGTCTGGGTGGTTGGCATCATCAACGCCTTCAACCTGATCGACGGATTGGACGGGCTGGCCGCCGGATTGGCCTGCATCTCCTCGGCCACGCTGGTCTGCTGGTATATGTTCAGCGGGGCGCACTCCTCCGCCATGATTACCGTGGTGTTTCTCGGCGCATGTCTGGGATTTCTCCGCTACAACTTCCACCCGGCCAAGATCTTCATGGGGGACACCGGCAGCACTTTCATCGGATTGTTCTTCGCGTTTTCCAGTTCGATCCAGATCTCCAAGGCGGTCTCTCTTGCCGCGGTACTGTTGCCGTTGCTGGCCATGGGCGTGCCGCTCTTCGACACCACCCTCGCGGTGTGGCGGCGCGTGGTCCGCAAGTGGACCAATCCAAAATCCTCCGGCATCATGACCGGAGATCACGACCATCTGCACCACCGAATCAAACGGCAGACCCACGATGACCGCAAAACGGCATGGATCCTCTACGGGATCGCGCTGGTGTTCGGGCTGGTCTCGCTGATCCCCATGATGCTGCAGGTCAGCACCCCCATGGCGATCTTCCTGCTGGTGCTGGTGACGATGATGGCCGTGATGCGGCTGGCCAACGTGGAGATGCTGGTCTCCGCAAACTACTTTGTCAAAGGCTTTATCCATCCCTCGAGACGGTCGATTCTGGTGCAGATCCATCCTCTCCTTGATCTGGTGATGCTTTGGGCGGCCTATCTGATCGCCTTCTCCCTGATTTACGGATTTCAGGCGCAACTGCTCTATCGGTACACCTTCCCGATCCTTGCTCCCTTTGTGATCTGCTTCGTGGTTTCCGGCGTCTACCGGACCTTCTGGCTTCGCAGTTCCATCAATCGGTACTTTCTGCTTCTGAAGGCGTTCATGCTGGCCGGAGCGGTTGGTTTTCTGGTGTTCTACGCGCTCTACCATACCGGGATCTGCGCCATCCGTTCCTCGCCGCGGGGGATCGTGGCGTGCTACCTGCTCTTCTGTCTGCTGGCGATTTTCTTCATCGGAACGGAACGCTTCCTCATGCGTTATCTGGAGAGTTTCGGATTCCGGAATTTCTATCTGAAGGCGCAGGAGGATTCGGAGATGCGCCACACTCTGATCATCGGCGGAGGACTGCATTGCCGTCTCTATCTGAACTGGCTTTTCTGCCACTGTTACGCGGGGAATCCCACCGTCATCACCGGCATCGTGGATGACGATCATCAGCTCCGGCACTGGAACGTCTATGGATTTCCCGTCTTGGGCAGCACCTATGAACTGGAAGACATCTTCATCAAACACCCCATCGACAGTATCGTCATCACGCCCAGCAATCTGTCTCAGAAGGCCTACGCGCGGATCATCGCCTTCTGCGACAATCACAAACTCAAGGTGAGCTACTTCATCGCGCAGGAAAACGACAATCCGCCCTCTGGCTTCATCTGTGATCAGGAATCCTCCGGGCAGGAGGAGCAAGACCTGTGAGATCCGCCGCTCCCGGAGTTCAACTCCAGAGCAGGCGGACGGACGACAAAAAATCCCGGACGTGGTTCCGGTATTTTTTTTGCCGTCACGGGGGAGCAGGATCTCCACGCTTTGTGTGAAAGGACGGTTATTTTGCCAGAGCGGCAGAGGGGAGCAGACCCTCGTCCAGCAGATCGTCGTAGAAGGAACGGCCCCTCAGGATCGACAGAAACTTCGCAAGCCTGGGATCTTTCTCCGGGAGCCGGCTCACCAGCACGATCCGGCGGCTGAAGGGATATTTCCCCGCGCGGATGCTCTGCAATCCCGGCATGACGCCATCCACGGCGAGTGGATACATCTCTTCGGGATAGAGATCCTGATAGCGGCCGATGACCAGAGATTTCGGATCCGTGGAGGCCAGCAGAAGCAATTCCGTAAGCGATCCCAGTTCATAATATCCCTTAGGGAGCGCCTGCTTCAGCAGCCGCTCCGCTGTCCCGCGGCCCTGCCCGCCCGCTTTTACCCGGTAACGATGAACTCCGGCCGGATCGCCCGTCAACTTCTCCCAAGTGGGCGCGGCGCCCACCAGCAGCGCCACGGCGTCTTTCTGCGTGATCTTCTGCAGGGAGTTCTGGGTATTGGCGTAGAGAACCAAAGCCTCCGAAGCAAGTTCCAAACTGGCCGCCGCCTTGAAATCCGCCGGGAGATCCGGAGCATCCAGCACAAGTACCGCCGCATCCCCGGCCTGGAGTTTATCCAAGCCCCACGCGGCATCCCGGCGATCCACCGAAACCGTGCAGTCAGCGGCTTTGCTCAGCGCAAAACTGGCTCCCCGCAACGCGAGGACTCCGCCGCCGGTGGCGTCGATGATGGAAAAGTCCGCCGCCGGCAGAAGGAGCGCGGCACAGCAGACCGCAAACAAACTCGTCCGCAGAATGGAATAGCTCACAGATAGAACTCCCGCAGGATCTGAAGCAACCGCCCGATCTCGCCGGGCGTCCCGATGGAAATCCGGAGAAAACGCCCCGTCACCGGCCCCGGGAAATACCGGACGATCACCGCGTGTTCCCGCAGGATCTTGAAACACCGCTCGCCATTGCCATCCGGCGGCGCGGCAAAGAGGAAGTTGCTCTGGGAGGGGATCACGGTGAACTTCAGCGATTTGAGGTCCTTGGCCAACTGTTCCCGGGATTCCCTGATCCGGGCGCAGCAGTGCTCCAAGTGTTCCGTATCAAGGAAGGCGGCAAGTCCCAGCGCCTGCGCGATGCGGTCCACGTTGTAGGAGTCCTTCAACTTCATCAGTCCGTCGATGACCGAGGCCTCCGCCACCGCATAGCCGAGGCGGACCCCGGCCATGGAGTAACTCTTGGAGAAGGTCCGCATCACGATCACGTTGGGCAGACGCGCCGCAAAATCCATGCAGTTGTCATCGGCGAAGTCCGCGTAGGCTTCGTCAATGACCACGATCCCGTCGAAGGAGCGGCAAATCTCCTCCATCTGCGCCTTGGGGATCACGTTCCCGGTGGGGGCGTTGGGACGGGGGATCACCAGCAGATTGGCGGGTGCCGCCTGCTTGAGAAAATCCTCCGGCAGGGAGAAATCCGTCTTGTTCAACTGGATCCGGATCACCGACGCGCCCTGCATGGCTGCCAGCACCGGATAGAGGGAGTAACTGGGGTCCAGCACTGCCGCGCTTTGTTCAGGCGAGGTGAAGGCACGGAAAATCATGGTCAGCAGATCATCCGAACCGTTGCCGACGATTACGTTCTCCATGGCGACGCCGTACCGCTCTGCAACCGCTTTGCGGAGGCCGTCTGCGGTGGGGTCCGGATAGAGCCTGAGCGTTGCGGAATCGAAGTGCTTCAGCGCCTCCATCACCTTGGCGGAGGGCGGATAGGGATTCTCATTGGTGTTGATCTTCACCAAATCAGGCATCTTGGGCTGTTCTCCGGGGACGTAGCCGGAAAGGGCGTCGATCTCCGGTCGGAAATAGGATTTTTTCATCATCGTTTCTCCATGGATTGCAAGGTACCGTTCTGCAGTTCCAGAACGGTCGTCGCCCGGGAGGCGATCTCCCGGTTGTGGGTTATCATCAGGATCGTGCGGGAGGGCTCCTCCGCAAGAAGTTCGGCAAAAAGGTCCAGAATCCCCTCCCCCGTCTTCGCATCGAGGTTGCCGGTGGGTTCATCCGCCAACAGAAGTTCGGGGCGGTTGATCAGCGCCCGGGCGATGGCCGCCCGCTGCTGTTCGCCGCCGGAAAGTTCCGCGGGCCGGTGGGTCCGGCGGTGGTCCAGCCCCACCCGGGAGATCAGAGCACGCGCCTGCTCCCGGGCCTTCCCTGCGGAACTTCCGACCAAACGGGCCGGCAGCGCCACGTTCTCCTCCACCGTCAATTCAGGAAAGAGGTGATAGGACTGAAAGATGAACCCCAGATGAAGCGCCCGGAACTTCGCCGCTTCTTTCCGGGAAAACGAGGAGACGTCCACTCCGCCGATGACCACGCTTCCGGCATCCGGCCGTTCCAGCACTCCGATCAGATTGAGCAGCGTGGTCTTGCCGCTGCCGGAGGCACCGTAGATACAGCACCACTCCCCCCGGTTCAGGGAGAGGTCCACTCCCGTCAGCACGTCGAGAACGTTGTTTCCGGTGCGGTAACTCCGCCGGACTCCGGAGAGTTCCAAGATCGATCCCAGCTCTGCCATTTTATTCGTACCTCAACGCTTTGGCAGGATCCAGTCGCGCCGCCCGCAACGCGGGAACCACCGCTCCCACCGTGCAGAGCAGAACGCTGGCCGCCACCACAAAGATCACATCTCCCGGCACAATGTGCGCAGGCAATTCATTGAAAAAATAGAATTCCGGAGGAAACAGATCCGCATGGAACCACTTGGAGATCAGATCCAGAATGTCGTTCCGGAAGGCAATGACCAGCACTCCCAGCAGAGTCCCGGCGCCGCTCCCGGCCACGCCGATCAGCAATCCCTGAAAGAGAAAGACCCGGGTCACAGTTCCGTCCCCGGCGCCCAGAGCCTTCAGCAACCCGATCTCCCGGGTCTTCTGATAGACGCTGGTGATCAGGGTGTTGGCAATGCTGAACGCCGCCACCAGCACGATGAAGATCAGCAGAAAGAACATCATGCGTTTCTCCACCGCGAGCACCCCAAGCAACTGCCGGTTGTTCTCCTCCCACGTCGTCACCGAGAGAAGCGGCAACGCTTCGCGGAGTTGACCGATCAGTTTCTGCTGCCGGAAGGGATCCTTCCCCCAGCCGTAGATGCTGGTGGCCGCGCCCCAAGGCAGTTCAAAGAGTTCCGCAGCGTCGTCGGGAGAGGCGAAAACAATCATCTTGTCAAAGTCGTATTTCCCCATGGAATAGACCCCGGCCACCGTCACCTCCATGGGCAGATAGGCGGAACCGCTCTGATCGAACTCCACTCCGCCCTCCGGCTTGAACCGCACCATCTCCGCCAGCCGACGGGAAGAGTGCAGCAGGACCTTGTCACCCACGCTGACCCCCCAGCGAGCCGCCATGGGCGCTCCGATCAACACCCGACGCCCATCGGTCTTGAGCGAACCGCTCCGCAGATTGGTATCCAGATGGAGGTGGGCCTTCAGGGCATTCGTGTCGGCGGCGAGGACCACTACCTGCGTATCCAGTTGGCGGCGGCCGTATTGTACGAGGACCGGTCCTTGGATCACCGGCGCCGCCTCCGCCCCCAAGCGCTTCACCTGCGCGATGGCGTAGGAGGGGTCCCCCATGACGTAGCGGGGATTCCGGATCTGAAAGTGAGCCTGCGTCTCGATGAGTTTGTTCTTCATCAGATCCGTGAAACCGGTCATCACGGCCAGCACCACGATCAGCACCGCCACGCCCAGCGTCACCCCCAGAATACTGGTCAAAGTGATGAGGGACACCGCATTGCGGCCCGGTTTCAGATATTTACCGGCTAAAAAAAGTTCCGTCAGCATGTTCCGTTTCCCAAATCCGTTTTTTCCGTCGTCTGCATAATATACTCAAAATCATGCGCTACCGCAAACGGTAAAAGCGGATTTTTTCCGATTTCTCCCTATTCCAGCAGGACCAAAGGGCGTTCCCGTCCCCCACGCCCACGGCAAAAATGCCGCCGGAGAGCGTACCCTCCGGAGTCTCGAGGGAGACGTTGAGCCACAGATTCAGCCGGAGCATCGGCACACCCCCCGGGAAGAGGCGCCGCTGAACGTTTTTGCACTCCTCCTGCGGCACCGGAGTGAGCACAACGATCACCATCTCCCCGGAAGCAGGGGCCGACGTCACTTCCTCCAAGCGGTAGAGGCGTCCCCGGACGGAACCAGCCTTCACCGGCATGCCCTTCACGCCGCTGGGAAGTGCTTTCTCCGAAAAGTTCGCATCGGAGCCGTTGATCCCGTTTCCCGCACCAAGCATCAGCAATCCGGCGTGCTCCGGGCAGTAGAGCCGGTCGAAGTAATCATCCAGTGCCGCCTTGCGGAAAACGCTCTTCAGGATCAGACCCACGTGGGCGGGATAGACCACGAAGGTGTCCTGCGGCACCTGCTCCTTTGCCGCGCCGAGGACGGCACCCCAGTCCGGGGTCCGCCAGCGAGGGAACTCCATTACAAATCCCCACAGGATCAACAGCGCAAGCAGGATCGCGATCAGCGGGCGCTGTTGTCGCGCGACACTTCTGGCAATCCGGGTCAGAAGGGCCTCCGCGCCGATCCCCGCCGCAAAGGCCAGCGGGACCGATCCCGGCAGATAGACCCGCACCGGTCCGCACCGGGTGATGACGGCGGCAAAGAGCGGCAAGAGAAGCGGCAGAAGGAGCGGCAACGTCTTCCGGGGCATCAGCACCCACCCCAAAAGCGCCAGCAACACCACGGGGTAGAAAGCAAGCCACACGGTACACTCCCACAGAAACCGGGGGAGTCTCCGCAAAGTCACCGCTTCGCCCCACGCCCGGGCGGTCTGCAATTCGGGGGCGACCCATGCGAGGTAGCCCACCGTCACGGCGGCGGCGAAAATGAGCGCGAACCATGGGAAGGCGCGCCCCCGCTTGCGAAGGATGAGCCACGCCGCTCCGCCGGAGACGAGATACATGACGGAACTGCTCAAGGTGAGAACCGCTCCCGCCGCGCCGACGAACATCAGCGCTCCGCAGAGAATGCGCCGGACTGCCGGACGTTTGGAGGGCTTCCCGTACCACGCCAGCCCGCAGAAAAAGAACCCGAGGAGGGCGATCTGCATGCTGTACCCCCGCGCCAGTTGGGAGTAGACCGCAAGCGGCGCGGAAAACGTCAGAATCAGCATGGTCCAGCAGGAGGCACTCCGCCCCCGCCACGCCAGCATGACGCTTCCCCACGCCAGCACCGCGAGAATTCCGGCGACAAGGGACGGCAGACGGATGCACCACGCGGGAGCCCCGTCCCGGGCAATGGCTTTGACGGCGAGGGTGTTCAGCGGGTGGTTGTTGGGGAGCGCGAGAGCGTGCAAAATCTCCCCCGCCGGCCGGTTGGCAAACTCGTGGAGGGTGAAGATCTCGTCGTACTCCAGCGGTTTGCCCATCTCGGTGAGCCGGAACAGAAGGGCGATCAGGATCAGCGTTCCCAAGGCTCCGAATCGGAGCCACCCATTCCGGGAAAATCTGCGGATCAAGCCGTCCATCAGAGGGTCCGGGCGTACTCCCGCGCCCAGCGATCCACGGCCTTCAACTCGTCCAAGGCGGAGACAGGAACGGGGGTATGAGCACTCATGGTGCGCTCCACGATCTCCCAAATCCGGGCGAAGGGGATCCCGCCGCTCCGGAAACGCTCCACCGCCACGTCGTTGGCGGCATTCAGCACGGCGGGCATGGTCCCTCCGGCGCGCAGGGATTCATAAGCGTAGGTCAGCGCGGGGAAACGCTCCAGGTCGGGCGCGTAGAAATCCAGTTTGCCCAGCGCCGCCAGATCCAGTTTTTTCACGTCGCCATCCTGCCGCGCAGGATAGGTGAGCGCATAACGGATCGCCAGCCGCATACTGGGCGTGGAAAACTGCCCCAGCAGCGTCCCGTCCACAAGTTCGATGAGCGCGTGGACGATGGACTGCGGATTGATCAGAACTTTGATCCGCTCCCCCGGCACGCCGAAAAGATGGTGCGCTTCAATGACCTCCAGAGCCTTGTTCATCAGCGAGGCGGAATCAATGGTGATCTTGCCGCCCATGCTCCAGGTGGGATGTTTCAGAGCATCCGCCACGGAAGCCCGGGCGATCCGCTCCTTCTCCCAATGCAGAAAGGGGCCGCCGGAACCGGTCAGCACCAAATCCGCCACTTCGTCGGGACGGCGTCCGGCAAGGCATTGAAAAAGGCCGCTGTGCTCGCTGTCCACCGGGATCATGCCGCCCTTGGACGTGCGGGCCACCGGCATCACCAGATCCCCCGCCATCACCAGAACTTCCTTGCTGGCCAGCGCCACCCGCTTTCCCGCCCGGAGCGCGGCCAGTACCGGCTCCACGCCGGTGACGCCGGAGATGGCGCAAAGCACCACGTCGACCTCCGGCGAAGTCACCAGCGCCATGACCGCATCCATGCCGGCGAGGCAACGGACCCCGGAAGGGGCCAGACGCTGAAGTTCCCCAAGCATCGCAGGGTCCGTGGTGATTACCTGCGCGCTGTGCAACTGCGCGGATTGCTGCGCCAACTCCTGCACACCGTTGCGCCCGACGAGGCCGACGACAGAAAATTCGTTCTGCATCGCGGCCAATTCGGCGGCGGTACTGCGCCCGATGGAGCCGCTGGCTCCCAAAACTGCTACTCCGGTCCGTTTCATGAGATCCTCCTTCTTTCGCACCGCTCCGGCAAGACTATTTTGCGGATCCCTCTGCCGAAGGATCTTCCTTCAATCCCTGTCTCGTACCCTTCTTCCCCATGGAAGTGATGGTGGAGCCCCAGATCTTCTCATGGTTTTCCTGGGCCGATTTCTCGTTCCGGCGGTGGATCCGGTCGATTTCCGCCTGCCCCACCTTGTCGCCGTCCATGACCGCCTCAAGCGTTTTCCGTTCCCGGGCGTTCAGGTCCGAATCGGAGAGATAAGGAGTGTCGTTATAGCGCTTCGTCCGAATCAGGTCGTCCATCCAAGTGGCATCGTTGCGGGTGACGGACTGATTCTTCGGTCCCCGTCCCTCGTCCGCCTTCGCGGCAAGTTTCTCCCGGGGAGTGCGGGACTGCGGCTTCCGGCTGAACATATCGCGGAAGGAGGAGCAGCCGCTCCCCGCTCCCATCAGCAGACAAAGTCCCAGCAGCGCCAGCCAATGCACTTTTTTCCTCATGGCGTATCATCTCCCTCCTGTGAAACGTTCTTTTTCAAATGCGCGGCCCGCAACTGACCGCAGGCGGCCTTCCCGCCCCGGCCCCGCTCCACCCGGCGGGTGAAGTGCGCGCCGCCCTGTTCCAAAATCTCCTCGAAACGCCGGATCTGCTCTGCAGACGGCCGCTTGCAGGAACCATCCACCGCGTTGCAGGGGATCAGATTGATCTTCGCCCGGTGCTTCCGGGCAAGCGCCGCCAGCGCAGAGGCGGCATCTCCGGAATCGTTGATCCCCGCCACCATGGTGTATTCCAGCGTGTACTGCCGTCCCGATCCCTCCCGGATGCGATCCGCCGCCGCCAGCACCTCCGCGATGGGATAGCGCAGTTTGTCCGGGATCAGTTTCGCCCGGATGGCATCATCGGGCGCGTGCAGGCTCACCGCCAGATTGAACTCCCGCTTCAGTTCGGCAAACTTCAGCATTCCCGGCACGAATCCGCTGGTGGAGACTGTGATCCGCCGGGGCGAAAGGCCGTAACCGTCGGGAGAAGTCAGCACTTCCAGCGTCCGGGCCAGCGCTTCAAAATTCAGCAGTCCCTCGCCGATCCCCATGAAAACGATATTGTCGCACTTCCGTCCGGCTTCGGCACAGCAGAAGAGGAACTCCTCCAGCATTTCGCCGCTCTGCAGGTTCCGGGTCAGGCCGTTGGCGCCGCTGGCACAGAAAATGCATCCAACCGGACATCCGACCTGCGTGCTGAGGCAGAACGTGAGACGCTCCGCCGCCGGGATCAAAGCCATCTCGATGACCTCTCCGTCCTCCAGCGCAAATCCGAGTTTCGTCACGTCGCGCCCGGACTCCGTCCGTTCGATGATCCTGCCGCCGGGGGCAAAGAAATCCTCCTTCACCGCCGTCCGCAGATCCTTCGGAAGGTTGTTCATCCCGTCCGGATCGATCACACCGCGGTCATAGACCCACTGTGCCAACTGATTTCCCCGGAATTTCGGGAATCCGCGCTCCACCGCCCACTGCGTCAGGAAGTCTCTGGAAGCACCGGCAAGAAACGGTTTCATCGCGTTCCTCCCTTTGGGGCGGCGGCAGGAATCTTGCTCTTGCGCAGAGCTTCCCGCAGTTTCTTCGCGCAGTCCGGGGAAAGTTCCGACGTCGTCCTGCGGTCGTTGGCAAGCGCCAAACGGTAGCACCGTTCCGCAGTCTGCCACTTGCCGAGGGCGGAAGCGACGTCTCCCGCATGCTCAAGGATCACGGAGATATCCCGCATGTCCGCAAGGCGCAGCGCAGGAAGGATCGCCTCCTCCGCGCGCCGGTACGCTCCGGAGCGGTACAACGCCCATGCGAAGGTATCCAAGGTCGCCGCAGAACGGGGCAGATTTTCCAGTTTCTCCAGCAATTTTGGAGTCAGTTTGCCATCGTACAGTCCAAGTTCCAGGGCCACGTAGAAGAAGTTGTTGAAACTTTCCTCCGGGACGGGATGCCCCGCCTCCTTGCAACGGCGCTCATTCTCCGCTTCCAGTTCCCGGAAGGCGGCGCGGTCTTTGCTCATGTGGACGTTCCGCAGCATTTCGCTGCAGTAACACTCCCACTCCAACGTTCCGCGGTCCGCCTTCAGAAGCTGGATGGCCTTCCGGTAGTTTCCCTGCCGCTGCGCGATCTCGACGGTGCGGAGCGTACGGAAACGCGGTTCCTCATCTTGCAGAAGCGCCTCCGCCTCCGCAAAACGTCCCGACCTGATCAGCGCGGAGATGCGGAACCTCCGGATGGCCGCCGGCCGGCATTTCGCCTTCAGCGCAGGGTCATCGAAAACTCCGATTTCCCCAATCCTTTCGGCGCACAGGACCCGTACGGCGATATTCTTTTTCGGATCCCGGCAGATCCCGCGGAGGATCCCCTCCCCGCCGTGCTCCGCCAAGGCGGCGATCACCCTTTCCCGGGACACTGGGTCACGATCCGAACCATCCGCGAGGCGCTCCCCCAGAAAGGTCCTGAGCGTTTCCAGCGTACGCCGTTCCAGCGCGGGTTCCGTCCCTTCCAATTGCCGGAAAACGATTGCTTTTTCGCAGGCGCTCAGCGCCAGGATCGCCATCTCCGTCCGGAATTCCATGGGTGCATTCCCGTCCTTCAGGAGTTTCATGAGCCGCTCATAGAAGGCCGGCGAAGCGTATCCGCAGAAACAGTTGGCGATGCCGCAGGTCCAAAGTTTCCAGAGTTCCCCCTGGGCCACTCCGGACTTCTCCCCTGCCTCGGCCAGCGCCTGCCAAATCTCCGGGATCTGCGGGGAACCGCCGCCTCTTGCGGCGAGGTCCAGCGCGAGGACCGGCAGACGATGGTCCTCCGGAGCCCTTTTCCAATGCTCTTTCACCACGGAGATCACGTGTTCGAGGTCCGCCCCGGTTGGCTCGGAGCTGATCAGCTCCGAGCCAACCGGGGCGGACCTCGAACACGTGATCTCCGTGGTGAAAGAGCATTGGAAAAGGGCTCCGGAGG
>DCGG01000052.1:0-1383 GCA_002315455.1 Lentisphaeria bacterium UBA1784
GGTAAATTTTACCGGACAGTACTGAACAGATATAAATTTTGTGATAATATCCATTTCTTTTCTTTTTATTCCAAACTATATTACAGGCGAACCAGTTTGAAAAAACGTCCAGACAAGGAGGTCCCTTCCCATGAAAAACGACGTCTACTGCAATCCGTTATCACTGCCGGATATCGGGCCCGGCATCTGCTGTCGCCAGACCGATCCGGACATCAATGGGTTCTCCGCCGGAAAGATCTCGGACTTCCGGGAAATCTCCGATCCCGAGATGCTCTATCACGACGGCGTCTGGTACATGTATCCCTCGGTACGGCAGGTCTACGTCTCCAGGGACCTCGCCCATTGGGAGTATCATCCCATCGACAACGCGGATGATCTCGGATACGCTCCCAGCGTGGTTTGTTGCAGAGGGCGTTTCCTGCTGACGGCCAGCGTCCTTCTGCGGAATCCCGTTCCCCGGATCTATGAAGCACCGACGCCGGAAGGCCCTTTTACTCTGCTGGGAGAACCCCGGCTGATGGATGGTTCTTCCATCACTCCGGAATATCTTGATCCTTCCCTTTTCGTGGACGACGATGGCCGGCTCTACCTCTACTGGGGATGGGGCTACCGGGATGACGGCGATCCCACAAGCGGAGTCTACGGCATGGAACTGGACCCCGTCGATCCCACCAAAGCGATCTCCGAGAAGGTCAAGATCCTCGACCTGAACCCGGCCAATGACTGGGAGCGCTTCGGAGAGGCCAACGAACACTTGCACCGGGGGGCCGACGAAGGCGTCGCCATGTTCAAGCACAACGGTGAATATTATTTGCAGTACGCCTGTTGCGGGACCGTTTTCCGCAATTACGCGCTGGGCTGTTACCGTTCCAAGGTCTCGCCGCTGGGACCCTTCACTCCGCCCCGGCAGTTCATGGCCCGTTCCCAGCACGGTATGGTGGCGGGGACCGGCCACGGCGGCATGGTCGCCGGACCCAACGGGACCGTCTGGCAGTTCTACACCTGCACGATTCGGCGCATCCACATGTTCGAGCGGCGGATCGGCATGGACAAGGTGGAGTTCGATGCCAACGGCGAGCCTTACGTTCCCATCACGGCGACGCCCCAGTCCGTCTCCGGCGGAGATTGCGGCTGGCTGCCGGTGGGTGTGGGCAAATTCGCATCTGCCACCAGTTTCAAAGGGGAGAACTACCCCTCTTTCGCCACGGACGACTGTACCCACACCTGGTGGGAGCCTGACCCTTCGGATGCCAGGCCCTCGCTTACGGTGGACCTGCGGAGCACCTTCGAGATCCGCGCGCTCCGGATCATCTGGACCGAGCCGGAACTGGACTACAAAGCGGGAAAACTTCCCGAGCCGGTGAGGTTCACCGTGGATCTTCT
>DCGG01000052.1:1411-1851 GCA_002315455.1 Lentisphaeria bacterium UBA1784
ATCCTTGAGACGATCGACCACTCCGGTCAGTCCGAGGATCGGAACGTGGAGTTCCTTCTGGTGGAACATCCGGTTGCGGCGCGCTTCGTCCGCCTCAACGTCCTCCGGGAGAAGAACAAATACCGCCACGGAGTCACGGACTTCTCGATCTTTGCGCCTGCCGGCGGTCCGGTGGAGTGCAGGTACTGATTGGAAATGCAGCATTCTGAACAATTTTGAAAGGATGAAGGAAAAATGACACGTTTTCTCATGTTTGCGGCAATGTTCCTGTCGTCGTTTCTGCTCTGTGCGGGATTGACGCTGGACCCGGTGTTCTCCTCGCACATGGTGCTCCAGCAGGGGCGCCCCATCCGCTTCTTCGGCACCGGCGACCCCGGCAAGGAGGTCAAGGTGCAGTTTGCGGGGAAGGAGGTCTCCGTCAAGGCGGACGCTTCCGGCGC
>DCGG01000052.1:1980-9769 GCA_002315455.1 Lentisphaeria bacterium UBA1784
ACGTTCTTGTCGGCGAAGTCTGGTTCTGCTCCGGACAGAGCAACATGGAGATGCCCATTGGCGCCAGGTTCAAACGGGGCTGGTCCGCACAGAACTGCGAGGAGGAGGTCAAAAGTGCCAACTATCCCGAGATTCGCTACGCGTTTCAGATCAAGATCAAAGGGCATCGGCAGAAACTGCCCGCCCGGCATTTCCCCCAATTCGGCGGCTGGGTCCGGTGCACTCCGGAAAATGCTCCGTTCTTCGGCGCGACCTGTTACTTCTTCGGACGCAAGCTTTATCTGGATCTGAAGGTTCCCGTCGGTCTCATCAATTCCAGTTACGGCGGGACTCCCATCGTCTCCTGGATCTCGCAGGAGGGGTTCCGGGCGGCGAACCTGACCTCGGAGGTGGAACTGTATCAGAAGTACGATCTTCCTGAAGCGCAGTTGAAAGTCCTGCAGAAGAAGGAGAAGGACCGCTTCTTCCGGGAACTGAATGATTGGCATCCCCGTTTTGTGCAGATCGGAGCCGAAGCCAAAGCCAAAGCAGCGGGCTGGTCGGCGAAGGATCTGGATGATTCCGGCTGGATCCCGCTCAAGACCGTGGGACGGCTCGGGATGACTGGCCCGGAGATCCGCTGGTTCCGCACCCATTTTACCGTTCCGGAGAAGATGCGCGGTCAGGCCATGCAACTGACCACGGACCAGCTCGGCAACGAAGCCACCGTTTACCTCAACGGCAAGGAAATCGCCTCTTACGCTTCGGAAGCGCCGGGACGCGCGAAAAAGTTCAGCGTCACGATCCCTGCAGAGGCGTTCGATCCCTCCGGAAACAACGTGCTGGCAATCCGGATGGAGGTCCTTTATCGCGCAGGTTCGGCGACCCCCGTCCGGAACATTCTGGAGCGTATCGTTTTCTCCGCCGGTGCAAAGAAATTTGCCGTGAACCGGAACTGGCGGCATAAAACGGAGTTCCGTTTCTCCGCGAAACAGCACCCGGAGGCTCCGGTCCCGGTGCCGATCGAGTTGCCATATCTCGCCTCCAGTTTCCCTTCCACGCTCTACAACGGCATGGTGGACAGTTGGACGCGCATTCCCGTCCGGGGCGTCATCTGGTATCAGGGCTGCAACGACAACGGCAAGATCCGTTATTATCCGTGGCACAAGGCGCTGATCAACGATTGGCGCGTTAAGTGGAACAACCCGGAAATGCCTTTCATCATCACCCAACTCGCGGGATTTGATCCCCACCACGTGAACAACTGGAAGACCGCCGATCCCACCAAGGTTTCCGGCTACGCGCTGACCCGGGACATCCAGCGGCTGGTGATGCAGGAAATGTCTCCCACGGTGGGGCTTGCCTGCCTCATCGACATCGGCGAAGCCGCGAATATTCACCCCGCCAACAAGCAGGACGTTGGATACCGCCTTGCGCTGGAAGCCGAACGCATCGCCTATGGCAAGGACATCTTCAGCCGCGGTCCGCTCTTCCGGGAAGCCAAGGCGGAGGGCGACCGGATCCGGGTGTGTTTCGACAACGCGGAGGAGGGCCTTTCCACCTCCGACGGCAAAGCGCCGGGCGCCTTCGCCATTGCGGGGAAGGATGGTGTCTTTCATTGGGCGGAGGCGGCGATCGACGGCAAGGACGTGATGGTCTCCTCTCCTGAAGTGAAAGAGCCGTGTTTCGTCCGCTATGCCTATGCGGGATACCGGGGCGACTGCAACCTGCGGAACAGCGCCGGACTTCCGGCGTACCCTTTCCGTTCCGATGCGATCGATTACAGTTCTGCGCGCTGACGCGGACGCAAAGAGTCATTGAAAATGGTCCTCCGTTGCCAGGGGCGCGGCAGAGAACCTCTTGATTTTACGGCTTTCCCGGGCTATATTGGACAGCATGAAGGAACTGGTCACATTTTCAGGAGCCTCCGGATATGCGGCGGGAGAACTGCGTCCCGCGCTGGAGAAGGTGCTCGCTCCGCTTCTGGAGGTTCGCGGCGGAGTCTCCGGCAAGCGCCTCATGCTCAAGCCCAATCTGCTGAGTTGGCGGTGCGCGGAGGATCCGGCGGCGGTCCATCCGGCGTTTCTGCTGGAGTGCATCCGCCTGCTCCGGGACGCCGGCGCGAAGGAACTTGCCATCATTGAGAATCCAGGCATGACCACCGCTCCCGCCATCATCCGCGCCATGGGGATTGACGGGGAACTGGCCCGGCTGGGAGTGTCCGTTGCCAACTGCGCCGACTACCGCAAGACGGAACTCTCCGGAGAGACTGGCTTCCGCAGTATGGAACTCGCCCGGGAGTTTGGATCCTTCGATGAAGTGGTCAACGTAGCCAAGTGCAAGACCCACGCCATGATGTCGCTCACCCTCGCGACCAAAAACCTCTTTGGACTGGTCCGCGGCAGCGAACGGTTGGGGTGGCATCTGGCGGTCGGGAAGGATTTCGGACGCTTCGCCGATATGCTTCTTGCCCTGAAACTCCGGGTCGCTCCCGGCATAAACCTTGTGGACGGGATCGTCGGCATGGAGGGCAACGGTCCCGGCAGCGGAGACCCGGTCCGGCTGGGATTCGTGGCGGGCGGGACCGATGCTCTGGCGCTGGATGACGCCGTGGTGAGGCATCTTGCCGTGCCGCGTCCGATCCTGCTGACCAGAGCGGACGCTCACGGATTGATCCCGGAGTATGAGGAGCGCGGGGAGTGTCCGCCCCTCCCGGCGATCCGACTGCCCGATCCGCCGCCGCCGGGCCTGGCATGGGGCGTGTGGTTTCCGCCCCTCGTGCGGGAACTGCTCCGGAAGAAACTGCTTCCCCGTCCTGTTCTGAACGAACAAGATTGCGTGGGGTGCGGGGTCTGCGTGCGGATGTGTCCGCCTCACTCTCTGCAGTTGCAGGGAAGGCGACCCCGTTTTCATTACGACAGTTGCATCCGCTGTTTCTGCTGTCAGGAGCACTGTCCCAAGGGCGCGATCCATTTGCGGACCTCCGGCTGGATGCGCCTCCTTACTGGCGCGGAAAAGTTCCTGCGGCGGATCTTCCCCAACCGCCTCTATGCGTTGCTGACCTCCGGGAAAAAGAACGCTCTCCCCCGCTGAGCCTTCCGGAAAAAAAGAAACCGGCCGCGAAATCATCTTCCGCGACCGGTTTTCTGCATCAGGATGCGATGGAGAAGGTTATTTCTTCACCACCACTTTGACCGCTTCCCCATCGGCGAAGGAGACTCCGGGAATCGTCAGCAAGCCGTTGGCATCCACCGTAACCGGACTCTTTTGGCCGTTGATGCAGGCGGTGAGACTGGTCCCCGGGGCAGGTCTGAACTGTTGCCGTCCGCGGAGTGTCACGTCCGCCGTCACCGGGTAGGAGATCCCGGGATAGTCCGCGCTCACCGTGAATTCGATGGAGTTTGCGGATTCTTTGACGTTATCCCACTTCATGCCCCGGTTGATCCAGCCTTCCTGATCGCCGTCCTTGGGATCGCCGTTGCCGTAGTTGCGGTTGGTGGAGCAGTTGCTGAAAACAACGTAGGGCGCATGCTTGCGGTAGCGGAAAAGTTCCTTCAATTCGGGGATCATGTCTTTGGGGCGTTTGTTGCTCATTTTGTGGTCCCCGTTGTTCCAGTAGACGCAGAAGCCCTGCCGGGCCTCGTTGGCCGCCCTGTAGAAGTCGGGATTGTTCACCCACGGGATCGACTTGTCGGTACGGCCGTTGCAGGCGAAGATCATGGGCATATCCACGGCGGGACGGTTGATGTTTTTGGAGCCGTCGCCGTATTCGGTCACGTCCTGACCGTCGGGCATCCGGACGGGATCGTTCTGCGTGAACTTTCCGCAGGAGCAGAAGAGGCGGTGGGCGGTGTCCTGATCTCCCGGCGTGCATTTCCAGCTGAAAGCGTAGACCGGGACCATGGCGTGGACCGCCGCAAAGACTTCAGGATAATGAGTGGCAAACTGGATCGCTGCCGTGCCGCCCATGGAGCCGCCGACGACGTAGGTGCGGTCGGGATCGGTCCCGAGGTACTCCTGCGCCCAGCGGACCAGATAGATCACCCACCGTTCGGTGTAGTTGTCCGCCTTGAGGTCCGGGGCTCCCACGTGCCGCGCGATGTTGGTGTTGTAGGCCATCCAGAAAGTGGCGATCGCATAGACGTTGTCCCGGGAATCGGTGCGTTCCTCCTTTGGCAGGATACGTCCGATCCAGATCCGGTCATTGAGGGAGAGTTCCACGTGACTGGAGCGGTTGTTGACGGTGAATTTCATGGGGATGCCTTCCCGCCATGCCTGATCCTTGTTCATGAACATGAGGTAGTTGCCCACGGGATTGCCCTTGCCGTCCACTCCGGCGCCGCCGCCGCGGCCGTGGACGGAGAGGATCAAAGGCTTCCCGGTCGCGCAGCCTTTGCGCAAGGGCTTCCCCGCGCAGGCGAAGGGCGTCACTTTGCCCTGTTGGAATTTCACCGGAGACTTGACGGTGATGAACTGCTGAACTTCGCCATCCAAACCCTTTTTCCACGAGACGGCGAAGTAACGGGAACCCGCCTCCGCCGGAGTGTGGACGTGGAGGCCGCTCTTGGGATCAAGAGGCTTGCCGTCCTCTTTGATGATGAAACCGGGGATCTCCTTCTGCGCGGTGTTTTCCGTGGCGACGTTACCGGCGAAGATATCTTCTTCCTTCAGGAATTTCTTTGCTTTTCCGCCCTTCTTCGACTTGCGGTTCTGCGCCTCCTTGGAATAAAAGGAGTTGATGTCCTGCCACCAGTCCCGGGCGCTTCCGGGATTGAGCAGATCGGCTTCACAGCGGACGCCGGACGCCTTCAGCGAAGTGATGGGGGCGGCGGAACTCCAGACTGTGAGCCTGGCGTCCTGGGGAAGCTCCTTCTCCTGCCACTGGAGGAAAACCTGTCCGTCTCTTGCCTCTGCGGAGAGATCGGCGATTTCCGCTGCTGAGAGCAGAGCGCCAGCCAGCGCGAAGAACGCCGCGGAAAAAACTTTCGGGGAAAACATAGTGACTCCTTTCCTGTGATATTCTTGCTGGCGTCTCATTCAAAACTGTTTTCTTTGCCGGGGAAGGTGCCGTTGCGGACCGCATCCGCATAACTATGCAGGGCATCCCTGACGGCGGCACCGATTTCGGCGAAGTGCTTTGCATGCTTCGGCGTGAATCCGGGCAGCAGACCGAGCACGTCGTGCAGCACCTGCACCTGACCGGAACATCCGGCCCCGGACCCGATGCCGATGGTGGGGATGGTCAACGCCCCGGTAATCCGTTCGCCCAGTTGTGCAGGAACACACTCCAGCACCACGGAGAAGGCCCCTGCCGCTTCCAGCGCTCTGGCATCTTCCACCAGTTGTTCCGCCGCTTCTGCATTCCGGCCGGCGACCTTGTAGCCGCCGACCGCGTGGATCCGCTGGGGCAGAAGTCCGAGGTGAGCCATCACCGGGATCCCGGCGAGCACCATCTTTTTGACCAGCGGCGCGTATTCGGCTCCGCCCTCGAACTTCACAGCGTCCGCACCGGCCTCCTTCAGGGCGCGTCCGGCGTTCCGCATCGCCTCCTCCTCGCTGACCTGATAGCTCATGAAGGGCAGATCGAACACGATGAAGGCGTTGGGCGCGCCGCGGCGCACCGCCTTCACGTGGTGGATCAACTCCTCCATGGTCACCGGCAGCGTGGTGGAGTATCCCATGACGGTGGTCGCCACCGAATCCCCCACGAGGATGACGTCGATCCCGGCGGCCGCCGCCAGCGCGGCAAAGGGGGCGTCGTAAGCGGTCACCATGACTATTTTTTCTCCGGCGGCCTTGCGTTTGGCGAAGGCTCCGACCATGATTTTCTTATCCATAACAGTTCGCCTCGGAAGGGTTGTTTTCCGCCGCGTCCTCATTGCGGGGGGCGTACGGAGGTTTCATTCCTGATGGTATAATATACTTGCAAATGGCTTTTTTTGCAAAAAAGAGTTGAACTTTCAGGAGGAACGTGTTATCTTTAATCTCGGAAGAGTTGCATTCAGGCTTGACCGGCCGAACAATCAGGAGGGATCATGAAAAAGGACAGAAAGAAGCATTTGCGCCGTCTGGCGGACCGCAGAGAAGCCCGGAAACAGGAACGTTCCTCCCGTGCCCCGAAGATTGAAGGCATCCTGAAGATGGCGCAGGGAGGCTTCGGCTTCGTCAGCGTGGAGTCCGGAGAAAAGCCGGAGAAAGGCGGCAAGCAGGAGGAACTCCCGGACGTTTTCATCCCGGCGAAGTTCGTCGGGGAGGCGCTGGACGGGGACAAGGTCCTTGTGGAAGTGCTGCCTCCCCGGCACGGCGTTGAGGAAAAGGGCCCCGCCGGCCGGATCATCGCCGTGTTGGACCGCCGCAATGATGAGATCGTCTGCGAGATCCTTGCCGGAAACATCGCCCGCCCCCTCAATCCGCGCCTTCCGGATGAGATCGAATTGACCGGTCCCCGGCACGGAGCCAAGCGGGGAGACTGGGTCAAACTGCGTTTGGAATATCCCGTCGATGGCGTATGGCAGGGGCACGTCATCCGGCTGATCGGCCGTTCCGGCATGGTCAGCGCGGACTTGGACGCAGTCATGGAGGAGTTTGAACTTCCCCCGCGGTACTCCGAGGCGGAGGATGCGGAGGCCGCGCTGATCGTCCCTCGGGAGATCCGGAGGGAGGACTTCACCTCCCGCTGGACGGTCACCATTGATCCCTTCGACGCCAAAGACTTCGACGATGCGCTCTCCCTCGCGCCCGGTGCGGACCCCGATACGTTGGAATTAGGGATCCACATCTCCGACGTCGCCTCCTTCATCGAACCCAAATCCAAGTTCGACCGGCAGGCGGCAAAGCGGGGCTTCAGCTGTTATCTGCCGGGGCGCACTCTGCCCATGCTTCCTCCGAAACTCACCGCAAAGATCAGCATGCAGGCCGGAGAGAAGTCCCGGGCCCACAGCGTGATTTTCACTGTGGACCGCAAGGAGGGCCGGATCCTGGCTTCCCGGCGGGTCCACTCCTTCGTGCAGGTGGATCACCGGCTGAACTATGAGGAGGTGCAGACCTTTATCGACAGGGGCGAAGCGCCTGCCGAGTGGGACGATGCGTTGAAGCAGGGGGTCTCCACGCTTCTGGATGTCACTCGGAAAATGCGGAAACAGCGGGCGAAACTGGAGCGTTTCATTGACTTGCCGCTGCCGGAGATCCGAGTCCTCTGCGACGAAGGAGCCAATCTGATCAACGGTCTCTCCGTCAAGATCAGCCGCGAATCGGAGGCCATCGTGGAGGAGTGCATGCTCGCCGCCAACAGCGCAGTGGGTGCGGAGATGGCGGAGAAGGGGATCGCCGGAATCTATCGGGTCCACCCGGAACCTGATCCGGAGCGGGCCTCGGAATTCAGCGACATGATGGAGCAGAACTTCGGCCTCATCCCCGGAGACGTCACCAATCGGGACAACTGCATCCGGTTCATCCACTCTCTGCCGGACGATCCCAAGCGGCAGGTGATCCTCGGACTGCTTCTGCGCTCTCTGCCCCGGGCTGGTTACGCGGAGAAGGGGCTGATCCATTTTGCGCTCGGCAAGAAATTGTACAGCCATTTCACCAGTCCCATCCGGCGCTATTCGGACCTGACGGTGCACCAGCAGCTGTGGAACTTCGATTCCGGGAACCGTACCCGGCCCTCCTCCAGCATGGCAAAGATCGCCGAACTCCTCTGCGGTCAGGAAGAGAACAACGATGCCGCCTACTATTCCGCCTCCGACCGCCTGAAACTCCGCTATCTGGAACAGCGTCTGGAGGCCGGCGATATGACCATGTTCGAGGGGAT
>DCGG01000070.1 GCA_002315455.1 Lentisphaeria bacterium UBA1784
ACGTCGGCCACAGCGCCACCGACAGTTCCAGCTACCGGACTCAGGAGGAGATTGAGGCCTGGAGAGAGCAGGATGCCATTCAGGCCTTCCGCGACAAACTGGTGAAGGGCAAAGTGGAGTCCAGTTCCGCCTTCGATGCCTTCAACGAGGACATCAAGGCCCGGATCACCCGGATCATGAAACTGGCCATCGACGACAGCATCTCCCCCCGCATCGATCCGGCGAAGGATCCCGATGCCATGCGCAAGTACATGCTCTCCAACGAGAAGGTGGAGAAGTTCGATACCCGCAAGCCCGATGCTCTGAAGCCCCTCGCGGAGAACTCCAACCTCCAGAAGCTGAAGACCAAGAAGCGCTATGCCTTCGACGAGAACGGCAAGGAATATTCCAAGCTGATGACCTTCAACACCCGTGATGCCCTCTTCGAAGCGATCATCAACAAGTTCTACACCGATCCCACCCTCATCGCCTTCGGCGAGGACAACCGGGATTGGGGCGGCGCCTACGGCGTCTACCGCGGCGTCACCGAAGCCATGCCCTACCACCGCTTCTTCAACGCTCCCATCTCCGAGAGCGCCATCGTCGCGGCGGCCTGCGGCTACGCGCTCTGCGGCGGCCGTGCCATCCCCGAACTGATGTACTGCGACTTCCTCGGCTGCGCCGGTGACGAAGTCTTCAACCAGCTCTCCAAGTGGCAGGCCATGTCTGCCGGCGTGCTGAAGATGCCGGTGGTCCTGCGGGTCTCCGTGGGTGCCAAGTACGGAGCCCAGCACGCGCAGGATTGGAGCAGTCTCTGCACCCACATCCCCGGACTGAAGGTGGTCTTCCCGGCCACTCCGTACGATGCCAAGGGACTGATGAACGCCGCCCTCGCAGGAACCGACCCCGTGGTCTTCTTCGAGAGCCAGAAACTCTATGATACCGGTGAGCAGTTCCACAAGGAAGGCGTGCCGGAAGGCTACTACGAGATCCCGCTGGGCGAGCCCGACGTGAAGCGCGTGGGTGCGGATCTGACAATCCTCTCCATCGGTGCCACGCTTTATCCCGCCATGAAGGCGGCAAAGCGGCTCTCCGAGGAGTTCAAGCTGGAGGCGGAGGTCATCGATGCCCGCAGTCTGGTGCCCTTCAACTACGACAAGGTCATCGAGTCGGTGAAGAAGACCGGCCGGATCCTGCTGATCTCCGATGCCTGTGAGCGCAGCAGTTTCCTGAACGATCTCGCCAGCAACATCACCCGGTTCTGCTTCGATTACCTCGATGCTCCGCCGGTGGTGGTGGGGGCGCCCAACTCCATCTCTCCCTGCCCGGAACTGGAGAAGTTCTACTATCCGCAGGCTGACTGGATCCTGGACGCCGTCAGCGAGGCGATCCTGCCTCTGCCCGGCTACCAGAGCGCCATGAACTTCTCCAAGATCGAGAAGCTCCGCCGCGCCAAGCTCGGTATCTGAAGCAAGAACCTTTTTCGGGAGAGCCGGGGAGAACCCTGCTCTCCCGAAAATTCTCAAAAGGAAAGAGATCATGAAGACCACAGCCGTCCGTCTTTACGGAAAAGAAGACCTCCGTCTGGAGACTTTCGAACTGCCGGCGATCAAGGAGGACGAGATCCTCGCGAAGATCACCAGCGACAGCATCTGCATGTCCAGTTTCAAAGCCGCGGAACAGGGCGCCGCTCACAAGCGCGTCCCCGACGACGTGGCGCAGAACCCGGTAATCATCGGTCACGAATTCTGCGGCGAACTGGTGGAAGTCGGCGCCAAGTGGGCGTCCAAGTTCAAGGCGGGGGAGAAGTTCTCCATCCAGCCCGCGCTGAACTACAAGGGAAGCCTTGCGGCCCCCGGATACTCCTACAAGTACATCGGCGGCGACGCCACCTACATTATCATCCCCAACGAGGTGATGGAGACCGGCAGTCTGCTGCCTTACAGCGGCGAAGCTTTCTTCTACGGCAGCCTCGCGGAACCCATGAGTTGCATCATCGGCGCGTTTCATGCCTGCTACCACACCACCAACGGCGTTTATGAGCACCGCATGGGGATCGTGGAGGGCGGCAAGATGGCGATCCTCGCCGGCGTCGGTCCCATGGGACTCGGCGCAGTGGACTATGCCATTCACGGCCCCCGGCGTCCCTCCATGCTGGTGGTGACGGATATCGACGATGCCCGTCTCGCCCGCGCGGAGAGCCTCTACAGCGTGGAAGATGCCGCCAGGCACGGCGTGAAACTGACCTTCCTCAACACCGGCAGCGGTGATGCGGTGGAAAAACTGATGGCGCTCTCCGGCGGTACCGGATATGACGACGTGATGTGCTTTGCCCCGGTGCGTCCGGTGGTGGAGCAGGGCGATCAGATCTTGGGCAGGGACGGCTGTCTGAACTTCTTCGCGGGCCCCATCGACCCCAAGTTCAAGGCTGAGTTCAACTTCTACAACGTCCACTATGCATCCACCCACATCGTGGGGACCAGCGGCGGCAACACCGACGACATGCGCGAGAGCCTGTCGCTGATGGAGCAGGGCAAGATCAATCCGGCGGCCATGGTCACCCACGTGGGCGGCTTGGACGCGGTGGTCGAGACCACTTTGAACCTGCCCAAGATCAAGGGCGGCAAGAAGTTGATCTACACCGGCGTCAATATGCCGCTGACCGCCATCGCCGACTTCGCAGAGAAGGGGAAAACGGATCCCTTCTTCGCGGAACTCGCGGAACTGGTGGCCAAGCACAACATGCTTTGGAACGCGGAGGCCGAGAAGGCCCTGCTGAAGCATTTCAACGTCAAGTAAATCCGCAAAGATAAGGAGCAAGAGAGAATGTCGCTGGATGTCATTGTTGAGTTGTCCCGCCGTTACGGTGCGGACCCGGAATATGTCCTCGCGGGGGGCGGAAATACCTCCTATAAGGACGACAAGGTGCTTTATGTGAAGCCCAGCGGCGTCTCCCTTGCTTCCATTACTGCGGAGGATTTCACGCGTCTGGACCGCAAGACGGTGCGCAGCTGCTTCGAGTTGGAGGATTATTCCGGCAAGGAGGAGCGGGAAGCCGCCGTCAAGCGGCTCATGGCGTTTGCCATCCGGGGGGAGGGGCGCCGTCCGTCGGTGGAGGCCCCCATGCACGAGATCCTGCCCTTCCGGTACGTGGTGCATACCCATCCCGCGCTGGTCAACGGAATGACCTGCGCGGGATGGGTATGCACCACGTA
>DCGG01000147.1 GCA_002315455.1 Lentisphaeria bacterium UBA1784
AGCGTGGTCTTGCCGGTGCCGTTGGCGCCCACGACGCCGATCTTGCGTCCCGGTTCTATCTCGCAGTCGAAGTGACGAAGCAAAGGTTTTCCATCCAGCGATTTGCTGATGTCCAGCAGTTGAACGCAGCGGTCACCGAGGCGTCCGCCCCGGGGGATGACCAGTTCCACGTCCCGCACCCGCTCCGGAGCGCTCTGTGCGGCGGCCTCGGCATAACGGCGGAGCCGGCCGAGGTTGCGCCGGAGCCGGGCCTTGGGGGAACGCCGGACCCAGTCAATCTCCGAACGGAGGAAGTGCTGGCGCTTCGCCTCCATGGCATCGGCATCCGCCTCACGTTCCGCCTTCGCCTGCAGGAAGTCCGCATAGGAACCCTCCACGCTGAAGAATTCGCCCCGGTCCAGTTCCACGATCCGCTGGGCCGTGCGGTCGAGGAAGTAGCGGTCGTGGGTCACCAGCAGGACCGTCCCCCGGTAGTCGCCGAGGAACTCCTCCAGCCAGTTGACGGTGGGGATGTCCAAGTGGTTGGTCGGTTCGTCGAGGAGAAGCAGATCCGGCTGGGAAATGATGGCGCGGGCAAAAGCGATCCGGCGTCGTTCTCCGCCGGAGAGGGTACCGATCACCGCGTCCGGAGAGATGTTCAGCCGGTCCATCTGCTCCTCCAGTTGTACGTCCAAGGTCCACGCGTCATAACGGGTCAGCAGATGCTCCGCCTCCTCGTGCTCCGCCGCCGGAAGCGACGGGTCCTCGTAACGGCGGTGCAGTTCCTGAAAGTATGCCTGTCCGGCGCGGATCGCCTCCTGTGCCGTCTGTTCCTGCGGAAGCGTGAACTCCTGATCCAGCAAGGCGATGCGAAGATCCCGGGCACGGCAGATTCTGGCATCGGGGATCTTCAGTTTCCCGGTGATGACCGAGAGCAGCGTGGATTTGCCGCTGCCGTTGCGCCCCACGAGAGCGACCCGCTCTCCTTCGGCGATGGAGAACTCCCCATTCCGGAAAATTGTCTGGGTACCGATGGAAAAATTCAGTTCTGCAACGGACCAAAGGGTCCTGCCCCGCGGCGTCATCGTATGCCCCCCTTCCGTTCCGGCGGCCACGTCTGCGGAACGGCTCCGCCCACGGCGCCGTTGCTGATCCAATCGGGATCGCCGAAGGTCTGCTCCTTGATGCGGGCGATCTCCGCCAGTTCTGCAGGGAAGAGGCTCCGGCGTTCCGCATCTTGCGGGACCAGCGCCGCCGCCAGGCGCCGCAGAAACTCCGGCAGGGCAAGGGCGGTGAACGCGGAAAGATTCGCCACCCGCTGGCGCACCGATTTGATGCCATGGCTGGTCAGTTTGGAGGGATCCACCGTCAACAGCGGCTCCAAGCGGGAAAGATCCGTGGAGAAAAGCAGCGAGGCATGATAGAGGTAATGCCCGTTGCAACTGTATCCGGCGCTACCGGAGACCTTCCGATCTCCTGCGAGAATGTCGTTTCTCCCGCTGAAACCGACGTCGATGCCGCAGGCTTTCAGCGCCTCCGCGATCTTCAGCGCGTTGTGCTTGAGGCATCCCGCCGGGTCCGAAGCATGGGGGGTGAGCCAAGTGACCTGAAAACTGCCGCGATCGGTGTAGATGGTGCCGCCGCCGGACTTCCGCCGCCGGATCGCGACACCGAACCGTTCCGCCGCCTCCACGTCGATCTCCTGCTGAACAATCTGGTTCAGCCCCAGCATCAGCGTAGGCGGCGTGCTCCAGAAGCAGAAAAGTTCCGGGGGCTCCGGTTTCTGCATGAAAAAGGATTCCATGGCGAAGTAGTCGGCGGCATCCGAAAATTCCGCCGCGATCCACAGCGGGCGAGGCATCACTTCCGCTCCTTCCGGAGCATCTCCGCCGCGTGGTAGGAACTGCGAACCATGGGGCCGCTCATGACACTCTTGAACCCCAGCTCCTTTGCGGCGGAAGCGTAGGCTTCGAACTGCTCCGGCGTGACGTACTCCGCGATGGCGACGTGCCGCTCCGAAGGCCGCAGATACTGCCCGATGGTCAGGGAATCGCAGGAGTGGTCCAGCGCATCGCGCATCAGCGAAAGGACCTCCTCGGGGCGTTCTCCGAGGCCGGCCATGATCCCGGTCTTGACCACCGCCTCCGGCCGGATGCGCTTGGCGTTGGCGAGGACCCCGAGGCTCCGCTCATACCGGGCTTCGGGACGGACCTTCGGATAGAGCCGTGGCACCGTTTCCAGATTGTGTCCCAGCACGTCGGGACCGGCGTCAAGAATCACCTTGAGCGCTTCCGCATCCCCCTGCAGATCCGGAATCAGAAGTTCGATGGAACAATCCGGGACCGCCGCCCGGACCGCCCGGGTTACCGCCGCAAAATGGGCGGCACCGCCATCCGGCAGATCATCCCTCGTGACGGAGGTAATCACCGCGTGCTTCAGCTGAAGGCGGCTCACCGCCTCCGCCACGTGGCGGGGTTCCTGCAAATCCACGGGCTCCGGGCACTTCTGCGTCACGTTGCAGAAACGGCAGTGTCGGGTGCAGTTTTTGCCGAGAATCATGAAGGTCGCGGTCCGATGCCGAAAGCACTCGCCCCGATTCGGGCAGTTGGCCTCGCGGCACACGGTATTGAGGGCGAGGCCCTCGGTGAGTTTTTCCATGGCCTCAATGTCTGCCTTGCGGTATTCCGAATGAATCCAAGGAGGCTTGCGTTCGATCATGGCTGTCAGTTTCCACGGTTCCGGGTGAAATGTCATCTGTATCGTGGATAATATAATCCATCTCTTCCCAAAAGGAAAATCAGAAGGCGGGGAATCCGGAGTTTTTTTTCGGTGGAAACCCCGATTTTGTTTGCTTTTTCCCGGGAAATGTGGTATTATATCCCCGTTACGGAAAACGGTAACGGATACGTACGACAACCGCACAACAGAACAGGTTTTTCTATGACTGTCGCAGAATGTATTGCCGCGCTCCCAAGCGATGAAGGCCTCTCCGATCTCTTTATCCGGGCCAATGCTCCGGCGCAGATCCGCCACCGCGGAAATATAGCTCCGCTCTCCCCTGAAATACGGTTTTCCGCCGCAGAAGTGGATGACTTCCGGCGGTCGGTTCTCTCCGCCGACGAGGAGGATTCCTACCAGCAGAAGGGATGCGCCGATGCGGCGGGAGCCGCCTCCGCCGACCTGCGGGTACGCTACAACTTCTTCTCCACCATCGACGGACCGGCCATCGCCATCCGCCCAATCCTGCATGGTGGCGGGCAATATCTGGAACAACTGGGGCTGGATGACCAGCTCCGCATCGCCGCGGAACAGAAGCGGGGTCTGGTCATCATCACCGGCGCCACCGGAAGCGGAAAGTCCACCACGCTGGCCGCCATGGTCAACCACATCAACCGGAACTTTCACAGACACATCCTCACCATCGAGGACCCGGTGGAGTTCCGGCATGAATCCTTGTGTTCCCTGATCAATCAGCGGCAGATCCGGCAGGAATCCTTCGGCTTTGCCGAGGCGCTCCGCAGCGCTCTCCGGGAAAATCCAGACATCATCGTCATCGGCGAAATGCGGGATGCCGAAACCTGCTCCGCCGCGCTCAATGCAGCCCTCACCGGACACCTCGTTCTCGCCACTTGCCATACCGCCAACGCCGTCCAGTCGGTGGAGCGGATCATCAACTGTTTCCCCGAATATCAGCGGGAACAGGCGGCGCAGGACCTGGGACTTTCCCTCATCGGCATCTTCGCCCAGAGGCTGATCCACTCCGCCGACGGCAGCAGAATGCTCCCGGTACAGGAAATCCTCCTCGGGACCCCATCCGTCCGTAAACAGGTCGCCCAGCGGGATTACGCCGGGCTGGATGAGGCGATCCAGCGCGGTGCGGAATCCGGCATGACCAGCTTCGTCCGCTCCGCCTTCCGTCTGCTGAAAGCCGGGACGATTGGGCAAGACGAGGCCTTCTCCGCCGTGGACAATCCCGATGAACTCAAACTGCTCGCCGAAGGAATGGAACGCAGCGTCGACGCCTTCCGCCCCCACTACGGCGACATGCAGGACCCAGCGCTGGGCGAGATCATGGATATGAGGTCCCTGCTCCAGAGTGCGGTCCAGCACGGGGCGAGCGACATGATCCTCTCCGTGGATTCCACCCCGGCCCTGCGGATCAATGGCGTGCTGCGGCATCTGACGCTTCCCAAACTGACTTCCATAGATGTCCAGAGACTGCTTTTCAGCGTCATCAGCGCCCGCCAGCGAATCCAGCTGGAGGAGGAACGGGAACTGGATCTCGCCCTCTCCGTCAACCTGGATACGGAGAATGCAGAGACCGCTTCCCAAAACTACCGCTTCCGCCTCAACGCCTTCTATCAGCGGGGCTCCCTCGGCGTCGTCGCCCGGGTGGTCTCCAACGTGATCCCCCAGCCGGACGCACTGGGCATCCCGCCGCAACTGCTCCAGGCCATCGACAAACAGCAGGGGCTGATTCTCGTCACCGGCCCCACAGGGAGCGGAAAGTCCACGACCCTCGCCTCCCTCATCGACCAGATCAACCGCAACTGCAGGCGCCACATCATTACCATCGAGGACCCTATCGAATACGTCCACGCAAACCTGCGCTCCGTGGTGGAACAGCGGGAGGTCCATGCCGATACCCGGAGTTTCGCCTCCGCGCTCAAATACGCTCTCCGCGAGGCTCCGGACGTGATCCTCGTGGGCGAAATGCGCGACCT
>DCGG01000021.1:0-15991 GCA_002315455.1 Lentisphaeria bacterium UBA1784
CTTTTCCAATGCTCTTTCACCACGGAGATCACGTGTTCGAGGTCCGCCCCGGTTGGCTCGGAGCTGATCAGCTGTTCCGCCGCGTTCCGTCCGGCAGGGCCTCCGATGGCCACGCTCCAGACCAGCAGCTCGTACCCTTCACTTCCTCCGGCGGAGAGAGCCATGGCGTAGGCATCCCACGCGGCGATATCCATTTGGGTCCGCTCGGGAAACTCCACGGTCCCGGCGGCGAACGCTCCGGAGCAGAGAAGCAGAAGAACCGTCAGGATCGACGGCCCCCGCCAACCATCACAAAATCGCATTTTCAAATCCTTCTCCTCGTTCAGGCTGAACCCTCAAAAAGCAAACGCCCGTCCCGGGGTATCCCAACAAGGGGAACACATCAAGACGGACGCCTGTCCAACGAAACCATCGCTGATCTCGTTCTTTCGAAGCGGGAGCGAACTCCCTTACTTCTTCTTGTGCCGGAGCAGTTTCAGCTGCTTCTTGCGCTTGTGCTTGGCGATCTTCTTACGCCGCTTCTTCTTGAGGTTTCCCATGATGTTACCTGTCTTTTCCCGTTGTGTTTATGAACAATGGTTTGTATAATATAGCCGAGTTTCCGGAAATTCCCAATCAAAAGCGGAAAATTTTTCAAAAAAAGCGCTTTTTTCTCTTCTTTTTCCGTTTTTCCGGCCGTTTCAGAAGGACTTCTGCTCCGGTCCCGGCATGACTCCCCACCGGATCACCGGCCGCAGAACCGATAACCGCATTCCTCCAGCAACGTCTGCGCCCCCGCGAATCCCCGGGTCACGTGAGCCGGACTGTGGGAATCCGCGTTGATGACCACGGGGACACCGCGATCCTTCGCGCTCTGAAGGGTCCGCCGCGCAGGATACTGCTCGGCACAGGGCTTGAACCAGCCGGAGGTGTTCAATTCGATGGCGCCTCCAGTCTGCCGCAGGACGTCCAGCACTTTCTCCGCATGGGAGAAATACTCCCCATTGCGGATGAGCGCAAATTTCTTCGGCAGGTCCAGATGCGCAAGGAACAAAAACTCCCGGCGCCGTGCCGCCCCCTCCATCTTCTGCCAGTAGGTCTCGCAGACGGCCGCCTTCGCCGGTTCATCAAGCGAAGTCCAGGCATCGGCACTGCCGTCGACGGAGAAGAGGCCGGAATAGTGGACCGCACCGATCAGGTAGTCCAACGGATATTTTTTCAACTCGGAAAGCACCTCATCGGCGTTCTCGAAAAAGAAATCCACCTCCAATCCGATGCGGAGAGTGAAATCCTCGGAATCCAACTCCTTCTTCAGCGTCTGCAGTCGATCGACGTATTCGCACAGCCGATTGGGCGGCATGCGCCAGTTGTCGGCATCCGATCCGGGCTCCGGATGAATCACCCAATGATCCGACATGCCGAACTCCCAAAGCCCCGCGGCCTTCCCCGCCCGACACATCTCCTCGAGGGAGGCGCTCCCGTCGCTCATGTCGCTGTGATTATGATATGCCCCGACAACGGCACGATCCCTTTCGAACGGGCCCATCATGGCTCCTGCTCCGCGGTTTTCCGTTCCGCCTCGGCAAGGATCTGTTCCGCCGGGGTCATGCAGCGCTTCGCAGCGTTGCAGTTCCGGCAGCAGACCACCATGTTCCCCCGGGTGCTGCGACCGCCCCGGACCACCGGAACAATGTGGTCGAGCGTCAACTCCTCCGGCGGGAACTTCTCCTTGCAATAGTAACAGATCCCCTTGCGGAACTGCTCCTGAAAATAGGGGGTCTTGCGCAACTCCCGCGCCTTGGCGCGCTCCCGGCGGATATGGGCCTCGTCCCGGTGAAATTCCACCCAGTCACTCATGGGAACTCTCCCCGGGCATCTCGAAACGCCGGCCGTCCAGCACGTCCCGGATCGCCTTGACCAGAGTGGGCAGGCGGTGGGGCTTGGGGAGGAATCCGCAGGCACCCTGTGCCAGCAGATCCTGCACCACGTCCTCCGAGACGAAACCGCTGGAGAGAAGCACCTTCACCTTGGGGTCCAGCGCCTTCAACAGCAGAAACGTCTTGTGTCCGCCGCACTTCGGCATCACCATGTCCAGCAGGACCATGTCGATCTGCCCCGGATTGGCCCGGTAGATCTCCACGGCATCCTCGCCGTTCTCCGCCAGGAGGACCGTGTACCCCAGCCGGGTCAACGCATCCAGCAGGAAATCCCAAACGGGCTCGTGGTCATCCACCACCAGAATGGTCTCTTTCCCTCCCGGCAGTTGATTGGAACTCTCCATTTTTTCCTCCATGTTACCCGAATAAAAAACTTCATCGCACCAATTATACCACAACTCCGGCGATTTCACAAGGCGGAATGGGATGATTTTACGGAAAAATCCACCTTTTTCTTCCTTCAAACACAGAAAAAGGCCCGGACATCTCTGCCCGGGCCTTCAGGATCAACACGCTGTGCGCCGCGCTCTATTCCCACTCGATGGTGGCGGGAGCCTTGGGGCTCAAATCGTAGAGCACCCGTCCGGCACCGGGGACCTCGGCGAGAATCCGGTCGGTAATCCGCTTCAGCAGCGCCCAATCCAGCTCGGGCACCGTGGCGCTCATGGCGTCCACCGTATTCACCGCACGGATGACCACCGGCCAGTCAAAAACCCGCTTGCCGTTGCGGACGCCGGTGGAACGGTAATCCGGCACCACCGTGAAGAACTGCCACACCTTGCCGACCAGTCCGGCCTTGGTGAACTCCTCCCGCAGGATCGCATCGGACTCCCGGAGCGCCGCAAGACGGTCCCGGGTGATGGCTCCGGTGCAGCGGACGCCCAGTCCGGGCCCAGGGAAGGGCTGGCGGAACACCATGCCGTCCGGCAGCCCCAGAGCGGAACCGACCACGCGGACCTCGTCCTTGAAAAGCAGTTTCACAGGCTCCACCAGCTGGAACTTCAGGTCCTCGGGCAGGCCGCCCACGTTGTGGTGGGCCTTGACGCCGTGGCTCTCAAGAATGTCGGGATAGATGGTGCCCTGTGCAAGGAAATTCACGTCCTTCAGTTTGCGGGCCTCCTCCTCGAACACCCGGATGAACTCGCCGCCGATCACCTTGCGCTTGGCTTCGGGGTCGGCCACGCCGGCCAGCTTGTCGAGGAAGCGGTCCGTGGCGTCAATATAGATCAGATTGGCCTTCAGCTGGTTGCGGAACACCTCCACAACCTGCTCGCTCTCGCCTTTGCGCATCAAACCGTGGTTCACGTGGACGCAGACCAACTGCTGGCCGATGGCCTTCAGCAGCAGAGCCGCAACAACGGAACTGTCAACACCGCCGGAGAGCGCGAGAAGGACCTTCCCGTTCCCCACTTGCTTGCGCACCTTGGCGATCTGGTCAGCAATGAACTGCTCGGCCAGAGCGGGGGTGGTGATCCGAAGCATATCGTCCGGTCTTTTGTTTTCGTCGATCATGATGGATGGCCTCCTTTGTGATGGGAATTGTCAATCTTATAAGATAGCGCAAAAACCCTTTTTCAGCAAGTCCGGACACCTCTTTTTTTCGCGCTTTTTTATGCCATTTTCTGATCGAATCCGGCCTTTCTGCGGAGGCCGTCAGGAGGTCCTTTCCCGCCGTCCCTTCCGGTCCGCGAAAAGGAAATAGAGCGCAGGGATCAGGTAGAGCGTCAGCGCCGTGGAATAGATCAATCCGCCCACCACGCCGATGCCGCAGGAGGAACGGATCTCCGAGCCCAACCCCGTCCCCAGCGCCATGGGCAGAAGCCCGATGATACTGGTGAGAGAGGTCATCATGATCGCCCGGAACTTGTTGCGGCATGCCGCCGGCATCGCTTCACCGGGGGACATTCCGGAGCCGGTCAGACTCCCCACCTCGTCCATGATCAGGATGGCGTTGTTGACCACAATCCCGATCATCATCACCGCCCCCAGCATCCCCACGATGGAGAAGGGCGTGCCGGTCAGCACGAGAATCAGCAGGAAGCCCACGAATCCCAGCGGAATGGTGAAGAGGATCAGAAAGGGTTTGATCCACGACTCCATGATCGCCGCGATCAGAAGGTAGGTCAGGACCACCGCCACGAAGAACGCCATTTTGAAGTCCTTGATCCCGTCGTCCATCATCTGCGCCTGTCCGAAGAAGTCCAGTTTGTATCCCACCGGAAGTTGCGGCGCAAGTTCGGTTTTGAGGACTTTGACCAGCGCTCCCAGTGACGCCCCCTTGGCCGGATTGGCGTAGATCCATGCGCAACGCTCCTTGTCCTGCCGCCGGACGCTGAGCATCACCGGTTCCGGGACCAGTTTCGTCACCACGTCCAGATTCAGCGGTTTGCCGTCCCGGGTGCCAACGATGAGTTTGCCGATGGAATCCAGCCCTTTCTCCTCGTTGGTCTTGACCCGGATGTCGTAAGAACGGCTTCCCACCTTGTAGGTCCCGGCCTCGATGCCGTCGAAAAATCCGAGAGCTTCCAGTCCCACCACGTCGGGAGAGATTCCGAGGTTCCGCAACACCGCCCGTTCCGGGCACAGAAACACCCGCGGTTTCCCCGGGCGGACCGTGGTGTCCAGATCCGTTGCCTTGCCGGATTTCCGCAGAAGTTCCACGCCGAGTTTCGCGTAATGGTCCAGCACCACAGAATCCGGCCCGGAGATGTAGGCTGTCAGTTCCGCCCCGGTGGTTCCGGAGATCACCGGGACCGCCAGATCGAAGCGGAGATTCTCATATTTCTCCATCTGCCGCCGCACGTCCTGCCTAATCTCCTCCACCGATGGCCGCCGGTCCCGGGGAACCAGTTTGATGACAATCCCCGCAAGATACACGCCTTCCGACAACTGCCCCGTGGTGGCTTTTCGGTAGCCAACCGTGGTTCCGGTGGCCTCCACGTAAGGAAGTTTCTCCAGCGCGGAAACGATCTCCTGCACCCGCACGGAATTGGCCTCCAGATTGCTGTCCGCGGGAAACTCGAGATTCACGGTCATCTCACCCCGGTCCGGGGTCGGAATGAAGGAGACGTTCAACGCCGGGATGCAGATCCCCAGCAAAATGCCGGAAACAGCCACGATCACCGCCACCGTCCGCCCCGGATGAAGCCGGACCCATTCCAGAGAATGGAGAAAACCCTCGAGGACCCGGTCGTAGTTCCGGTCCCAAAGCCGCGCAAAACGGCTCCCGGACTGCCGGGAATCCTTCAGCAAACGGCTGCTCAGGATCGGCGTCAGCGTGAACGTGATGAAGATGGAGATCACCGTCACCAGCGCCGTCACTCCGGCAAAGGGCCCCACGATCAGCCCCGCTACGGAAGTCATCATGGCAATGGGCAGAAACACCACGATGTTGGTGAGAGAACTGGCCAGCACCGCATTGGCTACGGAACTGGTCCCTGTAACGGCCGCGACCTCCGACTTTTCCCCGAGGGAGAGCCGGTGGAAGATGCTTTCGATGACCACCACCGAATTATCCACCAGCACGCCGCAGGCACACCCGAGAGCCGCCAGCGTCATCATGTCGAAGGTGTATCCGAAGGCCCGCAACGCCAGAAACGCCGTGACGAAGGAGACCGGCAAGGTCACGGTGATGATCAGGGTGGGCCGCAGCTGATGGAGAAATCCGTACAGCACCAGCGCCGTCAGCAGGATGCCGATGATCACGCTGAGCCAGGCATCCTCCACCGCGGCCCGGATGAATTCGCCGGTATCCGTGAACCAGACCAGTTCCATGCCGCCCGGCATCAGTCCCGGCGTGGAGCGCAGCGTATCGTAACGCTTCCGCACCTCCGCGATCACCTTGACGGAATTGGCCTCCGCCTTCTTCACCACGTCCAGAAGAATCCCCGGGCGGCCGTTCCAATAGGCAAGCTGGCGCCGCTCTTTGGAACGAAGTTCCACGTCGGCGAGGTCCCCCAGCAGGATCCGCTTTCCCCGGACCTTGGTGATCTCCAGCGTCTTCAGGTCGGGAATGCTCTTGAATTCCGCATCGTAGGTCAGCGCAATCTCCGAACCGGAGCGCTTCAACCGGCCCATGGGAAGTTTCAGATGGTGTTTGCGGATCAGTTCCACCAGTTCCGGGACCGTGATGCCGCACTCCGCCAGCCTCTCCCGGCGGGGCAGGATGTGCAGTTGGACCTCGTTCCCTCCGTGGAGCCGCACCTCCCCTACCCCCGGCAAACTGGCAAACTGGTCCGAAAGCCGGTCATCCGCATAGTCGTAGAGCTGATCCAGCGTAGCGCTGCCGCAAAGAAAGAGCGTGACCACCGGGACCGTGTTCACGTTGAGTTTGCTCAGGAGCGGCGTCTCCGCGCGCTCCGGCAGGTCGTCGGCGATGCGATTCAACTTCTCCCGGACGTCGTGGAGCGTCAGATCCACCTGCGTGCCCTGTTCGAATTCCAAAGTGATGGCGGCGGCATTCTCCATGCAGATGGTGGTGGTGTGCTTCAGGCCGTCCAAAGAACCAACGGCGTCCTCGATCTTGCGGGCGACGTCGGTCTCCACCTCCTCCGGCGAAGCTCCTGGATAGACCGCCGTGATCTGCACGTAGGGCACGTCGAAACGCGGCAGGATGTCGATGCCGATCCGGGAATAGGAATCCCCTCCCAAAAAGAGCAGCATCAGGATGAAACAACTCATGGCGATCTTCCGCCGGACCGAGACCGCACTGACGTTCAGAGGAGAAAATTGCGGCATCATGATCTACTTCTCCGACTTCTCCGAAACCGTCACGGAGGAGTTCTCCTGAATGAAGTACTGCCCGGAAACCACGATCTCACGCCCGGAGACCTCCTCCCGATTCAGAAGTTCCGTCAGTCCGTTCCGGGAGATGCCCGTCCGGACCGGGAGTTCATGGGCCGTGCCGTCCGCGACGAAGAACACCGCAAATCTGCCGTTCTGACGGAAAAGCACGGCGTCCTCCGGCACCGCGAGGCTCCGGCGTTCCGCAAAGATGACCTGAACGTCGCAGAGCATCCCGGAGGGGATCGCCATCCCCTGCGGCAGATCTCCCTTCACCTCGAAGGTGCGGCTGATGGGGTCGATGGAACGGGACTTGATGGTGACCGGGACCCGGCAGAGTTCCTCGCCGCCGCGGAGGACCGCGATCTGCGTCTCCCCCGGCTTGACCTGATCGAAATGAAGTCCGCTCAGGACCACCACGATCCGTTTGCGGTCCGGCTGTTCTATCTTCAGCACCGGAGTTCCGGCGTTGCAGTATTCGTTCTCGTTCTTCAACTTGTCAGTGATCACCCCGTCGTAGGGAGCGAAGACCGTGGAATCCGCCAGATGCTTCCGGGCTATCTCCAGATTGGCCTGTGCAAAACTGACTTCCGCATGGGCGGTGACGAGTGCCGCCTGCGCCTGCTCAATGGAAAGTTTCGCCTTCTGGAAAGCGAGTTCCGCCTTTTCATTGGCGTCGCTGGAGACCGCTTGGGAGGAGTAGAGCCGGATGTTCCGTTCCCGGTCGGTCTTGGCCTTGTCGTAGGAGACCTGCGCCAGTTCCACGTCGGATTCGCGGGTCCGGACCCGGGCCTCCGCCATTTTCAGCATCTCTTCCGAGAGGCGGAGGCGGTTCTCCAGATTCTGCCGGTCGGAGCGGAAAAGCAGTTGCCCTTTGGCGACCCGGTCCCCCTCCTTCACCGAGAGGGATTCCAACTTGCCCATGGTCATGGCGGAGAGCACGGCATGGTCCACGGCCTCCACAAGTCCCTGGGTCTCCAGCATGTTCTGAAAGAGCGCCTCCTGCGCCGGAGCCGTGCGGACGACCACCCGCACGACCTCGCCGCGGGTGTTTTTGCCGCATCCGCCGCAAAGGGCCAATATCATGCAAAGAAATACGTTACAGATCATGATTCGCATAAAAAACCTCCGACATCACAAAGCAAACAGATCAACGGGAAGTCCGGCGGCGAAAAGGGCTTCGCGGCAGGTGACTTCCTCCAGTTTCTGATAAAGTTTCCGGTTGATGCGGGTACCCGTGCGGAACTTGGAGAACTCCGTCATCTCCGCAGTCAGCACCATGGGCGCAGCGAGGATCCGCAGACTCCAACAGTGGGCCTCCTCCGGATCGTTCCGCCCCGAGACCAGTTGGAACAGGTCGATGAGCAACGGTACGAAATTGACCGAGATCGTCCGGGCCACGAACTCCCGGCCTCCGGCGGTCAGAGAACTCCGCACCAGAAGTTTGCTGATCCAGCGGGGAAGATCCGGGCGGTACATAATGAGAAACAACCGGCGGATGACCTCTCGCACCAGCGCGGCCTTCTCCGGAACGCTCTCCGCGCGCCCCCGGGCCTCCTGCAGAAACACGATGAACTTCTCCGGCTCCCACTGAAGCAAAACGTAGGCCCAGACCGCTTCCATCAGTCCGCCGATCCCGCCGAAATGGTAGCAGATGGCGTTCTGGACCGTCCCGGCCCGCCGGGCGATCTCCCGGGTGGTGACCGCGTCCACGCCCCGCTCGGCGAAGAGTTCGCCGGCGGCATTGATCAGCGCCGTACGGGTCTGTGCGGTATTTCGATAAGTCGCCATGGTATCTCCTTTCCATACCTCGAGTATAATATAGTTCATTTGACCTAAATTTCAAGCCTCAAAATAAAAAAAGGACGTTCCATAAAGAAACGCCCTGCAGTATTTCTGCGGAAAAACGCTAATGTTCAGTCCCGACCACTCTCCCCTGGCTGTCGCGGTAGGTGGTACTTCCTCCGAAGTCCGTGCTGGTCCCGACCACCCGGCCCCGGTTATCGCGGTAAGTGGTGGTGCTGCCGGAACTGGTTTCCGTCCCCGTCACCCGCCCCCGGCTGTCACGGTAGGTGGTGGTGCCGCCGAAGTCCGTGCTGGTCCCGGTCACCCGGCCCCGGCCGTCGCGGTAGGTGGTGGTGTTGCCGGAACTGGTTTCCGTCCCGACGACGCGCCCCCGGCTGTCGCGGTAGGTGGTGGTCCCGCCGAAGTCCGAACTGCTCCCCGTCACCCGGCCCCGGCTGTCACGGTAAACCCGGTTTTCCGCGACGAGTGTGCCGCCGCACAAAAGAAAAAACATGGCAAAAAGCAAAAGCGATCTCATAATGGCATTCTCCTTACGTTAGGATGGCTCTCTATCCCCCGAATACCCGAACCGGCATCCGGCATCTGCACCAATATACCGCATCTCACGTCAAATGTCCAGTACAGAAGTTCCTTTTCCCGGAAGAAAAAAGGACCGCCTGAATTTTCAGACGGTCCCGAATCGTATGTTCGCCCGAACTACTTGGCCGCGGCAGGGGCTTCCGCCGCCTTCGCCGCCTTCGCTGGGGCAGCGGCCGCAGACAAAGCCGCCGCCAGTTCGCGCTTGCCCATCTTGCGGATCGCGCAGAGTTTCGCCTTCATCTCCTTGCGGGGAACGCTGCGTCCCATCTCCCACATGCTGACCGTGTGGAGCGTCACTCCCAGCATCGCCGCCAACTGGGCCTGCGTGATCTTTTTCTTCTCACGCAATTTCTTGATTCCCTGCGCACTGATGCGGACGGTCGTGCCTTCCGCCGTCGCCTTGATAACGGGTTCTTTTGCGGCAGGGGCGGCCTTTTCGAACCGCTTTGTAAGTTCGGCAGCGCTCTTTTTCATCTCGGAGAGCTGTTTCTTCAGTGCGGCGATCGTCTCCAGAAGCGGAGTCACCACAGTCTTGATCTCTTTGCGGGAGAGGCGACGAATCTCATCCGTTAACGTCTGTTTCAAATCCGGCATTTTCAATCCTTTCTTTTTTCTTTTCACACCCGGGAGAAATTCTGAATCAGTACATAATATAGATGATTTTCAGGATATTGCAAATTTTTTTATGACGAATCAGGATCCGGATGATGCGAATCTCTTTTTTTCATCAAAACGGGAACGTCCTCCACACGTATCAGAAATAACGCGACAGCAGGAAGAAAACGACTCCCTGAAGACACAAAAGGAGGGCTCGCAAACGGCCCTCCTTCTCCCGTCGGGATGACAAAACACCCTACAGTTTGACCTCGAATCCGCGGGTCTTCAGGAACTGCTTCAGTTCCGGAATGTCGATCATGTGGAAATGAAAAACGCTGGCCGCCAGCAAAATCTCCGCTCCTGCCTGCGCCGCTTCCGCGAAGTGTTCCATGGTGCCGGCGCCGCCGGATGCCACGATCTTCGCCTGACAGGCCTGCGCCATCGCCCGGATCACCGGCAGATCATAGCCGGTCTTGGCTCCATCGCCGGCTTTGCTGGTAGGCAGGATCACCTTGACACCGAAACCATCCACTCGCTTGGCCCACTCCACGGCATCCACGCCGGTGGCAGTACGGCCGCCGTCGATATAAACCTCGTAGCCGGAAGGCATCCCGGGATTCACGTCAAGATCAATGGCCACGGTGACGGCATCCGCGCCGTACTCCCGGATCAACGCCGGGATCAGTCCCGGATCGCGGAAAGCGGCACTGCTGGTGGAGACCTTGTTGGCACCTGCCGCCAACACTTCACCCGCAGACTTCACGTCCCGGATACCGCCGCCCACGGTGAAGGGAACCGTGCAGACGTCCGCAACCCGGCGGACGACGTCCAGCAGAGTTCCCCGGTTTTCCACGGTGGCGGTGATATCCAGCAGCGCCAGTTCATCGGCGCCGGCGGCGCAGTAGGCCCGGCAGCATTCCACCGGATCGCCGGCATCGGCAATATCCACAAAATGGACACCTTTGACAACGCGTCCCATACGCATATCAAGACAGGGCATGATCGTCAGCATAGCACAAATTCCTTTCTGATGAAATGATCTCCAATGCCGCTCGGAGAATCAAAAAAAAGCGGCTGTGACAAACCGCTTTTCTCTTTGAATGATTTTGATCTCCGGGATCAGTAGCGGGGCTCCCGGTCAGGCTCCGTGGAAGCGACCTTCTGGAGCCACTCCACGTTGGGGAAGTAGTCCAGGAAGAAGGAGCGCATCAGCGTTTCCAGACTCTTCGTGCCGTACTCCCAATCAAGGATCTTGTCGCCGAGGGCCTTCCGCACGTTGCTCTGATCGAAGGTGATGTTGCTGTCGAAATAGGGGTAGAGGTCCCCGACGAAGCGGGCCATCATCTTGCTCTCCGGACTCTCCTCGCCGTTGTTCCTGCCGACCGTAAGATCATCCATGCGGAGGACGCGGCAGATGGAATCAAGAATCTGCAGAGTGGAGACCGGACTGTCACCGGTGACGTGGTATGCCGTGTTGGTCACGGGCTTCTGGAAGAGAGCGGTGATCGCCTCCTGCACGTAGTCGATGGGCACAAAGTAAATCCGGTCAGTGGTGGCGGTGGAGAAGTTGATGTGCATCGCCATCCAGTCAGCCGGGTCCAGATGCATCTTGGAGCTGCGGTGGCTCTTGACCTTGCCGAGGAACTCCAGAATGCGGTAGAACGCCAAAGGCTTGCGGATCCTGCCGTCGGAACGGCGTCCGGTAATGATGGCCGGCCGGTAGATACTGAAATTGAATCCCGACTCCCGCACCAGACGTTCCGCCTTGCACTTGCTCTCTTCGTAAGGATTGTTGAAGCCGTTGTCCAGCGTAGGACAGACCTCGTAAGCAGTTCCCTTGAGTTTTCCCGCGACATAGGCGGTGGCGACGTAATGGAACTCCTTGACGCCCAACTTCTTGGCCAACGCAACGACGTTTTTGGTCCCCTCGAAGTTGATGCGGAACACTTTCCCGGTTGGGTCCTTGCCCAGATTGACGTCGGCCGCACAATGGAAGAACTTGTTGACACCGGCAAGGATCGGGTCCTTGGCCATGGCTTCGGGGTCGATGGTCACGACGTCGCCCTCGATGACGCTCACGTGCTTCAGAATCATGTCCGCCAATTCCGGACAGCCATCGAAGCGGCATTCATCTCGGATGATCGCCTCGGTCCGTTCCGCCGCGCTCTTGCCGCCGCCGCGCCGAACCAGACAAACGAATTCGTAATCCTGGCGTTCACGCAACAACGCGACCACAAAGGCACTGCCAACTAACCCGGTAATCCCGGTCAAAAAAACCTTATTCATGAAAAAAGATCCCGTCTTTGTTGGAGAAAGAGAGGCACAACCTCTTGCACTTATCATAAATATACATCCTAAATCTTTTCCCGTCAAGTTTTTTTGCAAAAAACATGCAGAAAACGGTGGAAGTTTCATTCAAAATTCAGTATAGACTTGCACCTGCTGAACTTTCCGGTTTTTCTCCGTTTTTCGCAGGAATCTGTGATTTTCCTCTTGAAAACAAGGAGAATTCGGTTATTTTATTTCAGCTAAAAGAAAGGACCGACTCCATGCAAAAGATAAAACGGCCTGCTCTCCTTCACGTTTTCTGCCTGTGTCGCAGAGGGATCGCCATCCTCGTCCTGCTCTCCGTGCTGGCGGCGCTCTGCGGGATCGGCGGCATCGCGGCGTTCGCCGTCCGGCTCCAATTCATCCCCGCACTGCTGCGGGGGGTCGGGGAGTTCTCGGTCGGCGCGCTCGTCATCGCCGGGGCCATCCTCGCCGGGACCTTTCTCTTCGGACGTTTCTACTGCGCCATGCTCTGCCCCCTCGGCATTCTTCAGGAGGGGATCGGCCTTGCCGACCGACGCAGAAAAGAAACGGGCGCGCCTCCTGATCTGCCATATCTGCGGTATTTGATCGCCGGGATCGTATTCGGCCTCACTTTGTGCGGAAGTGACCGGGGATTTGCCCTGCTGGAGCCTTACACCGCCTTCGGACGCATCTTCGGTGCCTTTTTACGCGGGGGATTTCTGCCGCTGGTCCTGCTGGTCCTGCTGGTGTTTTGGAGGAGGCGAATCTTCTGCACCGCCATCTGCCCCGCCGGGACCTTGCTGGGGCTCACCGCAAAACACGGATGCTTTCAACTTCATTTCACGCCGGAATGCATCCGGTGCGGAAAGTGTGCCCACGTCTGCCCCGCCGGATGCATCTCCCCCGCCGCGCAGAAAGTCGACCAGGAACGCTGTCTGCGATGCCTGAAATGCATCGGGGTATGCCCCAAAAACGCGCTGACCTTCTGGCGCGGCAGGATCGTTGCTGGAACCGACGTTTCCCGCCGCCGTTTTCTGCGGCAGGGAACGCTTCTGCTGGCGGCGCTTGGCGGCGGAGCGGTGCTGGCGAAACTGAGAGCGGACCGCATTCTGCGTTTCCGCAGCAGGACCGGCATCCTCCCTCCCGGAGCAGGTTCCATGGAGCGCTTCGCCGCAAAATGCACGGGATGCCAACTCTGCGTCGAAAACTGTCCGGCAAAGATCATCGTCCCGGCAATCGGGGGAAACGGCCCGGTCTCCCTGGACCTCTCCCTGAGAGCCTGCCGCTTCGACTGCAACCGGTGCAGTCAGGTCTGTCCGACGGGAGCGCTCTTCCGCCTCCCCCTCGAAAAAAAACAACGGACCAGGCTGGCCGTGGCGAAATTCAATGCGAAGTTCTGCAGGGTCTATCAGGAGGACGAGGTCTGCGGCAAGTGCGCAGCCGCCTGCCCCGCGGGAGCGGCGAAACTCCGCAAGAACGGCGCCCCTTTTCCCATCGACCCTGCGCTCTGCATCGGCTGCGGAGCCTGCCGTCATGCCTGTCCGGCCTCGCCCGGGGCGATCACCATGGAGGAGACGGAGCGGCAGCGCCTGCTCTCCGGAACCGCGGAGCGTTGACCGCTTCCGCCCTCCGTTTTTCACTTCTCCTGCGGCAGAAGGCGAAGGACGTACCGGATAACGCATGCGTCTCTTTTCCGGATCCGCCGGCGAGATATCTTTCCAACAGGAGAAATACAAGATTTTCCGGTGGAAAAATGGAGCGTTTCATGCTATATTTTGAATTATGCTGAAACTCATCGACTACAACATGGGAAACCTCGGTTCCGTCGCCAACGCGCTGGAACGCCTCGGCGTCGCCTGCCAGCCCATCGAACACGGCGAAGACCTGCGGGATGCGGAAGTCTGCATCCTGCCCGGCGTCGGCTCCTTCGGCGATGGCATGAAGAACCTTGCAGAACGGGGCTTCTCGGAGGCGATTCCCCGGTTTCTCGCCGGCGGCGGATGGCTCTTCGGCGTCTGCCTCGGAATGCAGATGCTTTTGGATTCCAGCGAGGAGGCACCCGGCGTCAAAGGCCTCGGGATCATTCCCGGCACCGTGGTCAAATTCGATCCCGCCCTGGGGAAGGTCCCCCAGATCGGCTGGAACCGGGCGGAATTCACCCCCGATTGTCCCCTCGCCAAGGGATTGCAGGAGAAGTCCTTTTTCTATTTCGTCCACTCCTACTACGTCCCGGCAGGGAAGCCGGAGACCGTCGCCGTCAGTTCCTACTTCGGAACGCCCTTCTCTGCCGCAGTGGGCAAAGGACGCTGTTTCGCCACTCAGTTTCACCCGGAAAAGAGCCAGCTCTGCGGGCTCACGCTGCTCCGCAACTTCTTAACCGTTTCGGGGGTTCTCTGATGGCCGGCAAAAAACGGTGGCGCGAGATTCACGATCTCCTCTTTACGCAGTACGGGACGTGCTCCTGTCCACTGAAGCACCGCACCCCCTTTCAGTTGATGGCGGCGGTGATGCTCTCCGCACAGTGCCGGGACGACCGGGTCAATCTGGTGACGGAACGGCTTTTTGCAGAAGCTCCCGATGCGGAACGCATGAGCCGGCTCCCCCTCCCCCACCTCGAGGAACTGATCCACAGTTGCGGCCTCTACAAGAACAAGGCGGCGAACCTCTCCGCCGCGGCCAAAATGATCGCGGAGGAGTTTCACGGCGAACTGCCGCAGACCATGGAGGAACTCATCCGCCTGCCCGGCATCGGCCGCAAAAGCGCCAACGTCCTCCTCGGGAACTGCTTCGAGATCCCGGGATTCCCGGTGGATACCCACGTAACACGCCTTCTGAACAGGATCGGCGTGGTGGAAAGCCGCGATCCCGTCGCCATTGAAAAAGAGAACAACGCCAAGGTCCCGGCGGAACTGTGGACCAACTTTTCCCACCTGCTGATCCAGCACGGACGCAAGGTCTGCCACGCCGGAAAACCGGTCTGCACAGAGTGCGTTCTCAATGGGATCTGCGCAAAACGAGGAGTCAAATGATCATGGGATGGTTCAAGCAGAAATTCCGGAATATCAAAAAGTTCCCGACCTGGATCTATTGGTTTCCGTCGGTATTGTACAGGATGTATTTCCGCCTCTGCTTCCGTTCCAGGGTGGTCAATCTCAACGAATGCGACATCCACGACTACCGGGAGACCATCGCCTGCACCTGGCACAACCGGCTCTTCTTCTTCCCTCTGCTCTTCCCCGACAAGACCCGGCACAACACCTCCGCCATGATCAGTGCCTCCCGGGACGGGCAATACCTCGTGGATTTCATCAGCATGCTCGGCGTGAAGAGCCTCCGCGGCTCCTCCAGCAAAAAGGCCGTGGATGCCCAGTTGGGCGCGGTCCACGCTCTGCAGGAAGGCCGGAACGTGGTATTCACGCCCGACGGTCCCCGGGGCCCCCGCTACCAGATCAAACGCGGTCCGATCCATCTCGCCAGCGTCACCGGCAAACCCCTCGTGGTGCTGGGCATCAACTACTCCCGCAGCTGGAGGCTGAAAAGCTGGGACCAGTTCCGGATCCCCAAGCCCTTCTCCACGGTCACCATGACCATCGGCAAATACTTCCGCGTCCCTCCCGACCTCTCGGAAGAGGAACTGGAAAAGTACCGCGTCGCGTTTCAGAATGAGATGTTGAAATACACCGAGGATTGAGGCTTTGATCCCGGTTCCTTTCTTCAGGATATCATACTTTCAGTATCCTGCAACGGCATGGGCGAAGTGCTTTGCGAAAATCTTTACGGCAGCAAAGCATTGACGTCAAAAAAAGGAACATTCAAGGCTTTCCGATTACCGGACGCTTTCATATAATTTGATTGCGGGAGAGGACTTGAAAAGGAGTGATTCTCCGAGGGAAATGGAAAAAAGCGGTATTTTTTCAAATTTCCGCTTGCATTTTCCCGCCATCCGGCCTATATTAAGCGTATTGAAACGCTCCGGCATAGCTCAGCGGTAGAGTAGGTGGCTGTTAACCACTTGGTCG
>DCGG01000021.1:16001-16624 GCA_002315455.1 Lentisphaeria bacterium UBA1784
GAATCCAGCTGCCGGAGCCATTTTTTATACCCTGATTCCGAAGATTCGCAAGTTCTTTATTCCCAGCATATTCCAATTTATCCATCCACTGCCTCAAGGGACGTTTTGCGCTCTTTTCAGCCATCTCTTTCCTTCCTTTCTTTTCCTTTGATTTTCAACTGTTTTGACCCCTGAAGGTCAAATGAACGTCTAGAAATTTTTCTGCCGGGCATAAGATAATCCGCGGGCATGGCTTTTTCAATGCACATCCCCCTGTCTCCGCGTAACCGCACGGATAGAGGTGAATGGTTCGGTAGGGCAACCTATATATAATAAGGAAAGGAGCGGTGCACCCCTCTCCTTGACAGCAAGAGAAAGAAAATCCTCTTTTTATTTGACGCGTCCGCTATCATAAACGCCAACGAAACCAACCCGGCGTTCAGAAAGGCATACGCAGAATATGAAAGACTGCACCATCGATTTGATTCATACCGTCCTGAAGAGCGATGAGACTATAACGCCGGAGCAGATGGACTCCGTGCTGAAGGTGTGCAGGCAAACCGCCTTTTTTACGTTGTACCAGACTCTCCCGGCAGGAAAAGTTGCACCCATGAAAAATGGCTGGCACGGGATCGGCGGGGTAC
>DCGG01000021.1:16669-22121 GCA_002315455.1 Lentisphaeria bacterium UBA1784
TTCTCCTGCAGGCCGGCGCCCCCGCCGAGGGAAGCGATACGCCGCCGATCCCGGGGGGAGTATCCTTCAAGACGCCGGTAAAATCTTGAGAAAGTATAGATGTTGTTGAACTGCATCTGTCGAGCGATCTCCGATATGGAGAGTTCCGTGTAATCAAGATACTGATTGATCTGATGCAATTTCGCCAGATCAATGACTTTTTTTACGGACCACTCCCGGGCAGAGAGATGAAACGCTTTCAGTTCCTTGGAAAAGCGGTAGTTCAGCTGCGCGGCATTGATCCCCATGGCTTCGGCACAACTTCCCACGTTGATGAAAGCGCCGCTGCACAGCACGGCGTTCCGGATCCCCGCAAAAATCGGCGGTTCCGCAGGTGTTTCCGGCGTATGGACAGAGCGCATCATGTGTTCGAGAAGCATCTCCGTCGAGCCTTCGATGATCTCTCTGTTGGCCTCGTTCAGCGGCATCGCAAAACGCTGTTCCGGGGCATGGCAACAGCGCAGTCCTGCGGCAAACCAGCGCGTAAAGTCATTCGCTTTGCAGAGGAGCATGTGCTTGGGCAAGGCAGGCCTTGCAAATTTGAGGGAGTAGAATTCGTGTTCCGCTTCGGGGTAGAAACAACTGTGACGCAGTTCCGGCGGGATCAGCAGGCAATCCCCGGCATTCAGACGGATGACCTCATCGTTTCCGCGGACGGCGATCATACCCCGGACGCAGATCTCCAGCTGGGCATAAGAGTGAGTTTCCCCCGCGGGAGTGTGCCGGCGCAGTTCGTTCCACGACCGTCCCCAGTAAAGAAGATGTGTTTTCATGTTTTGTGAAAATGGTAAATAAATTCGTTGTTTTGTTATTTACTTTGGCATAAAAGATAAGTATATTCAACTCCAGACAATAAAAAAAGGCGAATTTCAGACCTCGTCTGTTTCCGCCGGTGAAAAATTGTTGCGTCATCCGCAACAGAAATCAGGAGAGTGATACAATGAGTCGTCAGGCTGTCGTCATCCGCGGCAACGGTGCCGTGGAACTGGAAAAACAGGACATTCCGCAGATGGTCCCCAATTCCGTACTGGTCAAGATCCACGCGCTGCTGATCAGTCCGGGAACGGAGACGTGGATGATCGATCAGCGCCGGAAAAATCCGGTCAAAGACGATGTGGTTCCGGGATATTCCTGTGCCGGAGAGATCATTGATATCTGCGGCGACGCACGGGGATTGAAGATCGGACAGAGGGTGGGATGCATGACGGGAGGACACGTTTCCCACGCCGTCGTCCCCGTCAATCTGGCAGTCCCGCTTCCGGACGACGTCAGCTATGAGGAGGGATGCTTCCTCTCCCTCGCCGCAACGGCGCTGCAGGGAGTGCGGCGGACCGAGGTCAAACTCGGAGAATACGGTACCGTCCTCGGCCAGGGGATCGTCGGCAACCTCGCCGCCCAACTCTTCCGCATCAGCGGAGCGCGGATACTCGCGTGGGAAGGCGTGGGACTGCGGTTGGATATCGCAAAAAAATGCGGCATCGAGACCGTCAACGTCAAGGAATGCGATGCCGAGGAATGCACGAAACAATGGGCGAAACCGTACGGACTGGATTTTTCGCTGATCGCCTTCGGCGGCAATGCCCAGAAGGCGTTCGACTCCATTCACCGCTGCATGAAGGTCTCCGCCGACGGTCACGAAATGGGACGGATCGTTCTGGTCGGCGGATGTTCCATTGAGTTCAAAGGGGGAGCGTGGTCCGGCAACCTCGACGTCCGGGCAAGCTCCCGCACCGGTGCGGGATATCACGACAAAGCCTGGGAACTCGGCGCGGAATATCCGGCGGTCTTCGTCCAGTTCACCAGTCAGCGGAACGCTCTGGAACTGGTCCGTCTCATCCAGGAAAAACGGCTTCTGATCAAACCGATGATCACAGGAGTTATGCCGATGACGCAGGCGGCGCAGGCGTATGAGCGGCTGATGGATCATCCGGATCAGAACATGGGCATCATCCTGCACCCGGAATTTTAATTGCATTCAGCAAAGGAGAAACGGAAAATGTCATTCAAGATCGGTTTGGTCGGTCTCTGTACGTCTCATCCCGAATGCTGGGTCCCCATCATGCGGGACATGACGAAAGAAGGGCTGGTCGACGTTGAGATCGTCGCGGCGTGGGATTCCGGAGAGACCCGCCCGGAGAATTTTGCCGCGGAATTCTGCCGGACGTGGAATATTCCCCATGCCGTCGGAACTCCGGCGGAAATGATCCCGCTGGTGGACGGCGTCATCGTCCATACGACCAACTGGGACCGCCATCTGGAACAGGCAAGACCTTTCGTCGAGGCCGGCAAAAGCGTCTACATCGACAAGCCGGAAGCAGGAAACACCGAAGAACTCGCGCAGATCGCGGATTGGATCAAGAGCGGTTACCGCGTCACTGGAGGTTCCGTCATGCGTTTCTGCCGGGAAATCCGCGACCTCCTCGCCATGCCGGAAAGCGAACGGGGCAAGATCTGCACGGCATATACTTCCATCGGCGTCGATGATTATAATTACGGCATCCACGGCTATGCCGAATTGTGCGCCGCACTCGGTCCCGGAGTGATCTCCGCGCAGTTCGTTGGGGAGAGCAATCAGAAGCAGATCCTGCTTCAGTGGCGTGACGGCAAATGCGGCATCCTGACGGTCGGCAATACGGTGTGGCTTCCTTTCCACGTCTCGGTGACGACGACCCGAAAAGTATTTCAGGTGTCAATCGACAACACCAAAATCTACCGGAGCATGCTGGAGGCCGTTCTGCCCTATTTCACCGGCAAAACCGATTGCCCGCCGCTTGCCCCCGACACCCTGCTCGAACCGGAATATGCCGCACTGGCCGCGCGCACGTCGTGGATGAATGGCGGCCGAAGGGTCTTCCTCGCCGACCTGCCTCTTTCGCGGGACGGTTATGACGGAACGGCATTCGCCCGCAGTTACCGCCGCGCCAGATTGGGAGAATAAACGATGAACCCCAAAGTCGGTTACGGAATCATCGGAGCCGGGATGATCGCCCGCTTCCATGCGGAAGCGCTTCGTCAGCTGGAACGGGCGGAACTGGTCGCGGTCTTCGATTCCCGCCCGGAAGCCGCGCGGAAGATCGCGGAGGATTTCCCCTGCAGGGTCTATACTGACCTCGATGCTTTTTTTGCCGCGCCCGACGTTCAGGCGGTGACGATCGCCACTCCTTCCGGGACCCACGGAGAACTGGCGATTGCGGCGGCCCGTGCGGGGAAGCACATCCTGTGCGAAAAGCCCCTGGAAATCACCGTGGAAAAGGTCGATGCCATCCTGCGCGCCTGCGAGGAAAACAAGGTCCTGCTGGCTCCCGTTTTTCAGACCCGTTTTGACCCCGGGGTCCAGAGGATCAAGGCGGCGGTGGATGCCGGACGTTTGGGAAAAATCGTGCTGGCATCCCTGCAGATGCACTGGTTCCGCGAGCCGTCCTATTACACGGGTTCCGCCTGGCGCGGGACCTGGGCGATGGACGGAGGCGGCGCGCTGATGAATCAGGCGATCCACCTGGTGGACATTCTGCTCTACCTCAACGGGGACGCCAAGGAGATCTACGCCGCCGCCGGAGCGCTCACGCACAGAATCGAAGTGGAGGATACTTTGTGCGCCGCGGTGAAATTCCGCAACGGCTCTCTGGGGACCATTGAGGTCTCGACGTCGTGCCCTCCCGGATATCCGAGAAAACTGGAACTGCTGGGCAGCAAAGGAAACATCGCGATGGAAGCGTCGCGGATCACCCGCTGGGATTTCCCGGAGGAATTGCCGGGGGACGAGGAGATCCGGCGAGGGATCTCCGCGGTCGATGCCGCCGGCGGCAGTTCCCCTGCCAATATCGACGTGAGCGGTCACGTGCGGCAGTTGGGAAACCTCACCGATGCCATTCTGGATGGGACGAAACTGTTTCTCGACGGCCGGGAGGGACGCCGGGCGGTCGAGTTCATCTGCGGAGCCTATGATTCGGTCCGCACCGGGCGTCCGCATCAATTTTGAGGTGCTGCATGGCTTTTGTCCGGTTTATTCCCGTAAAAATGCGCCTGCCTCTGAAATTCGGGGCGGAGACGATCCATTCCATCCAGATCGCCCATGCAGAAGTTTCATGTTTCGGCGCGACCGGCAGGGGGGAAACACCGCTTTCGGTCGGCTGGGCGTGGCCGGCGGAACTCTCATTCCGTTTCCGCGAAGAGAAAATGATCGCGTTCTGCGAACTTCTGGCACGGGAATACGTTCCGGAGGGGAAAGACCCGATGAGTGCGGGATACCGTTTCCTGACGGAAAGGCTTCCGCTGTTGCATCAGCATTTCAATCGGGAACACAAGGTTGAAATGCCCCATCTTGCGGCGCTGATCTGTGCGTCCGCCTTTGATCTGGCGATGCACGATGCATTCGGGATCTCGCGCAAAATGGCGACCTTCGATGCGTACAATGCCGGATTCATGGAGCATGATCTGGCGTGGTTCTTTCAGAACGGATCCTTCGCAGGAAAGTACCCGCAGGACTTCTTCGTCAAGGAGATCCCCCTGGAACTCCCCGTCTGGCACCTGGTCGGCGGAAAAGATCTGTTGCGCGAAAGCGAGCGGACCGGGCAGGAACCGGAAGACGGTTATCCGGTTTCGCTCGAAAAATGGATCGAAAGGGACGGACTCCGCTGTCTCAAAATAAAACTCACCGGCAGAGACGCCGCATGGGACTATGAGCGCGTCGTCAGCGTCGGGCGCATCGCGGCGGAGTTTGGCTGCGATTCCCTGTCCCCGGATTTCAACTGCATGGTGCAGACGCCCCGGTACGTCAACGACGTTCTGGACCGTCTGAAAGAGCAGGAACCTGACGTCTACCGAAAACTGCTCTACGTGGAACAGCCATTCCCGTATGATCTGGAAAAAAATCAGATCGACGTGCATGCCTGCGCCGCGCGGAAACCTCTTTTCATGGATGAAAGCGCTCACGACTGGAAGTTCGTCAGGATGGGTCATGCACTGGGCTGGAACGGCGTGGCGCTGAAAGTCTGCAAAACCATGACCGGAGCCCTGCTTTCCGCATGCTGGGCGAAGGCTCACGACATGGCGCTGATGGTGCAGGATCTCACCAATCCGATGCTCGCCACGATCCCCCACGTTCTGCTTGCGGCGCACGTCGGAACGATCCGCGGAGTCGAATGCAACGCTCCGCAGTTTTATCCGACCGCGTCTCTGAAAGATGAAAAATGCCATCCCGGACTTTATGAACGGCGGAACGGCGTGGTCAGACTCTCCTCCATCAAAGGTGATGGTTTCGGATATTGACGTGCGGCTGTTTCCCATTGGAACGCCGGTATTCCCGGTCGATATTTCGGGCGATCCCGGCTCTTTGTCTTGCTTTTTTCCCGATGGGATTGTATAGTATACCCTGATACATCAGATAATGACTCACTGCTGTCCGGGGAAAATT
>DCGG01000139.1 GCA_002315455.1 Lentisphaeria bacterium UBA1784
ACCGATGCGCTGACCATGCCGGACACCAACGTCCGCCTCTTCGGCAAGCCGGTCCTCAACGGACATCGCCGCATGGGCGTCTGCCTCGCCCGAGGCAACAGCGTGGAAGAGGCCAAGGAGAAGGTCTTTGCCATGCGGGACAAGGTGAAGGTGACGCTGTGATGCGTTCCGAAGATTTTGAACTGGACGGCACCCCCTGCTCCGGGGCGGAGATCGCCACGGAGCACGGGAAGATCCTGTTGATCCAGAGCGGTCGGGGAAACCTCGGCTGCGGCTACTTCTCCCTCGCTCCCGCAGAGAAACTGGGAGACCGTTTCGCCACGGTCACCGGCGTGAAGTGCTTCGCTGACATGCTGAAAGCGGCCGTTCTTGGCGTCAGCGCGGCGGCAGCGGCGTGCGGCGTGGTCCCGGGAATGACCGGGGCAGAAGCGCTTCGCAAAATGCACTGATCCGCCGCAACCTTTGAAAAAACGGAATCGCCTCCGGCGTCATTGAGATGCAGGAGGCGATTTTTTTACACGGACGACCGGGCGCTCCGCTTACGTTGCGGAGATGTGGCGGGCCATGGCCTCCACCGCCGCCGCCGTGTCTCCGGAACGGATGATCCGGAAAAGTTCCCGGTGTTCCTCCAGCGTCGCCGCATTGTCGGCCGGCACGGTCATCAGTTGGCGGAACTGCTGTTTGAAGGCCGTCAGCAGAATGTTGGAAAAGATCCGGAGCGACTGGTTCCGGGCGGCGTCCAGAAGCAGCATGTGGAACTCCAGGTCGTAATTGTCGAAGAGTTCCCGGGAGACGTGTCCCTGCACGGCCTTCTCCTGATTCTGCAAATTGAGTTCGATCTTGCCGATGATGTCGGGAGTGATGCGCCGAACGATCAGGGGGATCAGGGCCAACTCCAGCTGAAGCCGCGCCTCTTTCATATCCTCGTAGCCGTAATCGGCGATGCGGAAGCAGAAGGCCAACTCCTCCCGGACCTTCTCCACCGGGGGGGCAACGATGACGGTGCCGCGGTTCCGGACCCGTTCCAGCACACCCATCTCGGTCAGGTGGCTCAAAACGGTGCGGATGTGTCCGCGGCTGACGCCGAAGTGCGCCGCGAGTTCGATCTCACCGGGGATGTGGTCGCCCACCTTGAAATTTCCGGCGATGAGAAATTCCTTGAAATCAGCCAGCAGACTCATGCTGTCTCCGTTCGTTGCAGTTTCTCTTTCATTTTCAGCGCATAAGATACCATCAAAGCGGTAAATTTTCAAGTTTTTGCGCCGACGGAACGCCAAACGACCGGACCAGCCTGTCAAAATGGTGATTTTTTCCACAAAAAAGCCCATATTATTCATGCCGGAAGATTTGAATTTTCCGTATCTTGTGGCACATTAAGTCCCGGAAGGCTTCTCAATTGCAACCGATCCGGAAAAGGAGGATTCACCATGAATGAGAAATGTTCCCCCGAGCAGATGCGCTGGTTCAACGAGGCACGCCTCGGGATCTACGTCCATTACGGTCTCTATTCCCTGCTGGGCCGGGGCGAATGGACCATGTACTCCGAACGCATCCCCGCCAAAGAGTATGCCCAGTTGGCCGACCAGTTCCGCCCGGCCCCCCGCTGCGCCGAGGAGTGGGTGGAGGCCGCCTGCGCCGCCGGAGCCAAATACATGGTCCTCACCACCCGCCACCACGAAGGCTTCTGCCTTTTCGACAGCAAGTACTCCGACTTCACCAGCGCCAGGCACGGCGCCAAGCGGGACATCGTCCGGGAATACGTGGACGCCGCCCGTAAAGCCGGACTTCACGTCGGTCTCTACTACTCCCTTCTGGACTGGCGCTTCCCCGGGTACTTCGAACCGGAAAAGTATCCGGACTCCTATCAGGCGCTGGTCAAGCAGGCCCACGATCAGGTCCGGGAACTGATGACCGGTTACGGCAGGATCGAAGTGCTGGAATACGACGGCGGCTGGGATGCAAGGCTCGCAGGGAAACGCCCTGAATGGTCCAAGTTCTGGCGGGCCAGGGAACTGAACGCCATGGTCCGGGAACTCCAGCCGGGGATCATCATCAACGACCGCTCCGGCGAGGACGAGGACATTGAGACTCCCGAGCAGGTGATCCGGGGCGGCAAGCAGCGCATGACCGAGAGCTGCATGTGCATCGGAGATTCCTGCGCGTGGGGATACACCCGCTTCAATCCCAACTGGAAAACGCCGGTGCAGCTGGTCCAGAACCTCATTCAGGCGGCGCAGGTGGGCGGCAACTACCTCCTCAACATCGGCCCCATGCCCAACGGTTCTGTCCGGGCGGAGGAGCAGGAGCGTCTGCAGGCCATCGGCAACTGGCTGAAGCGCAACGAAGAAGCCATCCGCAACTCCCGGCGCTGCGCCCTCATCGGGGCCTCCGAACCCGGTACCGTCGACCTGAACCTTCAAGGTCCGTGGACGCAGAAGGGCAACGTGGGATACTGGTGCATCTACCGTTGGCCGGGCCGTCAGGCCACCGCCATCCGCATCGGGACGCCGGTCCGCCGGGTCTCCCTGCTGGCAACGGGGGAGGAGTTCCCCTTCCACTGGGACGAGCGGACCAAACGGCTCGTCATCTCCGGACTGCCCGCGCTGCCGCCCGATCCCTGCTGTTCGGTGCTGAAGGTGGAGTTCGAGGCCGAACCGATCCGCACGGAGGAGGAGGATCTCTCCGCTTGGCTCAACGGCTGACCGGTACCCTGCAGGACCGCCGGAAAATCCGGAAAAGGACGGAGGAAAACGTATCTTCCGTCCTTTTTTCTGCAAAATCGGGAATTTTTCGCATTGCCCTCCTTGCAAAGGAGGAATTCCTGCGCTATATTTAAGAGAATCGATAGATATACCTTGGAACCTTCGCCAGAATTGGTTCGAGATTTCTAACCTGTTGCACCCCCTTGCGGATCTGCATTTTCTCTGCTTCATGCAGAGGGGACGTTTCGCGGAGTCGTGCAAAATAACGGAGTCAGATCCTTTCCGCCACAGTTTGTTCGAAGCGGCGATTCCCTCTTTCCAGGCTTCGAGAACGTTCCGCAAAGGAGTTCCGTCAAGGCCCCGGCCCGGACGGTTTTACGACAAAATGACCGAAGGGGATCGGTCAGGACGATTGTCCCGGATCCCCGGAAAATTCTAACGCAAGATGATGATCCTTGGAATCACCGGTTCTTTCGGCAGCGGAAAAAGTTCCCTGCGCGCCTGGTTCACCCGGGCCGGATGGCAAACCTTCGATGCCGATGAATTCTGCCGGGACCTCTACCGCAAAGCCGATCCGGAGTTCGCCGGAGAACTGAAACGGCTCTGGGGCCGGGAGTTCCGCCTGCCGGACGGCACCATCGACCGCAAGGCCGTGGCCGATCAGGTGTTCGGGGCCCCCGAAGAACTGAAGCGCCTCACCGATCTGATCTACCCCCGGCTGGAACGGGCCATGGACCGCACCATCGCCCAATGGCGCGCGCAGGGGGACAACGGAGCCATGGAGGTCCCCCTGCTCTACGAGAACAACATGGCGGACCGCTTCGATGCGGTCCTGACCGTCTGGGCGGAACCGGCGGTCCGGTTGGAGCGGCTTCGCTCCAAGCGGAGGTTCTCCGAGGAGGACTTCCGGCGTCGCGAGGCCCTTCAGATGGCCCCGGACAAAAAACTGGAGTTGGCGGATTTCGCCCTCGTCAATAACGGTTCGGAAGCAGAATTTCAACGGCAGTTCGAGGAGCTGCTGAAACAGTTGGAAAAAACTCCGCGCGGAAGTGATCCGATGCCGGAATGCCAAATCAAACCAGATCGCTGACGTCAATTAAAAATACAAGCAAAAAGGAGTCAACTTATGGCTATGCCGAAATCCAATGCCTCCGGCAACGGAGGAGATTCTCCCCGCCGCACCCGCCGCGCCGGACGGCCCCGGCGCCGCGCCGTGGAAAATGATTACGATTACAGGGAGGACGACGATCTCTTCCGCGAACCCAAGGAACCAGCCGACTTCAGCGCGTCCGGCTATGCCGCGCCCGACGCACCGCCCTCCGGAGCCGCCTACGACGCCGACAGCGAAAGTTACGTCGCACCCGAAGCCACCGCCTCCGAAGCCGTGCCGGTCCGCCCGGCACAGGAGACGGCCCCTGCGGCCGAATCCCGCGAAAACGCAGGAAACGGCCTCCCCGACGGCAATCGCCGGGAGGGACGCCGCCGCTTCAACGGCCGCAACCGCCGCAACAACCGCCACGATCACGAGGACGATCCCGATCCCGAGATCATCGCCGATCCCAACGTGCCCGGCATGAACATCTCCGAACTGCAGGAGAAATCCATGCAGGAACTCACCACCATGGGCGAAGAACTGGGCATCGAAGGGATCGGCGCACTGGAAAAGTCCACCCTCATCGGCGAAATTCTGCGGGCCAACGCCCTGAAGAACGGCCAGCTCTACGGCAGCGGTTATCTGGAAGTACTCCCCGACGGATTCGGCTTCCTGCGCTCCCCCAGTTACAACTACCTGCCTTGCCCCGAGGATATCTACCTGAGCCCCTCGCAGATCAAACTCTTCTCGCTGAAGACCGGAGACTTCGTCGCCGGACAGATCCGCGCCCCCCGGGAGAAGGAACGCTTCTTCGCCATGCTGAAGGTGGAGAGCATCAACAACGATTCCCCGGACCGGAAGAAATCCATCATCCCCTTCACCAGTCTGGAACCCTACTTCCCCACCTCACGGCTTCTGCTGGAACGGGAACCTGCGGAGTATTCCACCCGGGTGGTGGATCTCGTCACCCCCATCGGCAAGGGCCAGCGCGGACTCATCGTGGCTCCGCCCCGGACCGGAAAGACCGTCCTGCTTCAGAAGATCGCCAAGAGCATCCGGGCCAACAATCCCGAGGTGACGCTGATCATTCTGCTGATCGACGAACGCCCCGAGGAGGTCACCGACATGACGCGCAGCATCGACTGTGAAGTGGTCAGTTCCACCTTCGATGAACCCCCGGAACGACACGCGCAGGTCGCCGAAATGGTGGTGGAAAAGGCCAAACGCATGGTGGAATACGGCAAAGACGTGGTCATTCTGCTGGACAGCAGCCTNNCATCACCCGCCTCGCCCGCGCCTACAATACCCTCCAGCCCCACAGCGGCAAGATTCTCACGGGCGGCGTGGATGCCGCCGCGCTCCACAAGCCCAAACGCTTCTTCGGAGCGGCCCGGAACATCCAGACCCGGGATGGCAAAACCCATGGCAGCCTCACCATCATCGCCACCGCGCTGATCGAGACCGGCAGCCGCATGGATGACGTGATCTTCGAGGAGTTCAAGGGCACCGGTAACATGGAACTGCATCTGGACCGCAACGTCTCCGACCGCCGGATCTATCCCGCCATCAACATCGAGAAGTCCGGCACCCGGAAGGAGGAACTTCTGCTCCATCCCGATGAGTTGAGCAAGGTGTGGATCCTGCGAAAAGCCATCAACGGCGTTCCTCCGGCGGAGGCCATGGAAGTCCTGCTCAGCCGCCTGAAGAAAGTCAACACCAATATCGAATTTCTGCTGACCCTTCAGCCCGGACAATAAGCTGACGAAACCCTGAACTCCCAGGAGGCCATCATGTTCCGCGATCCGCACAAAAAAACGACCAGTCCCATCAGCACCTATCTGTGGTATCTGCTGATCGCCGCTCTGCTGGGCGGATCAGCCGTTCTGCTGCTGCCGGTTTACCGGGATCTGCTGAAGCAGCGCAACGTCGAACAGGAGACGGCCGAAACCCTCCGGCGCAACAAGGAGGAACTGGCCGAGATCAAAAACGAAAACCAGAAACTCACCACGCCGGCCGGAGTCGAAAAAGTCGCAAGAGAACGATTCCGCATGGTAAAAAAGGGAGAAACCGTTCTGGTCTATGAAAAGTAACGATTTTTTTGCAACTCCGAGGGGTTTTGGATTTGCTTTTATCAAAATCGTTCCTATATTATATCAATAACCGATTCATACGTCAAAACCACTTTCAGGAGGACTTTGAAATGAACAAAAAATTGATTCTTGCTCTCGTCGGCACCGCTTTGGTCGCCGGATGCCACAGCGAAGTCATGACTGACCGCAAGTACGTCCCGACCCCCGATGCCGAAGCCGCGCCGGCGATGGAACCCGTTGCCGCCCCTGCGCCGACGGCGAAGGCCCCGGCCGCCAAGGCTCCTGCGGTGCAGGCCCCTGCACAGACTGGCGAATTCGTCCCCATGACCAGTGCTCCCGCGAAGAAATCCTCCGTCTCTGCGGCCGTTCCCGCCGGCGGGACTTACGTGGTCAAATCCGGCGATACCCTCGGCAAGATCGCCGCAGCCAATCACGTCCGGCTCGCCGCCCTCATGCAGGCTAACAACATGGATGAACAGAGCGCCAAGCGTCTCCGCATCGGCCAGAAACTGGTCATCCCCGGAGGCAAGAGCGCCGTGGCCGGGACCAAGTCCAAATCCGCCCGCAAGGCCGGCAAGGCCGGTGCCGCTGTCGCGACCGGCAAGGTCGGCACCGATGGCACCTACACCGTGCAGAGCGGCGATACCCCCCAGAAGATCGCCAGGAAACTCGGTTGCAAACTGAGCACCCTGATGCAGGCCAACAACATGACCGAAGAACAGGCCCGCCGCCTGAAGATCGGCCAGAAGTTGAACATCCCCGGCAAGGCGGCTGTTGCGGCGGCTCCTGCGGCGCCCACGGCTCCTGCGGCTCCGGCTCCTGCTGAAACTGCGGCGCCGGCGGCGCCTGCCGAAGCGGCTCCGGCGATTCCGGCCGCCCCTGCCGAGGCGGTTCCGGCTGCCGATGCAGCCGCGGCGACCAGCACCGACATCCTCGAGGTGAACGCGGATACCCCTGCGGCGGAGATCGCCAAGCAGCGCGGCATCACCGTGGAAGAACTTTGCCGATTGAATTCCGGGCTCAATCCCGATTCCACCGTCAAGAAGGGCGACGTGATCTTCGTTCCCGCCGCCAAGTGATCAACGTCACGTTCGCAAAAAATCCGGGGTCCTGCTGAAATGCGGGATCCCGGTTTTCTTTTTGGGAGGGAGAGGATATCTTCCTCCTTTTACTTTTCAGATGCCGCAGACGGCGATTCCTCTGCGGACTCCGCAGAAGAAGCGTTCGCCTCCGCGGACAAAGCCTGTTCGGTCTCCTCTTTCATGGTCTTAAGGCGCGCTTCAGCCTTGGCGGCATCGGCATCGGAACCGGCAGTCCAATCATATTCGATGATGGTCTCCTCGGCACCGAAGAGGGACCGGCTTCTGGTGGCGCGGAAGTTGCCGGCGTTGGGGACTTTCTGATCCGCCGGGATGCCGACCTTCCGGGACTTGTACGTAACGCGTCCGATGATAAGTTTTCCCTGCGGGGTGGCGTTCTCGGGATTGGCCGTCTCGACTTCCCCCAGCATGACGTATCCGGAGAGGTCGAGGTTCTTTCCAGAAGCGCTCTCCGTCACCGCCTTTGCGGTGGAGCATCCGGTGAGGATTGCCGCGGCGGCGAGAGTGATAATGGTGATAAGGTATCTCATTTGCTCATCCTTTCTTTGAGTTTTGCGAGTTCCCGTACACAGGGGCATTTCTCGCGTTTTTCGTGACAATGGGCATAGTCTACCTTGGACACAAGAGCCGTCTCTATCTTCGACAACTTCTGCGTAAGTGCCCAAAATCCGCAGATCAATACGCCAATAAGCGTTACCCACTCAAAAGTGGTCATACTTCACCTCGTTCGGCCGACCTGTCCGACTGGTCTGACTGGTCCGACGGGTCTGACACTCCCCCATTCTTAAACGCCCCCCACCCGCCGATCTGGCAGAGAAGACCTGCGGCGAGGCCGATCTTGAAACGCCCGTCCTTCCACGAGTTCCAAACGAGCCGGAGGTTTGCTTGGGTGAAGGCGCCGTAGGTCCTTGGAGCAAACTCATACTCCCAGTCGTGGATGAGGGCCGGGGTCTCCAGCCAGTTGAGGAGTTTTGTGATACAGCAACGGAAGGATGACCCCCACGCCTCCGGGCCGATGCCGTTGTAGATGCGCTGGAGTTCTTCCATGGAGGTGGTGGCAAAGCCTTCCGGGAGGCTCATGTTCCGCAGATCGGTGACGGCGAGGAGTTCCCGGATATGGTCAATGGTGAAATCGTAACTCATACCAGTGCCACCGTCCATTCAATGGCCGGGAACGCAGCGAGGAACTCTTCGCCTTCGGCGTTGCAGTTGATTTTTTCCTTGTATCTTGCCATAGTTTCCTCCAGTTATTGATATTGAAATTCACCAGTTCCCTGATTAACAAAGAACCTGCCACTCACTCGGTCACACAGTCCCGGTTTGTCCGAGACTGCAGTTACCGTCTGCCCGGTGTTGCCGTCAACGTAAGACTTTCCGGCAGGGCAAAGAGCCGGAATGAAGTCTCCTAACCGCGTTGAGTTGTTATATATCTGAACGGAAAATATCCGCCCGGTAAACGGTTCAATCAACGCGTCATTATTACCATGAATCCCAAACAAATAGATGCTTTTAGAATTGTGTATAACGCAAACTGCCGTTCCGGAAGATATCACACTTCCGCCGCTGTTGCAGACAGTAGCAGTTGCGGAATCAGATGTTGTTTCGAGCCTTGCTTCATATAGCGTATTGCGGGCAATATTACCGCCCAAAAGATGGTAACTGTTATAATAAAAATATACTGCTCCGGAGTTTGCTCGACAGAAAGGCGCGAAGTATGACGTCGGATTTCCGCTAAGTGCCACACCGCAGACCGTTCCAGAGTCATCAATAAATTTGACCCAAATGGAGTATCCGTTTGATGGCACGATAAGACTGTCAATGTACTGTGTGCCGGTGCTTTCAAGATACTCCAACTCCCGGAACGAAGCGGGCAGACCGCCGCCCCGGGTCCGTCCCATGGGATTGAAAAGGTATGGTATGCTCATTTATGCCACCTTATAAGCGAGACTGCCGAGCCAGCGAGTGCCATCGAAGCGGAACACCAAGCAGTATGTCGCGCCGTTTTCGTTCATCGTAGGCGCGGGGTTCGCTAAAGCGAAGTTGCCGTCTCCGTCCGCCCACCAGATCGAGCTTCCCCAAGTAAAGGAAACCGCACTTGCGCCCTGTACGAGCCACAATTCGCAGGTGCAGATGGCCTCCTCCGGCGTGTTGAATGTAAAGGTATCGCCGGCGGAGAGGGTTTTGGTGTAAACGAATCCGTTGTGCGGAGTGAACGTCATGCTGGGGAGCGCGTTGATTTTGACCGGCTCAAATGCCGTCAGAAAACCGGACACCCTGTTTTTGTAGACGAGTTCATTCATGGCTTATTCCTCCTCGTAGATTGTTTCTCCAGCGCTTTCGTAAGTGCCGGAAATGAAGTGGATACCGTATGCGCTCCCGCCGGCACTGACGGTCAGCGTGCCGCCGTCGATGGTAACGTTGGAGAGGGTCGCTCCTGAGTGAACTTCGACCGTACAGTCGTCTCTAATGACAGTTTCCGCTACGACTCCTCCGTAGATATCCGCATAGTCGCAGCCGAGACTCGTCATCAACAGTCTTTCGATATATCCATTGCTAAGACGAAGATTCGCAGAGACGCCAGCAGAAAACAATAAGACGGTACCACCACTCATATAATAATTAGCAGTTTCATCGCCTTGTCCATGGATATAAGCCATCGAAACCGTCCCGCCCCGCTGAACGCACGCCCCGTGCGTTGCGGATTCCTCCTCTGTATCATAGGTAGTTTCCACTTCTAAATTTTTGACAGTTCCGCCGCTGATAAAGGCGGTACCGCCGATGACCAATGCGGAATTGACGACCGCGCCTGATCCGATGGTAAATCCGCTTCCTGCTACATAGTCTGCGAAGTGCGCGGAACTTCCGCCGGAGAACACTGCCCATCCGGCGAGCAACTCCACAGAATCAATCTTTTTTTTCAGAGCGCTGTCAAGGAAACTCCGCGCGAGAACCGTTCCGGAACTGCAATAGATCTCCAGCGGATACAGTCCGGCGGAACCGGCGGAGAATTTCTCCCCCTGCCACTTCCAAGAGGCAGGCCAATGGAGCATCGCGGCACCGGAGGTATTCAGCAGAACGGTGAATCGTCCCACCTTTCCCGCAGAAATTTCGTAAGCGTCCAGATCCATGGAGACATTTCCGCCGGAAACGGAAAGACTCATGACAGCCCCATCGCTGACGACGGGAATGACGCAAACGTTGTTGCTGCCAATGGTCAGAGAGTGCGGCGTGAAGATCCCCTGATCGGTCCCGCCGGAAATGGTACGGCTGATGGCGGCCTCCGTCTCCAGCGCGGTGTAGTAGGCGGGGTCCCCCGCGATCACCGCCGAACCCGCGCCGGGATAGATCCGGTTGCGGATCACCAGCTGAAACTGGAAACAGAACATCACCGCAGGCGGGAGCTGACTGTTCTCTCCGCCGAATTCGCAGTAAAAGGGGGCAGATTCCTTCCCTGCCATGGCGGAGGAAAGCGCTTCGCTGTTCAGTGCGGGCAGCTCGACGTGGAAGATTGTTTTCCCCTGGACAGTCTCCACTCCAGCGTTCTCGAACTGCAAATACTTCGGAGTGGTCCCGCTGTTGAAACCGTCGTTCAATGCGAAATAGTACTTAGCGGAACCGGAAAGATTTTCGATGGGATAACTGGAAAGCTGTCCGTTATTGTCCAGATTCGCTGTCCGCAGGTCCAGTTCCAGCCGTACCGCAGCGCCGAAAAGCAGTTCCAGCGAAACGCCGGACGCGTTTCCGGATTCATCGGTCAGTTTTGCGCCGGATTGATCCAGCATGAGAATGGCACGCAATGTATTCATAATCAAAGTTCCTTATTGTGTTTATGGTTCCACTTCAGAGAGGTTTTGGCCCTCCGCTTCAAAAAAACGGCACGCCTCTCCAATCTCAACGGCAGTATAGAAGCGCTCACTTCCAACGTATCCGCTCATCCCGGAACAGACGAATCCGCCATGTGGTTCCCATCCGCCGGAACCGTATGCATCTCCAGATACGCACTGGTTGCTGGCAGAGGGGAGCAGATTCTGCGGCGTCTTTCCGCTGGTATAGTACCCGGAAAGCGGAAAAGTCATCGATCCTCCTGCCGATATGATCCCGCGCAAATCATCTGTTCCCAGTTTATGCGATACCGGTGTAGACCAGTCGATTGAATAGTCATAGGGCCTTGAAGTTGTCCAAAAATCCCCGGAAAACACCGCAGAAAAATGCAGCGTTCGTCCGCCTGAATTCACCACCGTGACGGATAACGGCCTTTTAAGATTCACTCTCTTCCGATAGTCGTTATTGTCCCGATATGAAGAAAAAAACTCATGATGATAAATATAGCCTATCCGGCCGGCCCACGAAGAAGACGACCTGATGCAAAACGGATCATCGTCATTCCCATCGGCAAACATGGATTCATATGAGACGAGTTCCGCATGGTCATTGTACGTTCCGATGGCGTGGGTCAACAACGAAATTCCGCTCGCGATTCCGTTGTACACCCTCGCCTGATTCGTTGGACAGAACTTCGGAATGCGATACCCCCTGTTTGACGCCGGATCAACAAAGTCCGGGAGTCCAATACTGGTCAGAAGTTCAGGCATATGATCGGACCACAGACGGACGGTTGCCCCGGAATCAATATCCTGCGGCATCATCCACTCATGCTCCCGTACTGCATACACAAACCGTTTAAACACATTAGCCATCGGTGATTCTCTCACTTCCGGGTAATGATGATAGTCTTGTGGAGGGAAGCGCCAAGAGAGCGGATACTCTCCATAATGGTCGTAATAATATCCAGAACTTATGTATCCTCCGGAAGAGCCTTCGGCAAGAGAAAGCCGTTCCACGATTCCGGCGATAAGCACTTCCGCCGCCTGATGGGGATCGGCAAACCGGACGAAATTGGCATATTCGCCGAGAGACATTCCCTGCTTCCAGTCATTGCTCATACCACGTACCTCAAGGAAAAATAAGCAGGTCCTCCCTGCCAATCCTGAATGATCGTGACCGAACCGGAACTTACGGTGCATCTTCCGAGCTGAAGCGATCCGAAACGGCCGTTTCCGGCAGCAGACGCGTGAGCACTTGTGCTGTCAACACGGACCGCATACTTCGACGTGGCAGAATCGTACCATCCGTAGAGACTGACGGTCCCGCCTTCCGCCATGGAGAGCGTTGTCACCGGGACCTCCTTTGCGTACGACAGATCGGTATAGCCGCAGTACGCGCCGCTGCTGTCTGCGCCATCGATCACCTTCACTGCCGCCGAGACAAGAAAACCGGTGGCGCTGTCGTAGGTACTGGCATCCACCAGTTTGAAGTAGCCGTTGTATGCAAGCACGTTGTCCGCCCGTTCATCGAGGATGACGAGGGCGGTGCAGCCATCCTGGATCAGCACCCGGACGGCACCCGAGCGGTCGGTTCCGCAGTAGGAGACGCCGCCGTTGACGGGAGCAACGGCCGCGGCGGAACTTCCGGCAGGAAGGGACGTCACGGTGGAGACCACGGCGATGCCGCAGATCTGGACCCTGCCCCACTCCTGTGGCCGAATCTCCTCCATGGCGATGCCCCAGCGCCCGGTGTTCTGCTTCATGGTGCAGGAGACCAGTTGATAGGAAGCGCCTCCGTTTTCCGCTATGCCGCCGCTGCGTATCTGGATACTGCCGGACTCCAGCGGCACCGGCGCATAGCGGATGATGGCTCCGGAAGTCATGTTGCGGACCGTGATGAAATCCCGGGCTTTCGGGATAACAGTCCGGCTGCCGGCATAGAACGCGGCGCCTCCGCCTTCCATGGTTTCGGATAAGTTCATAAGCCTACCTCCCGATCCCGAGATTGGTCAGGTCGGCGCGGCGGTAAAGGCGGCTGACCACAGCGGCACCGCTGGCGTAGGCGTGGGCGCCGGGCTCCGGCCAGGGGATGTTCCAGAGATAATCCCAGCCGTCCACGTCCAGAACACCCAATCCTCCGGCGTCCACATTCTTGCGGTTGGGCCGGATGGCGAACCGGTACCTCACCTTGGTCAGGTCCTTGCCGTTGCGGTTCTCGAACTGATCGCCCTGGACCGCGCCCAGAAAAAGGACCTCTCCGGCCTCCCATCCGTGGAATCGTTTGGAATTCACGCAGCCGGTCATCTCCATGATCCGGCGCTTGAAGATGTTGGTGATGTGGCTGGGGGAGTAGGTGCGGGTGCAGACCTCCCGCATCTCCGGCACCAGAACGTGGACTCCGGATATCTCGCATTCGCTGCCGGAACGTCCGTTCCAGTTCAGCGA
>DCGG01000099.1:0-873 GCA_002315455.1 Lentisphaeria bacterium UBA1784
CCAGCCGTTCCACGGTCTCGATCAGGAGTTTGGCATCGGTGCATCCCTTCTCATTGAATACTTTGCCGATGCAGAGGGGGATCGCATCGATATCCGCAAAGTGCTTGAAGAGGACGCTCTTGCCCTCCATGACGGGGAGTCCGGCCTCCGGGCCGATGTTGCCGAGGCCGAGCACCGCGGTCCCGTCGCTGACTACGGCGACCATGTTTCCCTTGCTGGTGTACTTCCAGACGGTTTCGGGGTGGTCCTTGATCTCCAAGCAGGGCTTGGCCACTCCGGGCGTATAGGCGAGAGCCAGATCTTCGCCGGATTCGCAGGACTTGGAGGAGAGCACGGTGATCTTGCCGGGTTTTCCCTCGCTGTGGTAGTTCAGCGCGGCCTTCTTGAGTTCTTCCTGATTCATGAGTTGTTTTCCTTTATTTTTTCGTTCGATTAAGAACCATTGAAACTCAACGATATCGCGTCAGCAGCAGGGTCGGACCGGGATGCCCTGCCCTTTCAAAAAGTCCTTGGCCTGCCCGATGGTGAACTGTCCGAAATGAAAGATCCCCGCGGCCAGCACGGCATCGGCATGTCCGGCATCCAGCACCTGCGCCAGATGTTCCAGTTTTCCCGCTCCGCCGGAAGCGATCACCGGGACGGATACCGCATCGGAAACCATCCGGGTGAGTTCACAATCGTAACCGTTATGGGTTCCGTCGGCATCCATGCTGGTCAGCAGGATCTCTCCCGCCCCCAATGCAACGCCCCGTTTTGCCCACGCCAGCACGTCCATTCCGGTGCACTTGCGTCCGCCGTGAGTATAGACCTCCCAGCGGCCGGGATCGGAACACCGGCGGGCATCGATTGCAAGAACGATGCACTGACTGCCGA
>DCGG01000099.1:919-5092 GCA_002315455.1 Lentisphaeria bacterium UBA1784
AGCGAGACTTTGTCGGCTCCGGCCTGAAGCATTTTCCGGATGCCCTCCAAAGTACGGATGCCGCCTCCCACCGTCAGCGGGATGAAAAGCTGTTTTGCGGTCCGCCGGACCACATCGACCATGGTGTCCCGCCCGTCGCTGCTGGCGGTGATGTCGAGAAAGACCAGTTCATCGGCGCCGTCCCGATCATAGCGTGCGGCGCACTCCACTGGATCTCCGGCGTCCACCAATCCCACGAAGTTGGTTCCCTTGACCACCCGTCCTGCCTTGACATCAAGGCAGGGGATGATGCGCTTCGGCGGTGAATCTTTGAAAGTCATGACGGTCCCGGTCCTAAAAAACATTTTTATTAATATACTCCGGGATACAGAAAAATTCACCCTAAAAACGGACTTTTTCTCTGTTTTTTCAGGATGAAGATGCGGGAAGTCCGCGGTTTCAGTAGCAGAAGGCAGCGGGAACCGCCGGCATCCCGGCGATGTCAACCAGGCAAAGAGAGATGCCTGTCTCATCACTCTGACGGGAACGGCAGTAATTCACTCCTGCGCAGGAGGCTCCGGAGAACCGGCTCCGGCAAGCCGGAAACATTCCGCCCGGAACTCCGCGAAAATCGCCCAATCCTCCGGCCATTCATTGTTTCCGAGAATCTCTTTGATGATCTGCCCCCGGCTGCGAATGGTGATGTTCCACGTGGTCCCATCCAGCACACAGAGGTTCTCATACTTGGGGTTCCAATCGGCGATCCGGCAGCGGTCGTAGAGCTGCATCAGTTTTCGCCACTCCCCGGGAGAGCAGGTGTGCTTGCACTCTTCCTGAATCGTTCCCGCGATGCACTGCAGCACGGAGACCCGAACGCTTTGAGCCTTGAAATCCACCTCCAGCTCATACCACCACTCCAGCCAAGTCTGTTCCTCATAGACGAACGAAGTCGAATCTGAGTTTTCCGCTGGTCGGGGCACCTCCGCCTTGGGTTGATCATACATCATGATAAATTTCCTTCCCTTCTGATTGGAGAGCATGCCGGTATCTATGGGAATTATAGCACACCAACGGCAAAATGTCCAACTTTCTCAACAAAAAAAATCATTTTTCTCTATGTTCTGTGTTGCATGAAGATTTGATGATGCAAGAAGCCGACTTTTTTGCCGTTTCCGGAGAAAAAGATTCTTGAAAAAAGGCATGTTTCATGCTATATTCCCTTGCGTGATTTGACGGAATGTTCATCCATAAAACAAGGAAAGTTCCCTATGCGTGATCTCAGGACCCTCTCCCGGAGCCAGGTGCTGGTCTCCCCTTCCCTCCTTGCCGCAGACTTCGGCCGCGCCGCTGAACAGGTCGCGGAAGCCGCCGCCGCCGGAGCCGACATGCTCCACCTTGACGTGATGGATGGACACCTCGTCCCCAATCTCTCCTTCGGCGGCCCGGTCATCAAGAGCCTCCGCAAGAGTTCGGATCTGCTTTTCGACGTTCACCTCATGATCACCGATCCCCTCAAATATGCGGAATCCTTCGTCAAGGCCGGTGCCGACCACATCACTTTCCACGTGGAGTGCGACAATGATCCCGCCGCCGTCATCGCGGAGTGCCGCCGCCTCGGCGTAACGGTGGGGATGTCCCTGCGCCCCGGGACTCCGGCGAGCGCCATTCTGCCCTACCTCGACCGGATCGATCTGGTTCTGGTCATGACCGTGGAACCTGGCTTCGGCGGACAGTCCTTCATGGCGGATCAGATGCCCAAAGTGGCGGAATTCAAGCGGGAGATCAGAAAGCGCGGCCTCAACGTCCGGTTGGAGGTGGATGGCGGCGTCGATGAGCGGACCGTCACCACCTGCGCCGCCCATGGCGCGGATCTGGTCGTGGCCGGAACTGCCGTCTTCGGCCACAAAGAGGGGATGCAGGTCGCGATCAGCCGTCTCCATGCGGCCACGCCATCGTTGGATTCTGCCCTGTGAAACGGGTCCTTTTCGTCTGTACCGGCAACACCTGCCGCAGTCCCATGGCGGAACTCTGGTTCAACGACTACTGCCGCCGCACCGGGAAAACGGATCTGATCGCATCCTCGGCCGGACTTTGTGCCTACCCGGGAAACTGCGCCAGCGTTCCGGTGCTGGAGGTGATGGGAGCGCACGGCATTGATGCTTCCCGGTTCCGCTCCCGGCGGTTCACGCCATACCTCGCGGAGGAGAATGACTGCATCGCCGTCATGACCGCTTCACACTTGGAGGCGGTGAAGATGCTGGCTCCGGAGGCGGCACCCAAGTGCCGTCTGCTCTCCCGCCGCGGGGAGATCCCGGATCCCTTCGGGGAGAATACCGCCGGATACCGCCGAACCTTTGAATTCATGCGTCCGGAGATCGAAGCGCTTGCCGAGGAACTGGCCACACAGAACTGATCCAATTTTCATTGAAAGGGGAAATAAATAAAATGAAAAAATCTCTGATCCTGTTTCTGTTGTCCTGCTGTACAATACTTTTTGCGGCAGTCCCAAATCCGGACAAAATCGCAGAGGAACAGATGCGCCTGCGTCCACTCGCCCCTCCGACGACGCAGACTTCTTGGCCCCGGGAGATCCGCGAGCAGGAGATTCGGAAGGCGCAGAACGATCCGGAGAAGGCGCAAAAACTCGCATCCATCGAGGAGATGCGCCGTTCCGAAAAACTCCATAAGATGCTTGTTGATTTCCGGATGGATGTGGTCAAACCGGTCCCGTTCCCGGAACAGCGTGCAGACGGGTCCTTCGCCGAAACGACCCGGGAAGAACTGCTGAAGGACGGCAAGACGGAAAAACGGCTGGTCAATGAGACGGTCCAGAGAAAGGCCTACGGACTCCTTGTGGCCAGAGTCAAGAAGATTCTCGCCGACCCCAAGTCCACGGACCAGAAAACGCTGGACCAAATCGTTTCCGCATTGCTCTACTATTTCGACTTTGAGCTCCGACGTACCGGATACCGCTGGGTCAACAGCACTTTCGTCTTCCCCAATCTCGCCTGCTTGACCTACTTCGCTTTTCTGGATAAGATGGAGGACGTGGAGGCCGGCAAGGAGACGGCCCCCCGCTGGGTCCGGCTCAATCAGCTCTGCAAAGAGGTCTCCCTCGAATGCGCCTACCAGCAGACGGAAAACCGGCCCGGCCCGGTGCTGACGCTGGAATCCTTTCGCCATCACGGCCACTGGGTCGGCGGAAACTTCGGCTACCGTCCGCTGATCGTCACCGCCCTCGTCAACCGCAATCCCCTGATGCTGGACGTGGCGGCGGAGGTGATTCTCCACAGTTTCTCCGTCACCAGCAACCGGATGCAGAACGAGACTTTCTGGAGCGAAGGCATGACCGCCGACGGCGCAGGCTGGGGACATGGCCGGCAGAACTACATGGGCGGATATCCCTCCGACTCCCTCAATCACGGCACCAGACTCCTCCGCTTTTTGCAGGGCACCTACTGGGGCAAGGAGATCCCCCGGGAGAAACTGGATCTGCTGGTCTCTTACGCGGAAGCCGCCCTCTGGTTCAATATTGCTCCGCTGCAGATGGGCATCACGCTCATGCTCCCCGCCCGCCGCGCCTTCGAGTATCATGGCGACGCCAACGTAGACGGGATTGCCCGGATCACCGGGATCGTCTCCAGTTTCCGTTCCATGATCCCCAAGCGTCACGCAGATCTGCGTCAGCGCGTCAATCACTACCTTGCCGTGGTCAAAGGCAACGCCCCCAACCCCGTGGGTTCCCGCTATTTCTGGAACAACGACGACATGGTCATGCGCCGGGATGATTACTACCTCGGCATCAACATGACCAGCGCCCGGACCAACAGTTGCGAAGTCCCGCGGTGGGCCAGCCATTTCACGGAGTTCCTCTGCGACGGAGCGACCTACATCATGAGCCGCCCCACTACCTACGCCTTCGCCAAGGGGTTCTGGGACCCGTGGGCGATCCCCGGAACCACCACCCGGCAGGGCAAGTACAAACACGGCGGCGACGTGTGGGAAAACTACACCGGAGTCCATGATTTTGCGGGCGGCATCGCCGCCGACGGCATCGGCGTCTGCTCCTTCATCTACGAAAAATTACCCCTGCCCTTCGTCAAGGAACCGGCGGTCTTCCGCGTCAAAGCGCAGAAATCCTATTTTCTCTTCGAGGACGGGGCAGTGATGCTGGGCGCGGGGATCACCGATCTT